>NZ_JAGEKJ010000013.1:0-69029 GCF_049887835.1 Gluconobacter sp. NFX36 | reverse complement strand
ACCGGGCCAGCCGCTCTTCAACATCAAAGAAACCAGGCTGCTTCATCTGCCATCATCCCCAATCAACGCAGGAGAGATGGAATCACAGAGGAACCCTCAAATCCAGAAGGTTTTTCGAACCCTCCACTTCATGATGCCATTCACTTGGCCTGGCAAGCAGATCCGAGGCTGACATCTTTTCATACGGATGCTTTTGCAGCCAGGAAAGAGGCCAAAGCGGCACGTGCCTGGTTTCCTGACAGCCCCACTATTACAGGCGAGTATCTTGACGATCATTTTATCGGTAGCAAGGTCGGTTATACAACGTATCAAGGTGGTATAAATTTTCCTTTGTGGCTGCCAGGACAAAGCCGCGCGATTGCCAATGAGGCACTTGGAAATCAGGAAGTTGCCGACGCTAATACTCAGGTCGAAAAACTGGTAACAGCTGTCCGTATCGTCACGCTGACCAGCGAGGCGACACTTCAGCAGGAAACCATTCGAAATTTACGTCATGCCGATACCCTGTTGGGAAATATCGCTCACGTTACTGAAGTTGCCTATCAAAATGGTGAACTGTCCGGCTCTGATAACGAAGCGATTGTCGCAGAGAAAGAAACCCTTGAAGGCAGGATTTCGGATGCAGTTCAATCTTTGGACGGTATCAAAGCTGATCTTGAAGCTCTGACCGGATACGAGGATATTCCTGATCTTCTGTCTCTTTCAGGACATATCCTGGATGGGCGTAACATGGCTCTGAACGTTGAACGAGATCCAAGAGTCAGGCTGGCAGAGGCCATAAGAGGTGTCTCAAAAGCATCCTACAACGTTGCGCGTCATTCCAAAATCCCCAATCCGCGTTTGGGTGTCATGGTCAGCCGGCAGGAACAGTATCAAAGTCCGTGGGATACGCAGGTAGGGGTTCAGATTCAAATCCCCCTACCAAGTGCAGCCCGAAATACTCCCATGGAAATGAAAGCGGTCAGGGCTATGGCGGCGGCAGACCGGGATGCCATTCTGGCGCGCAGAAAAGTCCAGACCGAATATCGGCAGGTTCACACCCGCTTTCGTTCGTCGCTGACAATCCTGCAACACAGCGAAGCAACCAATATCGCACTACAGAAACGTGCAAACGACCTTGAAAACGCCTGGAAGGTCGGAGAGGTGCCGGTCATAGAATATCTCCGTGCGCGCCGCAGTGCTTTGGAAGCGCAGCAACGAGCCTCTCAGGCAAATGTCGTCTGGCACACTGCCATGATCAGAATGATGCTCCTGACAGGAGGGACCCCGTGAAAAAATCCATCTTTGTGTCTGTCCTGTTGGGCATGAGTTCTTTGTGCTTTCCTGGCGTAGGCATGGCTGAAAAGACCGTTCAGATTTCGCCGGATGCTTTTAAAGCGGAAAATATTTTGATCGCTACGGCGATAGCCGGAACGCTGTCTGATCATATGGATGTCCCGGCCTATGTCGCACTTGATGAGCGCCATGTCGCCCGTATCCACCCGATCGGAACCGGCCGCGTTCAGGAAGTATTTGTAACGCCAGGAGAGAAAGTCCAAAAAGGCGCCCCTCTTTTCAAATATGAAAACTTTAGCCTGGCAGATCAGGAACAGAGAGCTAACGAGGCACAGGCGGCTTATCAGCAGGCACTGGCGCAAGAAAGTAACGCAACGGATATTTATAAACGTGGGCGCGCCTTAGTGGGAGGTGTTGTCTCTTCAGGCGAAGTAGAGCGACGTCTCTCAGCGTTCAAAGCAGCACGTGAATTGGTCCGTCAGAGAAAGGCTGAGTTAACTACGGAGCGGCAACGTCTCGCGCGGTATTCGACACAATTGGAAAAAGGAGAAGGTCTGGTTTCTACCGTGACCTCTCCGATGAACGGTATTATCCGCAAGATTTCAGTGACTCAGGGAGAGAGTGTTTCGAATACAGCCTTACCCGCTGTTGAAATTGACGACCTCTTGCAGGTCTGGGTCATCTCGCAGGTTGATCCACAGAAAGCTGGACTGTTGGCTGCTGGGGGGCCGCAGTTAACATACATCTCTGCGAATCAGGCTCCTATTTCTTCAAATATTACTCTTATCGAGGCCAGTATTGAGCCCGGAACCAGACATGTTCTGGTGCGTAGCCTCGTAACAAATCCTGATATGATTTTGCGTCCTGATATGCTTGTAAAAACTCGTTTGATGACAAGAAATCGTGTCTCCGGCGTTCTTGTTCCAGAAGCCGCCATTCAGACATTGAATGGAGAAAATTGTGTCTTTGTTCAAAAATCAGATCATGAATTTGTTCCGAGGAATGTGACTGTCGCGACTACTCTTGAGGGAAAAGCTTTGGTGACAGAGGGTCTCAAGGCTGGGCAGAAAGTTGTCTCACAAGGAAGCTTTGTCCTGAAGTCGCAATATCTTCTGGCGCCGACGCCTGATCATTCCGAGGCACGGGACTAGATCATGAATTTCTTTTTGCATGTCGTCAAAGGCCGGAAAGGAATTCTGGGTTGTATTCTTCTTTTGATGGCGGCAGGTCTTTTCGATCTTCGCTCTCTTCCCGTAGAGCCAGTTCCAGATATTTCGCCACGTCAGGTCCTCGTCTCCATTCAGGCACCTGGATTACCGACAGAAGAGGTGGAGAAGCTCGTTACATTTCCCATTGAGACGGTGCTGTCCGGGGTTGTCGGGCTAAAAAATCTAAGATCGGTTTCCCGTACTGGCGTATCGGTTCTCTATCTTCAATTCGATGACAATACGAGTATTTACCGTGATCGAGACCTGGTTTCCCAATTCCTGGATCAGGCAAAAAATACCATTTCCGTCCATGGTCTCTCTATCAGCATGGGGCCAATGGCCACAGGCATGGGTGAAATCATGCAACTGGAGATTAAAGGGAAAGGCCAGTCTCTCACAGATCTGAACCGTATTCTGAACTGGTCTGTTGTACCCAAGCTGCGACTGGTTCCTGGAGTTGTGGATGTCAATGTCAATGGGGGCGCGTCGGAGACCTATGAGGTCGCGCTCGATCCAATGGCTATGCGTCGGTTCAATGTGTCCATTTCAGATGTTTTCAAAGCCGTCGATACCGGCAATGAGGCCGCTGGGGGGGCGTGGATAGAACATAATGATGAGCAGCACATTATTGTGGGTCGCTCCCTCATCGATGACCTCAAAGAATTGGGAGAAGTTCAGGTCAAAAGCGGCCCAAACGGAGAGATTGTTCATATCAGGGATATTGGCACTGTCCACAAAGGTGCGCTTCCAAGGCTAGGAGCTGTAACACGGGATGGTAAAGGAGAGGCTGTGAATGCAGTTGTTCTTCTGCAGGAAGGCGCAAGTGCCCGTGACACGCTCAACCGGTTAAACACAATTCTCCCAACGCTACAAAAAACACTCCCTGAGGGCATCACCCTGGAGCCGTATTACAGCCGTACAACGCTGACAGATGTGACGATTGATACCGTCAAGGAAAACCTTGCCTTGGGCGCGTTGCTTGTTCTGGTGGTGTTGCTTGTCGTTCTTGGAGACTGGAGGGCTTCTCTGGTCATCATGTCCATCATTCCTTTTGCTCTGCTGGCTGCGATGGTTGAGATGCACCATCTTGGTATTTCAGCCAATCTTCTCAGTCTTGGGGCCATAGATTTTGGAATGATTGTCGACAGTGCACTTGTCATTGTCGAGGGCGTTCTGAGTATTTCCGTTATTGCGGGGCTGACTCTGCAGCAGCGCGTGGCCAAAGTCACGGCCTCTGTCGCCCGGCCTGTGATTTTTGCCGTGTTTATTATCATGCTGGTCTATCTGCCGATCCTGACACTGGAAGGTGTCGAAGGGCGGATGTTTCGACCGATGGCAGAAACCATTATCCTGGCATTGCTGGCTTCTCTGGTCTTTGCTTTTCTGGGTGTGCCGGCTTTATGTGCGATGATCATGAAGGGTCATTCAGGAAGCGCTGATACAGCAACTGGATCTGAAGGACAGGAACATGATTTCAGTGTTGAGAGTCATGACACACGATTTATCGCCTTTTTAAGGCGTGGCTTTAACCCGGCAGCGCAATACTGCCGCACGCATACAAATCAGATTTTCATGGTTGCAGTCAGTATTCTGCTTGTATCTGTCTTTTTAGCGACGCGCCTTGGAGGAGAATTCATCCCACAACTCCAAGAGGGTGATTTGATTGTCACGTCGACGCGTCTTCCGGCGATCTCATTAGGGGCTTCGATTCATGAAGTGACAGCAATCGAGAAAACGCTGAAGACGTTCCCCGACATACGAACGATTGTGAGTAACACAGGCGCGTCTGCTATTCCGACAGATCCGTCGGGGGTAGAGCAAACTGACAGTTATGTTCTGCTCAAGCCACGATCAGAATGGAAAACTGCACATTCCCAGGAAGGGCTTGTTAGGGCCTTTGACGCAGCACTGCGCCGAGACAATCCCGGTTCGCTTTTTTCGTGGAGCCAACCCATTCAAATGCGCATGGATGACATGCAGGCCGGAGTGCGTTCACAGATTGCGATTGGCATTTATGGTCCTGACATCCGCACGCTAGAGGAGCTTGCGAAGCAGGCGGCGGATATTGTCAGCAAGATTAACGGTGCTGCGGACGTCGCGCCTCAGGACGTCGGGACCATTCCATACCTGCATATTGATGTAGACCGAACAGCCGCAGGTCGGCTTAATGTGGAGACAGCGTCTATTCTTGATGTCGTTGAAGCAGTGGGTGGGCATGTGGGTCCCCCAGTTTCTACCGGCGACGCTTTAATTCCAACCGAGGTGCGTATTGATGCTCTGCAAAGGCGCACTCTTGAGGATATCAAACGCCTCCCGGTCGCCGCGCGAGATGGCCAGATGGTTGAATTGTCTCAGGTCGCTAAAATTACTCTGAATGATGGGCCAGCAGCCATCCGCCGCTACCAGGGAGAGCGGCGAATGATGGTACAGGCGAACGTACGCGGGCGTGACATGAGTTCATTTGTTCAGGAAGCGCAGACGACCGTTGCTCATAAGCTTAAACTTCCCCATGGATATCGTGTTGAATGGGGCGGGCAGTTTCGCAATCTCCAGTCTGCTGTTGCTCGACTGGAGATTGTCGTACCGATTACCTTGGCTCTTATTTTCTTTCTGCTTGTGTTCGCCTTTGGAGATCTCTGGGTAGCGGGTCTAGTCTTCCTGAATCTGCCATTTGCGGCAACGGGTGGTATTCTGGCACTGACAGTAAGATCCCTACCGTTTAGCGTCTCTGCCGGGATTGGGTTTATTGCTTTGTTCGGGGTGGCGACCTTGAATGGAGTAGTCCTTGTTTCCTGCATTCGGGAAAAACGAGCGGCAGGGTTGTCGGCGCGCGTTGCCAGTCAGGAGGCAGCTGAAGAGCGGTTCCGCCCTGTCATGGCTACAGCTACTGTGGCCTGCCTAGGTTTCTTTCCGATGGCGTTTTCAATGAGCGAAGGGGCTGAAGTCGAAAAGCCGTTAGCAACCGTTGTTATTGGAGGGCTGGTGTCATGTACGGCCCTGACTCTTCTCGTCTTACCCAGTCTGTATGTTAAGCTGGACGAATGGAGAAGAAGCCGACTCTAGAGAAAACTCACATAGATAGAGCGTGTATCAGCAGATGATCGCTCTATATTAAAAGAATTACGGAATTTTTTTGTGAACAAAATATTATTAAAAATATCTTTTATAATTTTAGTCTTATTTTTTCTCGCAGTCATTTTCATTAGAAGCCATCAGAAAAGTCCGACAGTGGATGAGGTTCATGACTACTTAGTCAACTATATTTATAAACCTATTCCTGCTTCCAGCGCAGAAACCGGCCTGCAGCGCCTGAGGCGCATTGAAATGTTAGAAATGCGTCAGGGCTTGAATCCGACTTTCGAGGTAACTGAACTTTCTTGTCAAAAAAAGGGAATTTTAGAAATAAAATATATTTGTCACTTGTCGGTAAAAATCAAGTATAAGGCACGCGATATAAAATCTACCTTAGAGATACATAGAGATGATCTAGGATATATATCTGGAAAAGAACTTATAGAAAATCAGTAATTTAAATATTTTTATGATACTAATTCATAATATTTATTTTTAATAGGCCAAAAATACCTTTTCCCACGGTGCTTCAAGCACTTCAATTTCTATCGTCATTGGCTTCGGGAATCTAAAAAAACTATATGACCGGATAGGGAGGTGTAGTGATTATGCATTTGCAATACCCGGAATGGCTGCTTACGATTATTTCCTCACCAATAGCCGACATTCTGCTTGCCCCCAAAGCTGCCTGCATGAGACCAGACAGGCAGCCAGATATTGTGACCAAAAAAACGGCCATCCAGCGTAATAGTGTGACGCATCTGAGACAGTAGACACTTCGTAAGTTGCCTTGGATGATGCGGAACATAGTACTAGCTGATGGGCGCGCTCACTCCCCCTTACCAGACAGCACTGCCTGATTGGCGGCGACAGCCTTCTGCGAGCTGATCGAGTTCAGATCATCTGCCGTTGCGCCCGCCTGAACCTTGGCCTTGCCTGTCTGAACCTGCTGCAACCCGGTCGTCGCTTCCTGCGCCATATTATCCAGGCTGATCGCACCGGCCGCTTCCGCCGCCTTCGGCGCAACGGCCTTTTCGTAGATAATTGGTGCACCATCGGCCGTCGTTGTCGGCGCACCCGGAGCGGGCGCAGTAGCTTCCACAGGCGCAGGCGCAACAGCCACCGGTGTGACACTCACAGGCTGACCAGGCTGTGCTGTCACCTCCGCCTGAGGAGAAGATGCGGCCGGTGCCGCGACAACCGGCGTGCTGTAAGCCGTGCGGTTAATGATCAGGTGATCGGGGCCGGTGGAATCCGTCGGATCTTTGTCATAGATGTCGACAAGCTTCTCGTTACTGCCAAAGCAGAACAGTACCGTATGGAGCTGCGGACGGGTTCCAGCCTTCACCGGTGCCCAGATCACCTGCGCCAGACCAAGTGTTGCAACGCTGGTGACAACTTCACCCGCCTTCATGGCCGCGCGGCCGCCAGCTGTCAGTCCGGTGGTGTAAATCTTGTAGATATCGCAGGAGCGACCGTTCTTCTGGATCGTGCCCTCCGCCTTACCGACCGTGCTGACAACGCCGAAACGGTCCGTGTTCTGGTTGAACTGACTGAGCAGCACGGGCTCAGGGGCGGGCATCCCACTGCTGCAAGCCGCCAGAAGCAGAACGGCTGAGCTGGAGAAAAGTGTTTTTGAAATGGCTTTCAGTGTCATGACGGGCCTGTCGATCACGGTCCCCGCCTGACCGACAGGGACACAGTATGTTGCGTTACAAATCATATTAAACGCTATCGTTTATCCGTCAATAGACGATATCTTTTATTTATGTTTGACAGGCGCAGCATGAGCCGTGTAGCGGAGGCGTATGGGAAGACCGCCACTCAACTTCAAAATGACCTCCGTTCGCCTGAGTCCTGAGGAGCGCGATCGTATTATCGCGCTTGTGGGCGACAGGGGTATGGCGCAGTTTATCCGGGAGGCCGTTGAGAAAGAGTTAAAGCGTCGCGAGCAGTCTCTCCGTCGCCAGGGCGATCCGCCTTCAGATCCCTGACGGCTTCTGCCAGCCCGGCCCCAAGAAGCAGAAAAGCAATCCCGCCAAGCGGCATGTTCAGGAAAGCGCTCTGCGACGACAGAGGCCACTCATGCAGGACAGCGGCCCCGAAGAGACCGACGCGCCAGCCAATGTGCGCTGCACAAAGACCGACCTGCCTCCTGGCGGTTCGTCCCAGAACAAGCCACCAGCTTCCGATCATCGCCACAAACAGAGCGGCTCCCGGAAATCCGCTGTTTGTGGCGGCTTCGAGCACATGATTATGGGTGTGCTGAACACACACAGACACCCCTCCTCCATCCGGTTGCAGATGGCTCGGACCGGGCCTCAGAAACGCTTCAGATCGACAATAATGCCGGAATGCATCGTCCCCTAATCCCATAACCGGGTGTGCTTCGATCATCACGGCCGCCCGATTGTAGATCTGCCCATACGGTGAACTGGCGAAGTGGAGAAGCTGCGTCTGGGTCTTTGTCACCAGATGCCCGAAAGCCTCCGGGGACACGAACATCAGCAGTCCAATGAGAGCCGGACTGGCGACCAGAAGTGCGAGCGAAGGACGCCGCAGTGACGGGAGCACCAGGGCACAGACGCCTGTGCCGAGAAGAAATGTCGCCAGAGACATCCGCTGGCCAGCCAGCACGAGCAAACCGAGAACCGGCAGCAGGGTCGCCCCCGTCACGAGTGCTTTCTGCCAGGACCGTCTCACCCGTTCCCCCAACAGCGCCCCAACAAACAGAGCGGCCGGAAGACCCAGCAGTGCAAAAGGCGCAGACACACGCGGCTTGTCGTAGGGGCCAGTGAGTGTCCCATCCCCAAAGCGGGGATTGCCAAACAGGTTATGGCCCGTCACCGCCTGAAGCAGCATTTGGCCCCCCAGATACAGCACGCAGGTGACAACCAGACGGCGACACCATGTCAGGGTCCCGGAATCCTGTAACGTCCAGAACGCCAAGGCAAAGGCCGCGACCGGAAAACGGATGGCCAGCAGCGCCTGGGCAAGGCTGGCTGCCGCCTCTGCCGAGACAGGGATCTGACGAGGCAGGGAACACAGGACCAGCCATCCCCACCAGACAAGGGCCGGCCAGACGAAGCCCTGCCGACACCAGGACCAATCGCGGGTCAAGGCGCTCCGGAGCAGAAGTCCGACCGCCAGTCCATCCAGACAGCCCTCGGCTATACCACGCCAATGCACCAGAAACAGCGGCAGAAGCAGGGTGTCCAATGCGCCGAGACGATCAAGAACTCGCAGAAGAGTAGGCTTTGCAACAAACCCCATGTCAGATCCACGCCGCCCGGGTTTTGGAGCTTTGCACACCTACGGTCGCGAGCGAGACACCGGCCTCGGCGAGCATCCCCACTTCCCGGGTGCGATGATCCCGCAATGCATACAGGCTGCGATCAAGGAACAGCGTGTTTCGCGCCCCGCGTTCGATCAGGGAGCGGAAATAGGCGTCCCGGAACCGGATGACAGCACCCCGCTCCAGTCGTGACGCCATAACGATCACGGCGACGGCCGCCTGCAGCCTCCCAAGAACGACACAGGCCTGCGACCAGGCATGACAGGTTACACCCACCTGCCCCGACAGATACTCGGCCGCCTCGATCAACTGCTCGGCAGTCGGCCGACCGGAGGAACAGAGATCCCGCAGACTGCTGCAGATCTTAAGATAGAACGTCGCTGTCCCCTTGAACCCGCGCAGCGCCGTCCGGTCATACACGCTCGAACGGTCGGACCTGGAGCTCTGCCCTTCACGCCGCATTTCTTCAATGCGAATGCCGCCATTGGCGGCTACGCGATCTACTTTTTTAGAAGATTGAATGTTTTTAGTATCTGTATAGTGGGCCCCGTTTTGAGGACCCATGGGCCTCATTTCTGCTGGATACGACGTTGAAAAAGCGGCGTTTTCCACAGGCGTCTCATCCCGGCCGGTTTCAGGCTCGGCGCCCTGCCCGGCCAGAGCCGCAGAAAGGGCCAGCATCTCCCGGTACAGCCCCTCCAGAGTGCCGGGCTGAACCGTCCTCAGACGGCTGCGCATGATCCCCACTGCCTGCTCAAGGATGGCCTCCAGTCCGAGGGTTTCGGCCTGGGCACGGACCGTGTCGTTCAGGCTGGCAATGTTGTCGCGCAGAAAGGACACGCGCTGGCGCAGTCGCCGCTGTTCCGCGCTCAGGGCCAGCAGATCCGGCCAGCGATAGCGCAGGGACGCCAGATTGAAGCCAACCTGTGTCTGGCCTTCCTCCACCTGCCATCGTCGGCCACGCTGTCCGTTGCGTCCGTCCTGCGGCACCAGAAGCCGCGCTTCCGCCAGCTCCCGGATGTGCCGCTGCAGCGTGCTGCGCGACAGACCTGTCCAGGACATGAGCGTGGTGTTGTGCGCGTAGATGAACGGCGTCTCAAGCGCCGTCCAGGCGTCCGGAGAGGTCTTCTCCACCATGATGATCAGCGTCGAAGCCGCTCCCCGGCTGACGGGCAGCGCACCCCGCAGGGATTTCAGCATGTTCAGCATATCCCGCTTGCCCGGCTCGGCAGGGACGGGGGTGGTCAGTTCGTCGCGTGCGGCCAGCATGGCCTCACTGATCCGGCGTCGGCCGCGCCGCGTGCACGGGGCCTGCGCCCTCTGCGTCTGTGCAGAATGCTCCATTGATCGGTCCGGTCTGGGGGTGAAAGGACCACCTCACGGCCGGACACCAGACAAAACGCTCCCGTTCGCAATTTAGTGCTTGCGTTTCGAAAAGAGCTGACGCTAGATGAAGTTAACGAATTCGACATCTAACGAGTGTTTTGCCGGAGCCCTGGCTCTTCCGATTTGGCGATCGGAGGAGGCGGGGTTTTTGGTTTGTGGGCGCTACGTCATCGGGGGTCCTCTAGATCGACTCGCTGGCGCCGCCCACAGGGACGTCTCCAGCCATCCGGGCATCGTGCCTCCGTTCGGGCGCTGCAACAACCTCGAAAGCGCGCTGACAGCGAAAAAATTGAGTAAAAACGGACGTTTAGTGTGTCCATTTTGGCGCGCTTTTTTCAACTCGTCACCGCTTCCGAAGCGCCACTGCCCATCCGGCTGGCCACCGTCTGCTGGTACTGACCCACCGTCCAGCCGCTCATATTGTTGGCCGCGAGCGTCTTGGCGGAGACATACTGGCTGAGCGGCGTACTCGCATTTGATTCGGTTGCAATGGCCGCGCCGGCTTTGGTGCCGAACATGTAGGCGCCATACACCTGCGTTCCGGTGGCCGGTGCGCCTGTCGAGCGACTCACGGCGGACGCGTAATCGCTGATGATGGCGCTCGCAACCTTGGCCTGGGCGACGGGATCGGAGCGGTCTGCGCCACTCAGACCGAGTTCTGAGGCATACTGGTTCCAGGTGCCGTCCGTGACCTGCCAAACCCCCTGTGCACTCGAGGCCGTATTTCCGACGTTCTGGAAATGGCTTTCGATCTGCCCGAATGCCGCCAGCGTGTCCGGATTGATCCCGGCCGCCTGCGCCGCAGCCACCGCGTCAGCCCCATAGGTCTGGGCCATCAGCGTCCCATACGCATCCGCCGTACCCCATGCGCCCTGATACGAAGATGTGGCGGCGGTCCCGCCAGTCGTCGTAGAGGACGATGGCCGTGTGAAGACGGGGGATCCAGGTTCCGGATTGACTGGGACGATCTGCTCAGGAACCGCCCCGCGAGCCAGACTGACGGTGTCCGCGGTTGCGACTGCCATGAGAAATATGAGGCGTACGGCGCTCACTTACTTGGCCGGATAATCGAACAGGACCATGCCGGCCGCGTTCTCACCCGTGACAACGCAGGCCCGGGACGCGCCGTCCACAAGCGGGCGATAGGCTACGACATCGGCCTCCGGGATCCAGGCAAAGGTTGTTCCCGAGCGCAGAACCTGCCGCCAGCCCTGAAAAACCGTGTCCGTCACAGCGATCTGCGGAGCGGCTGTTCCAACATGGACCGCACCACGACGCGGCTCGGCAAAAAGCGGCTCGAAGTCGTGGGCGGGACTGCGACAGGTCACGGGAACCGGCGTGGCGTGCAGCACCTGCGGGGCCTGTGTGACTGTCGGGGGCGGACCCCAGTTGCGTGAACCGATCTCCGACTGACGCTCCTGCGACAGTCTGTCCAGCTGCTCCGGCGTCAGATGCTGCGCTGAAGCCTGGGAGACCAGGGGGGCCGCCAGCGAAACACAGACGGCGAGCCAGAAGCGAAAGCGCATGGTGCAGAATCCTTTAGAAAGTACGTCCCCATAGTCTGACCGATCCGAATGTGAGTGCGAACAGAGCTCCGATTGACGCCCCCGGATCGCACTCACATGCGCGCCCGTCATGATGTCCGCAGGAGGATCAAACCTATGCGCTCTTTCATCCCGATGCTGATGCTCGGGCTTCCGGCTGTTACTCTCGGAGCCTCGACTTGCCCCGCCGCCGAGCCAATCCATGCTGCCGGTGGCTCCCCCCCGTCACGGCCTGTACCTGTTATGCCGGAGATGGGGCCAACGCTGCCCGCTGCCGATATTGCCGCCTCACCTGCTTTGACCCGCCTTGCGAGCCAGGGCGCACAACTCTATCGGCTCAAATCCGAACATGGTCTTGAGGCGGTCTTTGCCCGGAGCGGCACGCAGTTCCGTGTCTTTTACCTGACGCCCGACCATCTGGCCGAAATCGGAGGGGTCATGTGGGATGCGACCGGTCATAACATCACGCGCGACCAGGTCTCATCGATCCCGGGTGCGATCCCGACCGTGCAATGGACTCCCTCTGGCTCAGGTCAGGGCTCAAGGCCGGGCGCGCCCTCAGCGACGTCTGCACCTCCTGCAGTGGATCCTGTTGAGCGCGTGAAGGCGGTTGCCTTCGGGCTTGAGGGGCAGGACACGGCACCCCGCGTCTATATGTTCATCGATCCGCTCTGCCCGTTCTCGACCCGTGCCTACGCCGCCCTGAAGCCTGCTATTGCTTCCGGACGCCTACAGCTTGCGATCGTTCCGGTCTCGATCAACGATCATGAAAACAAGGGCGCCAGTACGCCGGCTGCGCAGCAGATGCTCTCTGCAAAGCAGCATGACATGGCGGCACTCTGGAACCAGATCGATGACCTTGGCCATGCTGTTCCAGGCCACACAACATCCGACACGGCGGGCGCCAGCCTGATGCTAAATCTCTCTGCCGCTCATGCGATCGGTCTGAGAGGAACGCCAACCTTCGTGTGGAAGGATCGCACCGGCACCCCGCATGTTGAGGCAGGACTGCCAGACGATCTCGATGCGTTTCTCGCGAGCCTTCACGCGTGAGCGGTCGTCCGACCGTGAAGCAGCGGGCCGGACGAGCCGCATTATGGCTCGTCTTTCCGTTTACCTTTGCGCTGAGGCCGGGTCTGCGTACGGCGCAGCAGGGTCTTCGGATCCTTCAGGACGTTCCTGTGATACAGCCCGTGGATCAGACGACGTTCGAGGACCAGCCTCTCATGTCGCCGCAAATGGCTGCAATCCGTAAGCGCACCCGAACCCTGGGGCGACTGTATGGCACGCTCTGTGTGCTAGCGAGCCTCTGGTGGGTGATGATCCTCATGTGGAGCGGCGGGGCTGCGTTCAGCGCATCCTGTGTGGAAGCGCTCGCCTGTGCGATCGTTCTGGGAAGCCAGTTTGTTATTCAGGGATTCTCAAACTGGCAGGCCCGGACAGGACGCGCCGGAAAACTCTCGGAGTATCTTTCGGACGGGCGGCTGCTCTGGCCTCGATAAGGCCAGTCTCCGGGACGTCTCAGAACGTCCCGGACTGGGCGGCTTTGCGGTCAATCGACCAGGCGGCCTTTTCATAATCAGGGCGATCACCCTGATCGACCGGATCATTAGGTTTGACAATGGTGCCGGCGCGGGTGGCCAGCGCAGGACGCCAGGTCACGGGCGCAGAGCCATAGGGTGCATAAGGATCGTAAAGCGCCTGCTTCACCTTGGGTGGTGGTGGCACATTGTAAGACGAGATCGAACGGATGTTGCCGTGAGCGCAGGCTGACAGGCTGCAAAGGATAGTCAGGCCAGCGATACTTTGCTTCAGAGTGACAACGCTCAAGAGCCGTTACCCTTTGCCTTTAGTTTGGCTTCGAGTACGGCAACACGCGCTTCTGCAGCCTCTGCTCTCTTGCGTAGCTTGTCGCGCATTCTTCGCCCCCAAGCCTGCCACTCGTCACGGTTCTTTTCCATCTCATCAAGGCCACGGTTAGCAACCGCGTATTTTTCTGCGAGGGCGTCGTATCGCTGCACAAGATCGTTGTGAAGATCTACAACCTGATTATAGGCGGCCAGGGGAACAGACTGACCGGCAACCTTCGCCATTCTTTCGGTAGCCTGCGTGATGCGGCAGAGCTTATCGTAGTCTAGAATGTCTCCCATCATCGTTCTCCCTAATCTTCGGCGCGGCCAGAGATCTGCATGAGAGCTCTTGTCGTTGAGTCTACTGGCTCGGCCTCGTCGTTGTCGACGGTAATCTGCCCTTTGCCGCCTGCACTCACATTCGACACTGTATTTCGAGCCAGTTTTGCCACTTTGTCTGTGGGATCGGCGATCCCCCGCCCGGTTGCCTTGTCATTGAAATCGTCACTGTCCACACGACCGATACTCGTCATGCCTGCCATCGCAGGGATATGATGGGGCAGGGTTGAAATCAGCCTGAAGCACATGACGGCGATGCTCATCTCCATTGTGACGAACATGCAGAGCAGGACAATCAGACCAATGAAATTGTCCAGAAGCCAACCACGCTCGAAAACAAAGCCTGTTGCGATCGAAAAGGCCTTCATGACCAGCCAGGAGATCGATGCAAAAATCGTGTAACTGAGCACAAGACCCGCAATCATCATCACCGGGCGAAAGAGAATTGTGAACAGCACTTCGTAGCCACGGTTTCCGCGGCCATGGAGGCCTTCTCCCTGAAACACCAGATGCGCCAGCATCCACAACGGAACGCCTACCACGGCTTCGACCACGACGATGTACCATCCCGCAACGCCTGCCATCCAATACGCAAACGGGGTCATCGGGAGGACGTAAGCAAGCGTAATACCGGGCGCAAGCAGGGAGAACGCCGCCGCAAAGACGGGCGTGAGCAGGGCTTTGATCAGACCGCTCAGTGCGAAGCTGCCCGCGGAGGCGATGGCAGCCGGGACATCCCCGGTGGCAAGATTGGCCGCTGTTGCGAGCCCCGCCCCGGTCTTGCTGCTGAGAACCGCCGCGCCACCAATAATGGCCAGTGCCGTGTGAATCAGAAGATGCCCAAGCCCGATCATTGCCCCCAGAGGGTCGGTCCAGTCGCTCCCGGATGTTGGCGACAGGAGATGATTGACGATCAGCGTCATGACCCCGTTCGTGATGCCGAGCGCCTGAAGAACACGGTCCAGAGCGGATTGCCCGGAGCTGGGCAAAGCCGCATTACTGAAGAGCCTCGTCGCCCCGTTCGGCGCACTGGCACTATCTGACGTTGCGAGCTTCTGCTCTTCGGCGGCCTGATACTGTTCAATTGCTGTGATGGGACCTGCAAGGTCTTTGGAGAGGAATGACCCTAGCCCCTGCCAGCTGGGCAGCGTGACCGAGGGGACGATAGAGGACATCGACAGCACCTCTGCATTGAGGCGCGAGATCTCAAGGTAGTAAGCCCCTAGCCCGCTCCAGCCGAGATTTTTCATAGCTACATAACCGGCATCATTCGAGCCGTTACCATCTGAGGAATACTGCGCACGGATCTTGCTGATCATGGCAGTAGCCGCTTCACTCAGCGCGCTTGAATAGGCTGTATTCTGTGCGGTCAGAACACCATCCATGGAGCGAAGGGCGGTCACATCCCGGGTCTGCCAGATCGTATCCGCGAGAGAGAACATGGGCGTGCGCACCGCGCTGATCAGATCCTGCAGCGCTTGGACCTGCCTGGTGCCAACATCTGTCAGATCGAGGTTTGACCCGAGCATCTGCTGCTCGACCTGTTGCGGGATTGTCACCGAGATACTGCCGCAGGTTGCCGCAGCTGTCGCTTCGCCGATCGCGAGGCTGTAATCGACGGTCACGGGCGAACCGTTCCCGGGATTGGAAATCTTGGGCTCGGGCATGAGGTCAGGATTGTTCGAAGCTTTGTTGACCAGCGCGCGGCACAGTTCGCTTTCCATCACCGCCATAACGACCTGTCGGGTCCCCGGGATGATCGGTTCAGCAAGGGGCAAAGCGTCCGGGCCGATGGATTTAGCCACAACATCCGTGAGGTTACGGGCCATTCCGATCGCTGTCTTAGCACCCTGCACGACGAGCGCCTGCCCGACCGAGAAGCCTCCATTTGCAGGGATCGGCACCATCAGGCCGAGTGCCACAACAACGCGCAGCGGCACCCACCCCGAGAAACTTGCAGAGAAAATCTTCCCGCTCTCTGCTGTCTTATGAACCTGCAGGATGGAGGCATAGCTGATCCAGAACGCTGCAATCAGCATCGCATAAGCCGAAATATACTGCAGCATTGTGCCTGTGGCTGTCTCTGTACCGCATGACATCGGGAAGAGACTGTCGAGCACGCGGGCGGACCAGTCATCGCCCGCGCTGAGGTTGCTCCAGCTCACGCTGTCTGCCGTGGTTCCGGCATGGGCGGATCCCATAGTTACCCCGAGGGCAACGACTGTCATGGTAGCCGCCCGGAAGTACCGGGACACTCGAAGGAGCCGCATGAACTGGTGCATTGTTTTTAGACCTCGGGGCTCGGGCTGTTATCGCGACTTTGCTCCTGACCCTGTTTTCGATCTTTGGTAAAAAAATCATGGAAACGGTCCACCAGACGCTGCAGAGCCGCGCCAACTTCCTTCAGGAAGTCCTTGCCCGGTTCCTGGCCCGGAAGAGATTCCAGCTTCTTTGCGACACTTGCGGCGGTTTCTTCTGTGCTCTGAACAGTGGGATCGCTTGAGGCGTCCCGCTTGGAGGCTTCATCGCCTAAAACTTCGACCTCTTTGCCCAATCGCTGGGACGACTTGCGAAGCTTTTCCCAGGACTCTGCGAAGCCGGGCGTCTTCTCCAGAGACGCAGTGAGCTGTGCGCGAAGCGCCTTATGACTCCCATCGTCGGTCATGCCCGCAATGACAGAACTTTCTGATTGTCCAGGCTCTGACGCGGCTTTGGCAAAGGCTTCAAAAAACTCTCGTCCGACGCGTTTGAGAGCGCCTAGATCTTCTTCGACTTCACGGGCCGCTTCCTTGACCTTTCGCGTTCGGTTCTGGATCTGGCGGTCGTCGCTCTTACCTACCATATCGCTCATAAAGTCAGCCAGTCCACGACGATTGGTCGCCGTGGCGGTGGTTGGCGCAATTTTCGCCTCAGGCTGATTGGGCTTGCTCTCCGGTTTTGGCTTACTTTCCGCGGCCGCTAGGTCAGCGTCAGGCTGTGATGTCTTGGCGCTCGGAGCTGGCCTTGCGGCCGCGTCCGGCTCAGCGTCTTCTGCCGCATCAGCATTTTGTTGGTCATTGCGATGAATGCTGCGGTCCCTTTCTGCGGAGCTTTGTGACACGGGGTCTTCCACTTCTCCTGGCTGCTCAGACGGGCGATGATCTCCTTGAAACTCCTCATCGTCCCGAAATGGGCCGGCCTCTTCTTCAAGAGACTGTAAGTATCCTTCGTCCTCAAATGGGTCATTCGAGGGAAGGCCCGGCTCAAGGATTTCGTGCTGTGTCCGAGGCGCCTGCTGAGGCTCGAATGAGGGGTGTTCGTTTTCCGCGACAGGAGGCTCAGGCTCCGTCACGGTCGGCTGGGGCATGTCAGCAGAAGCCGGTTGCTGTATTTCAGGAGAGGTTTCCCTCACAGGCGCGGGCTCCGGCGTTGATGTCACCACGGGGTCCAGCTGCTGTGCATCTGGTCGAGGTGACAACTCTGGCTCGGTCTGTTGCGCGCGGGCGGGAGTGCCAGACAGGGCCATGGTGATGCGATAGTCCAGAACGGCAGCCAGACGTGCAGCCGCAACGGAAGCCTGTTCTTCCGGAGACATTTCGGACATCTCCAGCGCTGTTTTACGGAGATCACGGACGAGATCTCGATCTTCAAGCGAGCCAGCCTGCGCCAGCAGGGTTTTGATTTCTTCGTTCTCCAGCCCCGGCAGATCTGTGCCATGGGCCTTCATGCCAGCCGCGAGAATGGGCGGGATCTGCGGCTCGGCACCGGTTCCGCTCAGAGCCTTCCAGTCCTGGACAAGCCAGGCCACCTGAACCGTGAACTTTGGATCGCTTTCCAATGCAGGGTTTTCCTGCAGTCGTGCGGTCAGGTCAGACAGATCTTTCGCAAGCCCGCGCTCAGCTGCGGGGATGGTGGACTGATGAGTATCAAGGGCGTGCAGGACGTAGCCTAACGGCCCTTGCTGAGTAAGAGTACCCGACATGGTCATTCCTATTCGAGACATTCAGGGGAGTGTTGTGGTGGGAACTGGCAGAGGCGAAACCGCCCGAAGCCTTTGCTCAGCGGAGGTCGCGAGCCTGTTGGCCTCCATCAGCGCCCGGGTCTGGTCCAGTTTGAACTGCTGCCAGGCAATCCAGTTACGCTGCGCGTCCAGCAGCGCGATCTGGACAAGGACCGATTTTTCGGAGGGCATCGCCTGCAGATCTGCCTGCCAGTCAGTGCCACTGTATTTCCGGTTGATTTCCAGTTCAGTGGCTTCGCTTTCAGAGCCGACTGAAGTGTTGGTGTAACCCTCACGGACTGCCTCTGCCTTTTGGGCAGCACTCAGGGTCACGGTGTTCGCGTGCCACCCGATAATGTCGTCTCCGACGTGATGGGCGAGCGAAATGGCAGCATTATAGGCACGGCGACCCGGAAGGGCGGACTGCCCATCCACAGAGGTCAGGGCGCTTCCGCGCAGCGCAGCAGGCGCAACCGGCTGGATCAGTGTCGTAACATAATCATTGGCACGGTCGATCGAGGCCTGATCCTGATAAGCCGGAGGCGTTAACAGGCTGGTGGCGTCCTGATCTGCATTCTGCTGGTCAGCGGATGCGAGCGAACAAACACCAGCGTCCGCTTCTGCATCCGAGCAGTAGAGCGTGAAATGGCGGTTATTATTGGCCTGTGCGCCCTGCCCTGCACCTTCCCAGGACGGCGTTCCTTTACCGGCCTGTGTTCGCTTGTCCTTGCCGCTATCAAGAGCCGTCGCAACGGCGGCACCGTTTCGCGCGGCAACAACGGCAGCCTGACCGCCTTCAAGATTAAGACAATCCTGCCGGTTGGTCGCATGGTTGTCGCGCTGCTGAGCCGCCCGCACGTCCCGGGCAAGCTCGGCCTGCACCATGTTGTTGGCGTCTGCGATCTGCTCCTGTGCTCCTACCTGCGCCTTCATGTAATTGCTCAGCTGGGTGAAGCCGTCTCCAAGACTGCCGTTAATGAGGCCGAGCGTGCTGTTCAGGACTTTCTGGGCCGTCGTGATCACGCTGTTCATGGCGCCCTGGAGCGTACTGATCGCGCCCACGATCGCGGCTGAATCAAAAAAGGCATAAGCCGGTTTTGGGGCCGCGACCGTCGCTAGCGTCAGAACAAGAAGGCTCGCACCACCCAGGCGCCCGGCTCTTTCAAGAAGGCGCTTCATTGCGTCACCCGGGAAATGCCAGTGCTTGAGCCAATCGCTTCAAAACTGTAGCCGGACGGAAGCTGACTTTGCCCGGAGACGTCCCAGCTCTGTTTGCCGGTCGTATTGGTCCCGGCATTGATCAGGCTGTCGCCGCCACCGCCAAAACTCAGGTTTGGACAAAAGCTGCCGGCACCCAGGCCAAGATTGAAGTTCGTATCCAGCCCTGTCACAGAAAGACCGCAGTGGGCCGCGCTCTGGAGGCTGTCCCATTCTGATGTGAGCTGGGAGCAGATCTTGCCCATCGCCGCCTCAGCGAGCGAAGCGACATTCAATTTGCTCGCCACAACATCCAGGCCAACGCCGTTGAAGAAGTTACCCAGGCAGGTGAACTTCGTTACGGACTTAGGCTGATGGATTGTTGCGTCGTCAGCCTTCAGGTCTGCAGCAAGCCCGGTTGCCCCAGCCTGTACGAGCGTCTGGCACCCGGACGAAGAGTCTTCTGCTAAGGCAGGTGTCACCAGACTGAAACCTAACGCGGCTATCAGCGGTACGACTGTCAAACGTGTGCTCTCTCGGCACCCTTTCATTGTGTGGCACCTTGAGGCGCTCTCGAAGGACGACTGTTCTGCGGTGAGACAGCCTTTACGAGAGGCCCAAGAACCTGCCCCGCACCCTCTGCTGTCAGCCATTCGTCCTTAGGCTTTTCCTGCGCTCTCGTCTCGCCAGACACCTGACCCTCCAAAGCGGTTTCCATTCTGAGAAACAATAAGGGAGGGAGATGTGAGTGCGTGGCCGGTCTGTCGCGTCGGCAGAAGACGTTGGCAACCGAAAAACGTCTTTGTGAGACATTCCGGTACCGGAACGGAAAGGCACAAAAATCAGATTACGAGCCATGCAAAAACGGAATGGGGGTATTCCTAAAACGCGGCCTCGTTAGTTTTCGGGACTCTGCCGCCGCTGCCACGAGGTGTTGCAGAAATACACAGTTCCTCAAAAACGACCAGTCGTTGGTAACATTTTGCGACGCGAGCGGTTAGGCTGTTTGACGATATATTAACGCTTCGACGGATGTAAAGAATACCATGAAGGCAAGCATTGTAGAAATGAAGTTTCATGCCGGCCCTATTCCACCATGGATCAGTTTGCCCGAAAAAAAGTTCTTCTGTCATGTTCCCGCTCTAAAAGAGTTAACAACAAGTAAAGAAATATCGTTAAAGCTCACGAAAACCAGAAGGCTATGGTCTCACAACGAGACGACACTGCTTACGAAAATCTATCCGACGGACACGGCGATCAAGGTCATTGCCGAGAGGCTCGGAAGAAGTCCGCAGGCTGTCGCGAACAAAGCGAAGCGACTGGGATTGCGCCGTCCGCTGACACTGAAGCGCCAACATGCTGCACAAGCTCGAAAAAATTCCACAATCGTGAACGAGCATCATAACGATACGTCGTCGGCAATGATGGGCGCGTTTCCAAAAACGGCGCCTGGAAGAGCCATCTGGAACACACAGTCCCTGCATCTTCTTGCTGATCTGTGGAAGAGGCTCTATTCGCCTGCCTTCATCGCTGAATACTTCGGACTGAAGTACAATACTGTCTGTATGGCCGCTAAACGAGCTGGGCTTCCGAGCCGGGCTGGTTTCACACTGTTACGCACTTCTCCGACCGAAAACCCGTTTGCTGTTGCCGAAAATGCAACACTCGCCAGTCAGATGATTGCCAGGACCTGTGGCATCACGAACACAGTGTTTTTCCAGCATCCGAAGGATCGCCGCCAGCAACATTACAGCTATCTGGGCAGTCGTCTTGTCGAGCGCCGCGCGTCGGGATGCTTCCACTGATGCGTAATGCGTCCGCTGCTATCAGCCGGCGACTTCTTGATCCGGAATTCCTCCAACGCGTCATCAAGCGTGGACTCATTGCCTTTTTGGGAAGTCTGATCCTCAACGTCATTCTGGGACTGGCGCTCACCGTGTCGGTGATGAAGACACCGCACGTTCGATACATTTATCATGACTCGCTTGGAAAACCGCGGGAGCTGATCGTCACGGATCAACCGTATTTTTCTGACTCCGAGGTGAACAACTGGGCCGCGAAGAAGGTTACCAATCTCTATACGATGGATTTCGTAACTTACGCCAAGCACTTGGACGCCTCTGCGAAAGATTTCGATCTTGCCGCATGGAACGCCTGGGGCCAGTCTTTCTCGGGGCCGGGTAATATTGATTTCATCAAGGCCAAACGTGTCTTTCTGACCGCCACACCGAAAAGTGCACCATCGATACGTTCCGAAGGAAAAACGAGAAGCGGTGACTACGAGTGGCATGTGTCATTTCCAATGCTGCTCAAGTGGGAGAACGCCTCAGGATCGACCACCAATTTGTTGGCGGTAGACGTGACGATCAGGCGCACCAATAGTCCCGAGCATCCTGACGGACTTGTCATCACAGAACTCAATGCGCCTCGCGCCGCCGATAACGGAGGCTGAATGCACATCGCAGTTAGAGCGGCCATCGGGCTTCTGCTGCTAGCAGTTCCCGAAGCGGTGGTTTGCGCCCAGACCACGCGTGACAGCAATGGGGAGCCACGGGTCGATCCGATTTACGAAGGCTTGCCGCCACCTCCCAGTGCGATGCAACACTTCTATGACCGGGTCGATCAGGGACAGAAAAACCTCGACGCAGCGGAAGATCCTCACCGTCTGGCCACTCCTGTGTCACGGTCTGTGCGCATCTCCCTTGCCCCGGGTGCTCAGACCAATATCATCAGGATTGCGCAGGATTATCCCGCAGCGATCACGTTTCTCGATGAGACGGGTCAGGCATGGCCGATTGCCTGGGATATCGCCACCAATAAAAGCGGCGGCTGCGACGCTCATGGTCAGGGTCAGAACTCGGCCGTGCGCAGTGTCGGAATCAATGCCTGCGTTCCGGAGGCCGGCTCGAACGTCCTGCAGCTGACGCCCGTCTCGCGCTATGCTCATGGTGGTGTCCTGGTCAATCTCAAGGGCGCGCCAAAGCCGATCTCTTTCATGATCATCAGTGGCACGGGCGCCTATGATGCGGATCTGACCGTGCGCGTTGCCGCACGCGGTCCAAACGCGAAGGACGCGCCCAATTCCGAGCCTGACGCGCCGGCTACGGGTGACCGAAATCTCGAAGCCATGCTCGATGGCGCGCCACCCGCCGATGCCGTTCCCCTGCGTGTTTCTGGGGTCAGCCCCGATCGGCTTAGAGCGTGGAAGTTGGGCGACAAGATGTACCTCCGCACGGATTACACGCCGATTTCTCCTGCTCCAAGCGCCCATGAGACTGAATACGGCATTGGCATTTTTGAAATCCCCGAGACATCGAACGTGCTCCTGTCTTCAGGTGCCCGGATCATCTCTGCGACATTATCGGAGGACGGCCCGTGAGCGAGGCGCATCCAGGACCGGCCGCATCTGCCAGCGGCCTAGCCACCAGTCTCAAGGCGTCTCGTCGCCCGGCCTTCGCGGCCGCAGGCCTTCTCGTGGTGGCTGCAGGTGGGTGGTACATGATGAGCCACGGCTCAGCGCCAAAACCGAAGTCAGCGGCCCTGCAAACCCCAAATCTTGCGCCGCCAGCCGGAGGAAACAATCACTCCGACAAGCTCGACAGCGCAACCGTTATGAAGGAAAAGGCTGACGCCGACGCCGCCAAGGCCAATGGACGATCTTTTGCAAGCGCGCTGACGACAGACAGGCCGCTTGGGGATGATAAAGCCCCCCTGCTGGGTCGGATGCCCGGCACTGGTTCTGCAACAAATGCTGGCGTGACACCCCCGGGGACGCCTCGGACACCGCCGCCTCCTGCTGTGAATCAGTTTACGCGCGTTCCGGAAGGAACAAAGGCAGCCTCCGAACCGCCCGCGAGCCGGGAGCGGCGCCCAGGAGAACTTTCCGAGGCACAGGAAGTGGAGCTACTGGCTGCATGGAGCGGCAGGCCGGCCTCGCTGGACATGGAACTTCCAGCGGAAACCACAGCGGCAGGTGGTGGTAGACAGGACAGGGCGTCTTTCACGCAGGAACCTCAGGCGGCTCCATCAGGCGCGAGTGCAGCACAGCAAAATGTGGCAACCGTGAAGCCGGCGACCCACAGGCTCCTTGCTGCAGGGAGAGGCGTCTATGGCCATTCCCTTCTTGGTATTAACAGCGACTATCCCGGCACCCCGGTTCTCGTCGAGATTGATTCAGGACCACTGGCCCACGACAGGCTGTCAGGCTCCTTCGAGCGCAAAGACGAACGGCTGGTCATCAAGTTCGATAAACTCATGATCGGTGACAGCGATCCGCTGCCGGTCTCGGCTTATGCGGTAGCACCCGACACCATGGAAACCGGCCTCGCCTCCGAAGTGCATGAACACCTCCCGACACGCGTCTTTCTTCCGGCCGCCGCGGCTTTTGTCGAGGGTCTCGGTAACGCGATGCAGAACTCAAACACAAACAGTGTGACCAGCGGGCTGGGCGTGAGTTCGTTCACGCATCTGACCTTGCCCCAACAGCTTGGTGTTGCTGCCGGACGGGCTGGACAGGAAATGGGCCAGATCCTGCAAAAGCAAACGCCTCAGAACCCGACGGTTCTTCTTCATAAGGATGATCCAATCGGAGTGATTTTCACGGATCCCGTCGACGTCCCCTAACTGCACTCACAACGGCTTCTGGCATCCTGCAATTACGACACAGGAGGGACCATCAGCATGCGAGGAAACGCAATGCGCCGTGAGGATACAGGGGAGGTTGTGGAGATGCTGCGACCCCAGAAGCGCTCCACAGAACGGCACGGCAAACAGGACGAGAACGGCCGGATGCCAACGGAGGCAGATCTGTCGGGCAACCGGGCGGATGCGCCAGAGGAAACGGCAGAGAACGGCCGCAAGCCTCTGAATGCACACAATGGCAACGAAGCCGGTGCTACCCGAGCGCCAAGAAGCAGACTTCTGGTCGGTACCGCTTTAGCGCTGCTTGGGACAGGTGGTCTGCTTGGCGGCGCTGTGGCAGTCGGTGCACATTTTGGCGTGCCGATCCCGTTTGTAAATGACAGACCCCGCGTACTGGTCACCGGCACACCAAATGCGCCCGCGGCCCCTGCGGCTCAGAAAGCGGCCTTTGCGCTGGCACCCCCAGCACTTGGCACACCCGACGTGTCAGAGAAGCGGGCCCAGGACCTCACTGTCGCTCAGAACGACGACCCTTTCGGTGGCGAGGGCATGACAGCCCCCGTCGTACCCCCGGCCGCCACGAAGCCGGCTGAGGCCAAATCGGCTCCAGCCATCCCTGCGCCGCCCGCTATCGCAGAGGGTGTGCCGAACGCCGCAACGGTCCCGACGAGCCAGGCGATCTCCGCGCCTCAGGCTCAGTCGGCTGTGTCTGCCGCTCCGGCTGCGGCCCCCGTGCCTTCCGTCGCATCCCCATCCCCGGACGCAGCTCTCGAACTGGAGATGGCCAAACAGCTGAAAGCGCTGGATGATCATGTGGCGGCCTTGCAGAAAAACGTCGACGCCATGCAGGACAACCTGACGGCGACGCTGAACCGCGGTCTTGGCGAGTTCAAGGGACGTCTTGACGAACTTCAGCATCACGAAGACCAGACAGATCGTGCCCTCCAAGCGAGTCAGTCCGCACCCGCCCACTTTGCTCGTGACCACAGCAACGCCGCACCTGTCGCCCCCCGGGCCGTAAGTGTCGCGCAGTCTCACCCGGCCGTGGAACCCGTCACGCCGAAGGCCGCCCCCGTCCATCTGCCCCAGTACACAGTACAGGCCGGAGCGCCAGGAATTGCCATTCTCCAGGACGAACAGGGCAATGCCAGCCGCGTCGAAGCCGGCTCCGTCATCCCCGGATGGGGGCCGGTCATCACGATTACCTCTTCAGGGTCTCGGTGGGTCGTGCGTACCCCAAAAGGTCTGATCCACTAAGATGGAAGGACTTTTCGACTTCGCTCAGGATCTTGGTGCCGCACTGTCCTGGCTGCTTCCGTTTCTCTGTTACGTCGGCGGAGGCTGCTTTCTCCTGAGCGGCGTTATGGGCATCTTTCAGCGCTCATCCATCAGTAACGGATTACTCTCCAAGGGCGTGGTTCCGGAGATGATGATCCTTGTCGGTGCGACTTTCCTGTCGTTTCCCGAGTTCCTCAATATGGGAAACCGAACCCTCGGTTTCGAGGGCAATGCGGGCATCGGCACACCGACCAAGATGAGCTTCTCGTCAGATACCCTGATGACAGCGGCCCGAGGCGGCCCGCTGGCTGCCCTGACGGCCATCCTCAATGTCTTTCATGTCTATTTCGCAGCCTATGGCGCGCTGATCGTCTATTTCGCGATCGTGCGTCAGATGGGCCGGGCGAAAGGCGCGAACAACAGTTCCACCGGCCTGAACATGGTCATGGGAATAGCGGGATTCCTCGTGATGAACGCAGACGTCCTTGGTCCTGCACTCCTCAAAGAACTGAAGCTTGTGCAGTGACCCCACACCTTCACCCTACAGTCGACGCCGAGAGCGTCTATTCCGGAGTCATTATGACACAGACCTCCCACACACACCTGAAGCGTTCCCTGATGGTCGCGGCCCCTTCGCTTGTCGCATTGTCATCTCTTGCTTTCGCTTCCGCAGCACATGCTCAGGCTATTGACGACATCACGCGTGATGCAACCCAGAAGGGGATGAACGCCTTTGGCATGGCGCTGAACGCTTTCTGCTTTATTGGCGGTGGTCTCCTGCTTGCCATGGCGATCTTCGGTTGGTGGCAGCATCAACGGAATCCGAACGCAGGATCAAAGCCGGGCATGATCATCGCCGGCTTCATTTGCGGCGGCATCTTTCTGGCGTTTCCGTTCCTCGCCAAGACTGCGTCTTTCACGATGTTTGGTACCGCGCCGAGTGTCACGGGCGAGCAGCAGCAGATGAAGTTCGACAAGTAAGATGCCGTCGTCACGTCCACTCGTCTCGACCGGCAAAAACAAGCTGACGGTCGAGGACCTGAAGGCACCATCTAGCGGGCACTGCACCTGCTGCGAGCACATGCTCGCAGCAGTCAGCGTGGCGGGCAGACCCCTCTGCCTGACCTGTGCGCCCGCATACGCGCTTGACGAGCCCGGTATAGACGATGTCGCGACGCTGATCTGGCTCCCGCATCTGGATCAAGGCGCTCTGGGCCGTTGTGTTACAGCACTTCATGTGGCCGCACGAGCAGCGGGACACACCGTTTATGATCAGGCACTTTCAGGCCAGGCGCTCAGCGCAAAGCGCGCCTTCGAGGCGCTTCTCTCCTGCCGCCTCGGGGCAATAGAGAAAATCGGTACGGACCGCCCGTCTCTGTACCGATCCGCTCTGAAGAGCCTCTCTCGCAATCCTCTTCCGGAAGCCCATGAAACAGGACTGCGGGTCCTCATGAGGGGCACGTGGTTTCCAGATAATCCGCGCCGCTATCTCGACGCGGCTCAAGAATGGGCAGTGGCACGCTGATGTTACGTAAAAAATCTGCGCCCTCAGATGAGCAGGAAAATCCGCGTCTTCCCCGATCCAAAGCTTCCCTCCTCGATGGTGTCCTGCGTTGGATTGCGGCCGCATCAACCTTCCTGCACCGGGACGTGACATCGTTCTGCGATCTGGCAACCTGCGATGAGCGCGGCCTGATCACGTTCCAGGGCGATTACGCCACCGTCATCCGCCTGCGGGGGATGCGGCGGATTGCCAACGGGGCTGAAATCGCTGCGGCGTCCTCGCGACTTCGTCTGGCTTTAGGAAGTCAGTTCAGCCGACCCGGGCATGCGTTGCAGTTCTGCTATGTCGCCGATCCTGAGGGTGTTGGTGAGAGCATCCGGCGAAACCTCGATGAACGACGGACCGTTGCAGGTGCGCTGAACGCCGATTTCGAAGACATCTTCACGGAACGACAGAAGGTACTTCCGCCTTTCATGCGTCAGGAACGCACGTACCTCGTGCTCTGGACAAGGCCTGCATGCCTGTCATCGCAGGAGGTGTCACAGGCAAAGCGCGAACGGGCCAACCGCCTCAAGGGTCTGCCGCCACTTGGTGACGCACAGAACCCACTTCTGGGAAGTCTCGAACTCGGGACCATCCATCAGACCTTCGTGCAGGGCACCTGCGATGCTCTGGGTGCAGAAGCTGTACAGGTGGACATTCTCAGCCCCGAGGAGGGTCTTCAGGCCATTCGTCACGAACTCTATCCCGATACGATAGGGTCTTCGTGGACCCCCTCAACGCCGCTTCGCAAACCAGGCGGCACCATTCCTGAGACCGACACTCCTCCTGATGCGTCGGCTGCCCTCTGGGGTCCGTTGCGTGAACAACTCTTCCGGGATGATGCCAGTACGCCTGACTTCTCCACGGCCCGCATGGGTGTTTTCGACTGGAGCCCGATCGAACTGACGCGGGTTCCCGAAATGCCGGTACCAGGCGTGAGCAACAAACCTGTTCCCACATTTACCGAGCTTGCAGCGCGTCTGTCGGGTCGTCGCATGCCCTGGCGTGCGACAGCTTTGATAGAAGGCGTGCGGCCGGGTTACATGGTGTGGAAGGATACGATCGCACAGTTCCTGAAGTTTGGCTCCAACACCCCCATTAATTCGGGGTTCGAAGAGCTGAAGGCCATGCGTAACAGCCAGAGTGACAGCATCGTCAAGCTGCGCATGGCCTTCGCCACCCGCTCGAACGCCGGTGACACCGAGGCACTCCGCACCCGCGCCTCAAGGCTGGAACAGGCCATCCAGTCCTGGGACAGTGCTCAGGCCAGCCGCGTGTGTGGAGATCCGCTTGCGGGTGTGCTGTCTTCCGTCCCCGGGATCGCCCTTGCCTCGACCGCACCCCCGACCCCTGGCCCGATGTCCCAGATTCTGACGATGATGCCATGGGCCAGGCCAGGGATGCCCTGGGCCGACGGCGCAATGCTGTTTCGTGCGAACGACGGCACCGTGGTTCCTTATGACCCCGCTGGTTCAGGGCGCGAGGCGGTACTTGACCTGTTCGTAGCGCCTTCCCGTCGCGGCAAATCCATGCTGGCCAATGCCCTCCTGCTGGCCACGGTCCTGAGCCCTGCTGCAATGACAGCTCAAGGCGCCAAACTGCCCCTGATCGGGAAAATGGATGTTGGGGATTCGTCTTCAGGGTTTATCGATATGGTCAAGGCCGGCTTGCGACAGGAAGACCGGCACCTTGCAATCCATATTCCGTTTCAGCTGATTGACGAACACGCTTACAATATTTTCGATACCGAAACATGCTGCCGGGCACCGCTGCCCTATCACCGCACGTTTCTGACCAATTTCATCGCGCAGATCTGTAAGCCGCTCGATGGTTCTGACTTCGAAGGCATGAACCAGCTGATCGACGCCCTCATTACGGCCGCGTATGAATACTTCTCTGACACGGGGCCCTCCGTGCGGCCAAAGATGTACCGTGAGGGCGTTGATCGCTCGGGCATCGACGCGGCTCTTGCGCATCATCGTCTTGTGGCGACGCGGAATACGTCCTGGTGGGAAGTTGCAGACCTGCTGGCAAGCGCCGGCGACATGCGTATGGCGCACCGCGCAACACAGTTTGCCGTTCCCGTTATCAGCGATCTCGTCGAGGTCGTGCGTGAAGAGCGCATCCGCATGGAGTTCAACAAGACGAACCCGACAGGCGGCGCAGAGTCCTCCATTGACGTCTTCCGACGGTACCTGAATCACTTCGTCGCAAAGTTTCCAAGTCTGACAAAGCCCACACGTCTGGATCTTGGAGAGGCGCGGATTGTGGTCATCGACATTGACCGGGTCGCGCCGGAAGGTCAGGGAGAGGCGCAACGTCAGACGGACCTGATGTATCTTCTGGGGTTTCAGATCGCTTCGCGCAACTTCTTCCTGCATCCAGAGGATGCCCAATACGTCCCTCTCCATGTGCGTCCGTATCATCGCAAGCGTTTCGAGGAGTTTCGGGAAAGCTTCAAGCGGATTGAGTGCGACGAGTTCCAGAGAACCGCAGGTGCCCCGTTCGTGCAAAAGCAGTTCGAAGAGGCGGCACGGCGCGGCGCGAAGCTCAACGTAAAAATCGGCCTTGCCAGCCAGAAGCTCGCCGACTTCGGGGACTATCTCATCTCTCACTCTACCGGTCGCTTCATCCTGGGGGCAGGCGACGAAGAGGAAGCTAATGAGATCTGCAAACGGTTTCGCCTGAGTTCAGCTGCGCAGGCCATCGTACGCAATGGACTGAACGGCCCTCGGGCCGATGGAAGCGGTGCCCCACTCATCTGGCAGACGCGCGTAAATCACGAGCTCTACGAGCTTTTCGTTCTCAATCTCATGGGGCCGATTGAACTCTGGGCTCTCTCCACCAGTCCAAAGGACACGGCGCTGCGCCGCCGCCTTTATGACGCGTTAGGAACGACGGAAGCACGTCGACGCCTCGCAAAGGTTTTCCCACGGGGATCGGCCGAGCAGGAAATCGAGCGTCGCGAAGACGTCCGGATGAAAGCCGGTCAGGATTCAAGCACCGCCCTCGGCGGCGTGATCGAGGATATTGCCAGAGAACTCCGGGATGGCGTCGGACTGGGTACGGTCATCCGGATGCCCTCTGAAGAGGAACTGTCCGCACTCACAAAGGAGTCCGCCACACTAACAGCATGAAGAACGCTCTTTTCATGCTTCCCCTCGTCGGCCTTGCAGCGCTCAGCGGGTGTGCGGGTGAGAATACCGAGACCCCGGTGACAGTCGATGTTCCGGGGATGCCGTCACCCGAGCTGGCCCTGCAAAAAAGCCTTGATCGCATCAACGGCTTTTTGGGGAGCCTGAATCAGAGGATCGATACGCCGGTTCGACAAACAACCGCGCTTGCTGTCACGCCCTCCCACCCGATCAATCTTGCGCCACAAGCCCAGGCATCTTCACCGCCGGTAATATCCCCACCGGCTGCACCGCATGAAGCCAGCCCGCTTGCTGGTAAGGCGGGCCTGACGTGGTTCGCTTACGGCGATGGCTATGCGCGGGTGCGCTGCGCGCCAGGCACCCTCTGCATTCTTCGTCTTCAGCCGGGTGAGACGGTCGCGAGTGAGGCTCTTGCTGTAGAGCCAAAAGCCGGATGGCGGACAGATCTTGTGCGTGGAACACACGGCATTCACGCTGCATGGGCCGTCGCACTCACGCCTGACCCGGCCGCCAGGCAGTCCATCCTGCGCTTCTCGACCAGTCGACGCTCTTACATCGTCATTCTTGATCCCGTCGGCCCTTCAATGCGCAGCATTGCCTACAGCTATGCTTCGGGCGATCCGCAGACGCAGCCCGAGCCGCCGCCGTCGCCAGAGGCGCTGGCCATGCGGAATACGCCAGATTTTGACTTCCACATGACAGGTAGCAGCCCGGGATGGAAGCCTCTGCGGATCTACCGCGAGGGCGATCATACCTACATTCAGTTTCCGCCCGGTGGGATCAACAGCGCCCCTCGTCTGGTTGTGCTGTCACCCTCCACCACCGCAACCCAGCCGTACCGAACGGTCGGTGACTCTTACGTCGTCGATCTACCCGTCACTGACGCCCTGTTGATCGGTAACGACCCCGGCTCTCCTACAATTCGCATCTCTCATGGAGGAAAGGCATGACGCGCCGTCCTTATGCTCTCACAGTGGCGTCGCTGCTCGCTTTCCTGAGCGCTTGCACCGAAGTTCCGCCGTCACAAACGTCCCACATCAGCGGAGCGGGCTTTCGAGACACGTCCGCCCTCACCGTCTTCATTGCGGACATCCTTGCACATAGTCTGGATGCAGGGCGAACAGTCCTGCGCCTCGCACCCTATATCGGCCCGGATGACGCTCACGCCCAGACCCTGCTGACGGACACCCTGCGCGAGCGGGGCTTCGCTCTCTCACCACAGGGCATGCCATATCCGGGGGCGCAGACCGTGCGCTATGCCGTCTCTCCCCTAGGGGCGGATCTTCTGGTGGAACTGGATGTCGAAGATGCTGTTGCCACCTGTCTTTACGGACATGACAACGCCGGAGCTTTGAGGCGCAAGGGCAGCTGCAGCCTTCGGAGCGGTGCGTCCCTGACGCTCCAGATCCCTGAACAGGACGTTCTGGTTTCGGGGCTGCCTGCCCCTGAAAAACCTCAGCAGACGCCACCACCCGGTCCAGTCCAGCTGGCCCCACAAAACCCCGTCATTCAACCCCATCCGGATGCGGTCGAAGCCAAGCCACTCCCTGTCCAGGCACCCGTGGATCCGGAGCATCCGGCGCTGGTGAAGCTTCAGCCCCCTGCGGAAGTCTGGACGCTTGTGGAAGGGCAACCCATCCGGGACCAGATGATGGCCTGGGCTGACCGCGCTGGCTGGAAGATCAGCTGGCCAGTCTCCCTGAACTGGATGGTGCCGGCCATGACGACCTTCAACGGTGATTTCAAAACCGTCATGTCGTCCGTCATCCAGACAGTATCGGACGAAGGGAAGTCCATTCGGGCGGAGTTCCACACCCCTAACAGATACCTCGTTGTAACTTCGCCAGGAGGCGGCCGATGAAACTACGAACCACATTCCTGGCAACACTGGCAGCCGGTACACTTCTCTCCGGATGCCAGGACTTCCAGGACGCCCAGCATCGCGAAGCCGATGTCATGAACACGGCCGAGCGTCAGCACGTCCCGAACATCCCGGTCATTTCAGAGAGCGACAAGCCCTGGCTTCTTGGTGACGCGATAAAGGATGTCGATCCCATTCCAGACCTCCTGAAACATCCCGCCGCCATAACGATCGCGCGCCCCACGTCGCTTCGGGACGCGGCCATTCTGGCCAGCCGCCTGACAAGCGTTCCTGTCAGAATCATGCCGGATGCGGAGGATGCCGACGATGGTAGCGAGATCGGTACGGCGACGCCACAATCCGTCAGTTTCAATGGAACCAATCTTCCCCCTCCCCCGGTGATGTCTGCCATGTCAGCCGCTCTGGGAAACAAGGGAAAGAGTGCCAGGCAGAGCTGGAACGGTAGCGGCGACTGGCTGAAGTATGACGGCACACGGGAAGGCGTATTCCAGGCTCTCGCCACGCGCTTTGGGGTGTGGCAGCGCTTCGTCGACGGTCATGTCGAGTTTTACCGCACGCTTACCAAGACCTTCACCGTGCCTGCCTTTGCGGGCGACACACAGGCAAACACGTCCATCATAGCTTACACGGGTGGTGGCTCGGGATCGTCAGGGTCATCGTCGGGAAGCTCGGGTGGCGGCGGGGCATCTACCGGCTCTTGAAGCTCGTCGGGTCAGTCTTCAGGACAGTCTTCTGGTATCGCCTCGGTATCGAGTACCAGTAAGACCAACCGCTGGAAGACCATCGAACACACCGCGCAGATCGTGTCAGGAGGGGCAAGCGTGGTCGCGGATGAAGGCCTGGGCACGCTGTCCGCCACTGGCACGCCCGACCAGATCGCGCGTGTCGACGACTGGATGAAGAACCTGAACGATGGCCTGATGAAGCAGGTCGCCGTCGAGGTCCATGTCTACACTGTCAAAGTGTCGCATGAGAGCAACTACGGCTGGAGTCCGCAGCTTGCCCTCAAGAATTACGGCAAGGCGTTCGGAATGGCGGCGATGCCTGCCGCAATTCCGGCCCTGCAGAGTGCGGACACACCATTCAGCTTTGGTGCGTCCATTCTCGATACGGCGACCGGAGCAACAGGACAGTTCTCCGGGACCAAGTTTGTCGTCCAGGCGCTTCAGCAGCTCGGTAACGTCACCGAACAGTATGATCGGGGCGTGGTGACGACCAACGGCGTTACAGCTCCGTTCCAGAACGGTATCAACACGACATATCTTGCGAATACGACGACGACACTCGCGACCAATGCCGGATCTGCCAACTCGCTGTCTCCTGGGGTCATCATGTCCGGCTTCATGGGGTCGGTGACGCCAAAGATCGTCGATAACCGCATTCTTCTGAGGGTGAATTTCCTCCTCCAGACGCTTCTGTCGATTCAGACCATTACGTCCAATGGTTCCAGCCTTCAGGCGCCCAAGAGCTCGAACACGTCGCTTGATGACACAGTGGCTCTACAGAACGGCTCAACCCTCGTCCTGAGCGGCTATGTCGACGATGCAACATCCCGCACGCGCAACGGTGTCGGTTCAGCCCTGAACTGGGTCACAGGTGGCGGGGGCGACGCCCAGGTTTCCAAAACTCATGTTGTCGTCACGGTCGAGGCTCGCACCCTATGAAACACCTCATCGCAGCAGCGGTCGCTTTTACTCTGCCCGGCCTGGCGCAGGCCGCGACACTGGATTGCGCAAAGCACCTCAATGAGCCTGCCACTGGTGAGGTTCTGAGCATGGCGCAGATTGATCAGAACAACGCCTGTCTGACGTATCTTCAACAGGCAAAGGCAGCGTCCGACCTGACAACGGCTATCACTGCGAACGAGCGCAAGCAGAATGAGAAACAGGTTCAGGGACAAGCCCCCTGGGCGGCGCTTGATACGCAGCTGGCACCGCCCCTCTCGCCACCTCCGCGTGAAGCATCGAACGACGACCATCCTCTCCCAAAGAGCCTGCCCAAGCCTCCCACCTATGACGCCCTGCTGGTTGATCCTTACAATCACACGGCGTCTGCCATTCTCAGGTTTGCAGACGGAAGCACCTCCGAGGTGTCAAAGGGGGTTACACTTCCGGACGGAAGCGTCGTGCTCGCAGTGACACCTTCGGGCGTCCAGATCTCTTCCAACGGGTCCAGAAGCCGCCTGAACGCAACCGGAAGTCAGCCGAGCGGCACGCAGATCATTGCCATTCCAGGCGGGTCGAACACGCTCCCTCCACCGACCTACTCACGCTGAGTATCCGATGGCATTCTTCATCCGCAACGAGAGACGGGTCTGGGTCGGCGATCTGAGATGGCGCAGCTTCGAGCGCTCCCCGTCCCTGCTGACTGTCCACAAGGTGGCTGCCGAGTTCAGCAGCAATTACTATGTGCAAAGCCGGACTTACCCTCAGCATGTTGGATTCCTGTCCGCTGAGACCGTCGACACCAAAGAGCCATTTCATAGCCTCGCGCTGGCCATCAGCGAGAAATTCGGGGGGAGATACTACGGCGAATACGAGGTCGGGATTGACCAGTTCTGGATCATTGCCACCGACGAAGAAGGGCTACCTCTGCCGGGGTCAGACGGCGTCTATCGTGAAGAGGCGATCGAAGCTGTTCGCTCGACCTTCTCCGGCTATCCGTTCGACCAGAGAGATCTTCTCTCGTCCCGCGAATTTGAAGCGCTTTTAGAAGATCTGCCAGACGCTCCTCTCAAGGTCCGGTCAACCTCGCTCGCCCCCATTTATACGTCTGCGGCCGTTGTCATCGGCCTTCTCTTTCTTACCGGCGTAGCATCGTATTTCTACCATCTGCACGTTCTGGACCAACGTCGGGAACTCGCCCGCAAGGCTTTAATAGAGAGCGCGAAACGGCTTCCCAAAGTCGTCGCGAAGCGTGAGCCCCCTCCATCCGAATGGATCGACGGATGCGTGTCGATGATCCCCGCCTCTCCGTATGCGTCCGGCTGGACCCTGGACCATGCGTCCTGCAAAGGCGACGTGATCGATCTGCACTGGTACCGAACTGGCGGCAGTATGGCTGATGCCCCAGAGGGTGAGCTTATGGACAACGGAAACGCCATCGTGACGCACCGTCCCCTGTCCTACAGCTTCAGGAAACGGCCGGACACGGTAGCGGGTTATAATGAACGCACGCTTATCGGCATCCTGCAGCGCAGCGGGGTCATTCCGGCGCTTAACTCGTCAAAGCTCAATCTTCTGGTGAACGGGAGACAGGTGCCAACAGAGACCACCCGAATGTCCTTCAGCCTTCAGACTGATCCGCGGGACATTCCTTGGGACGCCTTTGAGAACCTTAGGGTCACATCACTTTCACGGACTGTCTTGCCCGCCCAGTCGGCGTCGCAGACGGGTTCCTGGCAGATGCAGGTTTCTTTTACGCACACGCTTGCGCCTGTCACTGCCACGCCAAAGCCATCCCTTCGGACCTCGAACTAGGTCACAGGAGCGGGGCCGACTATCGCCCGGCCCGCACCTAGCGCAGCGCCAGACCTGAAAGACCATTGAAATGCTCGCTTTTCTGAAAAAGACAAAGCCAAAGAAAGTCGGGACATCGTCGAATGTTCTGACAATTCCAACAGGGTTGCGAAGCCAGATCCATCTCGATCCGGTGAACCAGACTGTTTATGTCAACCAGAGATTGCAGCGTTCAGCCGACGCTCTCGACTGGATTGCCAATACGCGCAGGCATCCCCAGCTGGATTGCCTGAAGGTTATCTGGGAGCCGATCAGTGACGTGACGGCCCGCATTCAGAACGCCCATGAAACAGGAAGCCTTTCGGACACAGAAGAAGGTGAAGACGCCGAAGTTCGGGATGAGGCGCTGGCTCTTCTTCGCGAAGGAGCCGAAAGCGATGCGTCTGATATCCACCTGCACCGCAAAGAGCGCCACACCGAGGTCCTGTTTCGAATCAACGGTTCACTCGTAGTTGCCCATGAGCTGACGAACGAGCATGCGGATCGTCTTTTGCGGGCGATGTACACGATGGCGACCTCACGTGACAGCGCATACAGCGACCTTTCGTTTCAGGACGCAGGCATTGCTGGCGATATTCTCAAGGGAACGGGGCTCGCCAACGTCCGTATTGTCAAAGGCCCCTGCCTTCCGGTCTCGGAAGGTGGAAAATTCATGATCATCCGCCTTCAGTCCGTGAAATCGGGAGGCAATCGCCGAAGTCAGCCGCAGCAGAAGACTGCGTTCCGAACTCCGCGCAAACCTGAAGGTAAGCTCAAACTGCTCGAATATGGATTCACGCAAAGCCAGGTTGACCGCATCCTGAATATCGCCGTCTCGCCTTCAGGCATCCTCATTTGCACCGGCCCGACCGGATCCGGGAAAACGACCCTGCTTTACGAGATCGCGCGCCACAAAGCCAGGACCCAGCCGGAGCGCCGCATGGTCGAGATCGCCCAGCCTGCCGAGTACCCGATGCCGTGGGGAATCCAACTCGACATTTCGAATGCCCTGACCGCTGAAGAAGCTGGTCGCGAGTTCCGTGGGCGCCTACGGACCGCGCTACGTATGGATCCGGATGACCTGTCCATCGCAGAGATGCGCGATAGCGAAGTTGCCCTGACCACCTTTGATGCTGCTCAGACAGGTCATTTCGTGATGAGTACACTCCATGTGGATGATCTGTTCGATTACCCTCTGCGGTTTCAGAACATGGATTTCGAACGCCTGAGTTTCCGCACGACCTGCAATGCCTCCATCGTCCGGGGCGTCGTCGCGCAACGTCTGCTTCCAGTCCTTTGCAAACACTGTTCACTTCCGTGGACCGTCGCTGACGAAAGACTGCCACGCAGGACCTGCGAAGCTGTCCCGACATGGGGCGACGATCTCAGCGCAGTCCGCAGAAAAGGGCCAGGATGCCCTCATTGCTTCGGTACCGGCATCTCCGGTCGAACCACGGTTGCCGAGGTTGTCGAAACGGACGAACAGTTGATGTCTGACTTCGTCAATCATGGCGTAGCCATCGCCCGGCATCGGTTCAGAGCCCGGCCCGACGCCGATCCGTCGATGGTCGAGACAGCAATGGGCCGTGTCTTCCAGGGGCTTGTCGATCCATTTGCCGTGACGGCGACCATTGATCGGATCCGAACACGTGACGCCGTCATGAGCGAACGACTGTCAGGGGCAAAACTGTCATGAGCCTTCGAATTGTCTACACCTCTGCGGCGGCTGAAAAACCGCGGCTTACGCAGGACCTTGCACAGTGGATGGATATCCATGTCGCTTTTACATGGCGGACACGGGCTCGGCTGTATCGGATGATCGCCATCAGGCTCAGGCAGAAGTCAGAGCTGGAACGCATCATGCTCCTGTATATCCGTCAGCAGGAGCGCAGAAAAAAGACCTCTGTGCCGAGGATTCTGAACAAGGTGCTGCATCGGATGGCCGCCCAAGGCATGAGCTTTGCCGAGGCGCTGAGGCCTTTCATCCCGCATGACGAATACATGATGATCCTCTCCGGCGAGAAAGGAGACGACATCGCCTCCGCGATGGATCTGTTGTGCGATATCAAAACCCGCGTAGGTCGCATCATGCGGGCGGCGAGGAGTGCGATTGGCCAGCCCCTGATGTATGTCGGGATCATCTTCGCGTTCCTTTATACGATCGCGAAAATGGTCATTCCCTCGCTACTCATGAACGGCGGCATGAAGATGAAAGCGAGTACGTCACAGGATATGCTTGTTTTCGCCAGTAGTCTCGCGACCGGCCTGAATGGTGTCCTGATCCTCAGTGGCCTGGTTGGGGCATTGATACTGCTCTGGCTCAGTCTCACAAAGCTGACAGGGCCTCTTCGGGTTTTTCTCGAGCGCGCAGCACCCTGGTCCATCTATCGCAATATTCAGGGTTACATCTGGATCTCGAGTTTTATTGCGCTGGTTCGGGCCGGGATGACAGATACCGAAGCCCTCACCCATCAGATGCAGGTTGCCACACCCTGGCTTCGTGAACGCCTCGAAGCCATTCTTGACCGTCTGGGTCCACGGGGCATGTCCCTGCCCGAGGCTATGGAAGATTCCGGGTTCGCCTTCCCGTCCCCCGAAGTCATTGACGACATCGAAGCAAGCTGGGGCGGCGCAGGAGCTTATGACCGTCTTCTGCAGTCAAGTCGCGCCTGGGCTGATGAGATCGAGTTCACGACCCTGGAGCAGGCGGCAGCAGCGAAAGGCTTTGCGAACGCAATGATGATGCTGATTGCCGGCGCGTTGATTGTCGCCTCGAACAACATCGGTTCCGGCATGAGCGATATCGGGCCGATGTAACTGTTAGCCCGGGTGTGTCCGCACTCACAAAGACCCGTTCGATAATGCTCCCAGGACCATATCAGGGAGTATTATCATGGATCAGATTGTCTCACTCCTCATCAAGGCCGGGGCGGTGCTTCTTGCGCTGATCGCCGTCCTTGTTGGGGGCTACGCCGTGTTTGCAAAGAACAACGGCAGCACCGCGGCATCACAACAGAGCCAGCTTGCCACCAACATCACCAGTTACATCAATGGCGGCATGACCACGCGCAACTACACAGGGCTCGACAATTCCGTAGCCATCAAGGCGGGGCTTGTTCCCAAGTCGATGCAAAATGGTGATGGATCGACCATTCTTGGCCCGTGGGGCAACTCCCAGGTGACTATTGCCCCATGGAATCAAGGTCATTCCGAAGCGTGGACGAATGTCGATGGTGATGCGTGTGCCACCTTTGCGCGAAGCCAGAACGCTGATCGCGTAGCCATTAACGGCTCCGAAGTCGCAATGTCCGATCCTCAGGCCGCAGTGAATATCGCGAATAACTGCAATGCAACGTCTGGGGTTTCGCAGGTCAGTGTCACCTTCGAATACTCGAACTGAGCCCGTATGGCCTACGTCTTTCTGGCATTGGCTCTGGTGATCATGGCCGCAAGTTCAATGGATGGCCTTCGGGTCATCCAACGACAGAATCTGCCGTCCCCCCTGGTGTCAACGACCGAGACTGCGCAGGCCTGGCTTGCCTACAAAGCGGCCCTGCTTCTCTACCTCGAAAACCATCCGGCAACCCGATCCTCTGTACCTCTCAGCGCGTTGACCCTTGACAGCAACGCTGCCCTGGTCACAACCGCGCAAAACAGCATCACGGGTACGGGTCAGTCGGTCTCGGTCATTGCCTGGATGCCTATGGAAGCCGCCGATATTTCACGGGCAATCCTGCTGGCGAATGGCGATCTTTCCCTTGGAACAGCGCGAAGCGGGCACTGGTTCACCCCTGCGTCGGGTGACATGGGAGCCCTTCCGGTCGCAGTGCCAGATGGCGACGCCGTTTCCTACATCAGCCTGAGCGGCACGGGATATCAATGAACACAATCGTCGCACTGATGATCGCTACGGTGATCGGTATCATGATCCTGCCGCGCTATTACGCCATGGTCGAAAATGGCACGCGTCAGGGTAGTCTTGCCGTGACAGCCGGACAGTTTCAGGATCTCATCCGGGCAGCCGGACAATATGAAAACGCGCACACCAGCGAGCTGACGGCTGCTGTTCCGGTTGGCGGAACCACGCAGATTGCATTGTCAACGCTCATCAGCGAACACGACCTTCCGCCTGCGTTCACGGCGACAAACCCGGACGGACAGATCTGGAGTGTCTACATCCAGCAGCCGACCTCTGGTGTGCTGAGTGCCGTCATCGAAAGCAGTGGCGGTACGTCCTATATTCCAAAGGACGAAGTCTCTGTCGCGTCTATGACGGGGCATCAGGGTGGCTTTGTTCCCTATGATGGCATGCTTGGTGGACTGACGGCCGACACGGCTTACGGCGCAAGCGGAACCTGGCGTTTCAATATGGCGGGCCTCCCCAACCCTGGCCCTGGGCATCTTGTCGGTCTGGTCTCTGCCGGTGCGGGGTCATCGGACGCTGGCGTGACGACGAACGACTACCTGTATCGCACCGCCGTGGCTGGGCACCCAGAGCTCAACACGATGCGAACCCCGCTGGATATGGGCGGCAACAGCATCAATAACGCCAATGATGTCAACGCAACGCGCGGCGTGTTCGCAGGAGGCAATCCGAACGGCGGCTATGGCGGGGTGAAGGTGGCGAGTGCCTACCTGTACGGCGACGACAATAATGCTGCCGTCAGAACACCAGGCGCTGTCTTTCTGCAGCATTATGATGGGTCATCGGCCGATCTATGGGCCGGCCAAGGGCATTTTGGTTCTAACATCGGGACGCGCGGATATGACCCTTATGTGGGTCTGCCGACCGGCTGGGGTGGGGGCGTCCATAGCTGGGATGGCTATTTCGAAGGCGGCCTCGGCGTTGGGACAGGCGGAAATGTCAGAACCTATGTGAACAATCAGGGATATGTCAGCATCGGCGACCGCCTCGAAGTTCAGAACTCGGTGCGTGTGATGCAGAACGGCTGTGCCTTCAACGTCGGCAATGCGTGTTTCTATGGCGACAATGACAATCTGGCCATCCGGGCACCTGGAGCAGCCTATGTGCAGCATGCCGACGGCAGCGCGGCCGATCTTGGAGCAGGGAATGTTTCAGCCACCACTGTTCGGCTGGGAACCGATAATGGCAATGCGTGGCCAGGAAACGGGTGCAGTCCGAACGGCGCGTTAGCGACTAAAAATGATAACTCTGGACTGCTTCTGGTGTGTCAAAGCGGTGTCTGGCGTGCACCACAGGCCCAGATCTCAGGTTATGTGCCGACCACAACAAATGGTTTTGCCGGTTACAACCGGACGAACAGCATCACGGGCGGTTACAGCTGCCCTGCCGGCACAGAAGACCTCGGGATCGAGACCATCTGGTACGGCAATTATGGATACTCAACCCTTCATCTGTGCAGCGCCCAATGAGCGACGCCCTCACGCTGCCCAAGACCGTGATCACGCCCGACGTTTCGGGCGTGAAGAGCGGAACGTATGACTTTACGCCGGAACTCTTCATGTCCTTGCGCACAACCCTGCGTCGATACAAGCATCGACGTTCCTCCAAGATGCCTAATTACGGTGTAAGAACGATTGGCGGGCATCGGGTCAAGCATGTGATTCCTCTTGGAACACACTGTCTGCCAGCAACCATTCTCCGGAACGCCGACCTGCGCACGGGCGCACTGCCCTTCGACTGGGTCCATGCAACCCCCGGAATGATCCGGCACTGTCTTGAAACCGATTTTGCGGACTTTCTCCCCAAACCGGGCGAAAACGGTCACGCTGCCTTCCGTGATCGCTTCGGGGTGAAGGACATGTTCCCGCATAAGGATCCGCAGACCCCTGAAGATCGCAGATACTATACGCGGTGCATTGACCGGCACCGGCGTTTGATGAGGTCAAGAAACGGAAAGCTGTTTGTGATGATCTCCCGGCCTTCCAATCCCATTGGCTGGCATTTCAGGGAGCTGGTTGACCTGATCAGCCGCCTCACGCCCAACGCCGAGCTTCTGGCAATTCAGCTTCTCCCGCAGCGCGATAATGGTGAAAGCGTGGGACTTGAACTGTCTCAGGAACAGAATGGATCACGCCTGTATGACTTCAGGCCCGTGTCCGACGAGAGCGCTCTTGGCTATTTCCCTGACGTTCTCGACGAACTCATGATCCTGCGGCTGATTTACCAGTATCACCTGCATCCGGTCGTTCTCCCATGACAGCGCTTCCGCCCTGTGCCGCACTGGCCGCACACGCCTATAGCGTGCCCATCGCCTCCATTGAGCGTGTCGTAGACCATGCGTCGGGACCCGGCCTTGGTGTCATGAAAATTGACCCTCGCTGGTTGCCAATCCTCCAGCGCGCCGGATTTGATCCTGAAGAGGTCCGATCCGACGCCTGCATGAATATTGCGGCCGGAGCATGGATCCTTGCATGGGCGGGCACAGCCCGTTCGTTGCCTGAAGTCCGGGAACGGGACCAGCCGGCGTCACCTCCTGCCACGGGTTTTACGGGATCTCTCGGGGCCTGCATCACCCATGCAGCCAGACAGTATCATCTGCCCGAACTCCTCTACCGGGCTATTTTACTCACTGAGGGTGGTCGGGTCGGACATATCAGCCGGAACCTGAACGGAAGTTATGACATGGGGCCTGCCCAGGTGAACTCGATGCACCTGCCAGAACTCGCCCGCATGGGGATCACACGAGACCAGATCATTAATGATGGCTGCCTGAACATCCACATCGGTGCCTGGGTTCTGGCCGGCGCACTTGGGGGGCACACCCCTGACAACGCCGCAGAATTCTGGAGGCGGGTCGGCAATTACAACTCCAGTACGCCCAAGTACAACGTGGCTTATCAACGTAAGGTCTGGAAAAACGTGCAGCTTGCTGCGCACTCACAAACGTCTCCTCCATCATAGACGACATGTGGCACGTCCCTCTTCGCCGACCCTTCGGCCTTCCCTTTCTGCTGCTGTCAGGCCTCTGTGCCTGCAGCGAACAGACCCCGCCGCCTGTGCATCCCTACGATCAGGACATGAATCATATTCTGTCCGCACTCGACCAGATTGGTGCCGTCCGTTTTCCTCTGGTACGGGCGGGCTCTGTTCTTCCGGCCGAGATGAACCGACCTGTCAGCTGGAATTGGCAAGGACCTCTCGATGAGGGTGTCCGGCTGATCGCCACACGGATCGGCTATCAGACCGACATCCCGCCGCGCGCCGCGCCGCCGATCATAGAAGTTTATCAGAAGACGACCACGTTCGGGCGCCTGCTGGACGAAATGGCGGCCGCGTCAGCGGGTCATGCCGACATCTGGGTTGATATCCCCCACCACGTCATAAGGATTACCTGGAATGCGTAAGCCTCGGCATTCTACCTTTCGGACGGCCCTTCTTGCGGCATCGCTCTGTGGGTTCACCGCCTATGCACGCGCAGAACCCCCTCAGGATCTTCCTGTCCCGGAGATACCCGACGGCAATCCGGAAGCAGGCAATGCAATCGACACGCCTGTCACCGGGGCAGCGGAAGCCCCGGATATTCCTGACGTGGACAGGCCGTCGTCGCTCGAAGCGATGATGGCCGTGCGCCCCGGCTATTCCCCGAAACAGGAAAGCGGGAACGGGCGCGACAGTGCTGTCCGCAGTGCGGCTTGGGCCTATGGCGCCCAAGGCGGGCGGGCCGCAGAATCCTACGCAATCAATGAGCTCCTGCGCCGATATTCCCATATTCTGGACCAGAAAGTGGATTTCCGCACTCTGGTGCTCCCAGCCGGGAACGGTCAGACCCTTATCCGACCACCCGTGGTCACAGAAGCGCAAATGGCAGTCGCTCTCGATCCAAGTGGCCAGACTGCCCGGGAGACAGGTACGATCTACCAGATTACACGACGCGCTCAGCTTGTAACGGCCGTGCCGCAATGGCGCACATGGCTTGTACGCACTGTTTCACCCCCTTCCCCACCAGCCGACGCGGTCCGCCCACGCACGCCACATGAAGTTGAGGTCTGGAGAACCGGGGTGGCTTATGGCTGGGCAGCCGGACAACGGCAGGCGGTCGAGATCTTTCTCGATGACCTGTCGCGCATGGAACGCGATGTCATGGGCATGGGCCGTTACAGGGTTCTGTTAAGAGCCGGAAAAGTGGCAGCCCCGGAGGTCTCTCAGCTGCACCGCGACGTTCAGGGTGGCGCCGATCTGATGCGTCTCGATGACCGGGAACTTCGCATCCGCAGTCAACCCGGTCTCGATGCGAACCGCGCCCATTGGCACGTTTCAGAGGGAGGCCAGTAATGCCAGTTAACCCGGCTCCCAACACGCGATCCCACGATCCCGAGCGCATTGCCAGTCTGCTGATCGGCGTCTGCGTTGGAATTGCTCTGTTTTCGTTCCTGCTCTGGTTGAAGTTCCACACCCAGATCGTCGAAGTCGTCCTGTTCGTGCAAGGCTACGAGCTGCGGCTGATTGGACTCTTCACGCACCGTTATGACGCGGTCCTCCTCAATCTTGGGGAGGCCATCCCTGAGCGTGTCTCTGCATCGACACTCTGGGCGCTTTGCACGCTGACGGGGTCGGTTCTCCGGTGGCCGGCTCTTGTCTTGCTCGTCATTCTTGCGGGTCTGTGCCTGACCCGCGCGCCTTTGGAGCGTCATCGCAAGCGGTTCGGCCTTGAAGGACTGCAGAAAGCACTCGCGGAGATCCATCCATTGGGCGCAGCGTGGCTTGGCAAGGGGTTAAAGCTGGTGCGGCCCTCGCCTCCCGAAATGCCCCTAGCGCCTCTCGATCCGGCGCTCAACCTTGATGAGTGGAGGGCGCGATACGTTTGTGGAAACTCTCCTGAAGAGTTGCAGGACGCTACTTTCAAGGCCCTTGAGGCGCAGCTTGGCAACGTGTGGAATGGCCCCACGACTGCCACGGCAGCAGAAAAATGTCTCTTTGTGGCCTTCTCTCTTTTTATACAAAGGAAGAAAGATCGAGCTCAGGGTGTTCTGGAAGATCTATCGCTAGAGCTTAAAGGCTCCCTGAAAAATGGCGCTCCCAACTCTTCGGGACAAGTCTCGGCCCGGTTTCTGCGAAAGCTGGATCGACTGTTACGCGCCAACGATTTCAATGCGACTTTGCAGCTGGCGAGTCAGCATGCCTTCGTTCGACCCGCACTCCTGTCTCTTCTCCAGGAGGCCCGCCTCAAGGCGGGCGTCGTCAATCCTGGGCTTTTTGCAGCCATCCAGTTCCTGGACCGAGACCTCTGGCTCGTTCTTTCGGCGGCGTCTTACCCGCGTGACGGACTTCCACCGTATGTCATGGCGATTGCCGCTTGTCCGGAAGCGGCAGCAGCGCTGGCACACTGGAAAGCCGAATGCGTTGCCGGACACCCGCTGACAACACCTCAAATCTCCAGCCTTCTCAAGACTTTCGGCAGATCATGACTGATTCCGTAATTTTTGCCCTCATGCCCGATTTTATCCGCGCGCGCATCGCGGCCTACACGCTGCGGGACTGGGTGGCAGAGCACTATGCCGTGCCAGCTCTTCAGCTCGACCGGGCGATGACCCTGACGCTTGTTCAGCTCGACCATGTAGCGTCTCGCAAAACTTATTACGGGTATGACGTAAGCCGCGCGCCGTCTTCTCTTTTAGAGCCGATCTCGGGGTACATGGAGGCACTGCATCAGAAGCACGGTCCACGAGAGCAAAGCGACGGCTTTTCAAAGGCTCTCGTGAGGACCCATCAACAGGTCATCCATCAATTCGAGACACTGAACCGTCTGGGAAACAAAGCACGGTGAGCATGTTCTGGCCTCAAGACGGTGAAGCTTTGCGGGGTAATACCTTGGATCAGTTCCTGATCTGGTGTTCCGAAGCCGAATGCTCCCGGGTCGAAATCCAGTCGGACATGCCTGTCATGGTGCGTTTGCATGGTGAAAACCATCAGGTAACGCGCGATGCCAGTCTGCCGGGTGAAGTCGAGGATGCGGTTAACTACATCTTTCGCTCGGCGACGGGGGTGACGAACCTCAAGAACGGGGATCCGATCGATGTCGGCCATACAATCTGGCCAGATCGCAAAAAGAGGCGATACCCGTTCCGCCTGAATGCCGTCAGCTCGCAGGTTGGTGCCGACGCAGGCATTTCGATGACGTTTCGACCCCTCGTTGACATCCCCCGACCGCTGGAGGACCAGCACGTCGAGCCCCAACTGATGGACGCGCTTCATGGAGAACAGGGCATTTTCCTGATCTGCGGCGCTACGGGCTCGGGAAAGTCGACACTGATTGGCGGCATCAACCGGGCCCGGCTTGAAGACCCGGATATTCACTGCAACCTGCTCGAAGCCTCAGCCCCCCTTGAGATCCTCTATGATCGCGTCTTGCGTCGTAACTCAACGGTCACGCAGCTCGAAATCCCGCGTAACCTCAGAAGTTTTGCCGAATTCGTCCGCGCGTCCATGCGTCGAGAACCAACCGACATCGTCGTGGGCGAGTGCCGAGATCCCGAGACCATGGAAGCGTCAATCCAGGCCGGGATCTCTGGTCATCGCCTCCTGAGCTCTCTTCACACGAACAGCTGCTCTTCAACGGTCCGACGTGTTCAGGCACTCTGCCCCGCTGATCAGCGGGACAGCCTGACAATATCGTTCGTCGAGAACCTCCGTCTTCTGGTGAACCAGAGGCTTCTCAAATCAACCGATGGCAAGAGGACACCTGTTCGGGAGTTCCTGCCTGTGACGCGGGCCATTCGAACCCGTCTGCTGGATGCCCCACGGGATCGCTGGCCGAACATCACACAGGCCGCTGTCGAAGAACACGGACAGACTTTCGCTCAATCCATCGCGGCCGCCGTGAAACAGGGCAGAATTACAGAAGCCGTCGCTGCCGCTGCCATGAAGGAAGAAGACTGATGTGGCGCTTTACCGCGGACCCTGTCCGCCTTCTCATTATTGACGCCCGTGCGCTTGCGCCACTCGCCCTGTGGATCGCTCACATGCGGGAATGGACGTTCATCCTGGCGATTATCGGGGTCCTGTTCTTCAGCGTGCTGGCATGGCTTGGACTGACGCTTCCCGTGGCCGTGCGAATGTTCCGGGTCATTCTGTGCGGTCCCATTCGCCCTCGTCTCCCCTCTTGGAAAAAGCGTGATTACGCATGAGCGATCTTGACGACCTGGTGCGCTGCTGCACGGCGCTGATTGAAACGCAGGAATACCGCTTCGAGACCGGCATTCCAGGTGTGGGCGCTCTGCCTGCGTGGCGTGTGAGCCAGACAAACGTGTTTCTTCCGGTACTGCTCAGGCTCGCAGAAGAGTTCTGGCGATCAGAGACAAAAGGGGCGGGCTTCGGCCTGAGGATCGAACCCGACACACTCAGTGTGACGGGCTACACACTCACCGGGCTCTATCATGTCCCGTTGTCGATTGCCCTTCTGGCGCTCAACGCGGTTCTCAGAGCCTTAGCCGATCCCGAAGGATGCATCAGTATTGAAGCCCTGACGGCTTATACCCACACCGTCACCGGCTGATCCGCACTCACAAACGCCTGTCAGATACTGCACAGGCGTCTAACTTGCTGAGGCCCGCGATGATCATTTCTGTTCCGTCTGACACACAATCCCTTTCCATTCGTCGTGAAGGCGACCGGACCATCATCTTTCTCGAGCAGGGCCCGTTTTCAGAGGGACCTGACAATCCCTCTCTCCTCCGGGCAGAAGAGAGTGCCACTAAACGGCAGCCGCAGCGAACCAGAAAGGTACCGCTTCCACTGATCGCAAGCGTCTGTCTGATTGTCGTCGGCGCCTCCCTCGGCCACTGGCTGCTGTCACCTGCAAAAAGCAATGGCCCACATACAGCAGAAACAGGGCAGATGCCGCTACTCCGCGCGCCCGAAACAGCCACACGGCGCTACATACCAGCCGCGCCTGAAGCCGCCCCGGTGCCGAACAACGCATTTGGGTTGGAATAATCATGGCGACGATCAGACGCCGCATAGACGGTCCGCAGGATTTCCATGAGCAGAAAGGCGGCCTGGCATTCCGCGATACCCGCAGCGTACCCCAACAGATCGGGGAAATCCTGCGATCGGGGTTTTCGTCTATCGGGCTTGTGGCAATGGCCGGCGTATCTGTCTCCGTTCCAGCACTGACAACTGCCATTGTACCGCTGGCCGTCGCTTTTGCAGGCTATGTCCTGACGCGCCCGGTGACATTGCCTCTACGGCTGCCGGCAAATGCGAAAGGAAAGGACTACGGGAACCCTGAGCCGGACCCAAAGCGCCCTGGCGTCGAAATTCCGGGCAAGCCCTCTGGAGACTGGCTGATCGGATGGGATGAAGCCACGGCTCAACAGGTCTGGCTGTCCGGAAACGACTTGACGATGCACGCCACACTGCCCGGATCAACGGGCTCTGGTAAGACGCAATTTATCTATAGTCTGCTCTGCAACGTCCTGGCACAGGGCGGCGGGTTCACCATTGTCGACGGCAAGGCTTCGAACAACCTCGCCTTCTCCGTTGCGGCCATGGCCAGACGGTGGGGCCGTGAGGCAGATCTGCGCTACATCAATATGATGGTCTCAGCCGGCGACAGAAAGACCAACACCTGGAACCCATTCTCCTCTGTCAACGCCGAGGGCATGACGGAGCTTCTGCTCACGCTCTTTCTTCCGGAAGACAAGAAGGGCGGTGGAGGGAACTCCGCGCACTTCTGGGACAGAGCCGAAGCGCTTATTCGCGGCATGTCCTATGTCTTCGTCTGGGTCCGGGACAACCTTGGCATCCCGATCATGTCCGAGACAATCCGCACGATGTTCTCTGACATTGTGAAACTGCGCGATCTCTACCAGGATCAGATCTTCACATATTACGACGCGGACGCAGGCGAGACGCGCACAGTCAAACTGCCGCCAGAATTTGACCGTACCCTGCTTAACCCTATCCGCGACTACGTGACCGAAACAGGTGGCTTCTCAAACACCAAAAGCGTGGGAGACCAGGACAAGGTTCGCGAGCAGCATTCCTATGTCGTGGGCGGTTTCGGCAAGACGTTCACTCAAATGAGTTCCACACTAGGGCATATTTTCCGGTGCAATATCGGCGATGTCGACTTCCGGGACATCATCTTCAACCGGCGCATCCTCGTCGTTCTTCTCCCCTCTCTCGAAAACCATCCGGACACAAACGCCGCCCTGGGCAAGGCCGTCATCACGGCGCTGCGTTACGCACTGGCGGCAGCCCTCGGAACCTCGATTGAAGGCGAATACCAGGATCGCGTCGTAAACCGGGCGTCATCGTCCAAGGTCCCTTATCCGATCGTCCTGGACGAAGTCGGGCAGTTCGCGACACGTGGGATCGACGCCATGATGGCGTTGGGACGCGAGATGAACATCTTCCTGCTGATCTCGTTCCAGGAAGTGGGCACGCTCTACGCCACGCTTGGGAAGGATCTGACCGTTCCGCTTCTCGGCAATCCCAAGCTGAAGATCTTTGAGAATATCGAGGACTCCGGCCCGACACGGGAATGGGTCGAGCAATCAGGCGGAATGATGCCTGTCAGCGTCCTTCCCGGGTTTGACAGTTCGAACCCTCTGGGCGTCTATGCGGATCAGCAGCGCGCAGACATCCGGGACGTCAAGCGGATCTCCTGGAGTGATGTGCAGAACCTCCGCCAGGGGCAGGCCATCATTCTCTTCCGAGGAAAGCGTATCTACACGCGGTTGTTCTACGCAGGGATCAAGCCTGAAGGCGTGAACAGGGTATTCCCCACAGTGTCAGCGGCCCCAGCCCTTGAAACACCCATCTCGGAGGAGCCGGCTACAGAGACAGACGACGTGGCTCAGCGGCTTCAGGAAGGTCGCGACCGGATCGAAAAGGCTGATCTCCGGCCGTTAACCGGAGTTCTGGGAGATCTGTATCAGCGCCTCGGCATTGTTCTCAACACTGAAGGTACGCCCCTGCAGGACGCGCAGGAGCTCCTGACGCTGCTCTTCCCTGATGAGCCCCCGGCAGACGACAAGCCGTTCGCGAAGCTGTTTGACACCCTCGTTCCTCCGTCCGCTCAGTTGCCCCGAACAACGGAGCCGCTGCATCCGCATCTGGACAAAGCATTGCTGGCAGAACTGGTTGCGTTTGAGACAATGCTGGGACAGGACGAGCGTGCGGCTGTTGAAACCGTCACGCACGCCCTGAATCTCTACGCGCGTGGTAAAGAACTCGCCTGATATCTGAGGCGGCATGTCCTCAGTCGCCTCGGTTTTCCACTCTACATCCCTCGTCCTGTGCCACGGACCCGCGTGCGATCGCGCTCCCGCAACTCTTCTTCCTGTGCGGCGGCGCGAGCCTGCCGCAGCCGGTCGTCGGCCTGCCGCGCTCTCCGACGCTCCTGCAGATCCTCAACCCGCCGCGCTGCAGTCAGGGCGTCCTGCGCGGCATAGCCGGCCTTGCGCAGCTTGCGACTGACATCATCCCATTGCGCGCGCGGTACATCCCGGATCGGCGCTTCCTCAACCTGACGACGTACCTGGCCGCCCGGTGACTGCCCCTTCTGGCGGGTCCGCTCATTGACGTGGTTCTGCCGGATCCAGCGCGTATTGGCTTCTTCGTGCGCAAGACGGGCTTTTGCCAGATCAACGGCCAGGGACTTGTAGGGATGACGTCCCATGTCCGACGCCAGACGGTCATACAGATCGTTGACCGTCACCGGCCGGATATCACCCAGAGCCCGCGAAAACGTCTCGGCCTCACGAAGAGATCCTTCCGACACGGCCGTCCAGCAGCGATGGACATGCCGGCTTTCGGCAACATAGGACGTAAAGCCTGTCATGGCCGAGGATCCACGCGGCATGGCGTTGATATGCTCGTCGGACGTCACACCCTGCGCCGCGTCGACCGTCATAGCGTGACCAAAGCCCAGACGGACGCGTCCGGTCTTCGGGTCGGCCAGCCGGGTCCAGGGCACGAGCCCTTCCCGGCCCTTCGCATTCTGCAAAACCAGTCCCTCATCGGACCAGCCCTTGACGGTCGTGAAGTCACCGTTCGAGCCCAGATCACGCCAGCGACGACCGTGAGGTGTTTCCATCCGGACACTGGTTTTCGCAAACAATCGAACTCTGTCACCGACTGCGAGAGGCAGCTCATAGGTGACGCCACGCTGATCGACGGCGGCCTTGACGATCTCCTCCTGCCCGATCTCGCCACGCTTGCGCAGCCGGTCGCGGACGGCACGGCTCAGATCCATGACGTCCTCGTTGGTCGGCGCCGACATGGTGATACCCCGCTCCGACCCGGCCTGCGTCAGCATGTCGCGACGTCGAAGATACAGGTCAGCGATCTGCTCGACGACCTGGTCATGGTCGCCCCCCACAAGTCGGATCGTGCCGTCCTTGCGCTTCATGTCGATGGCTTCACGCGCCCGCGCAATATCGGCTTTCTTCTGCTCGTCCTCAGTCTGGCTCAGATCGCGGCCGGGACTGCGGAACATGCTGGCGATCTGCCGACCGCGCGCGGACTTCTGGCGGATCGTGCTCAACAGTTCCGGACGCGCCTCTTTGGGCATAACGCGCAAAAGCAGTTCCACAGCGTCACCGGCCTCGATCGCCTGGGCCTGTTCCCGGTCGCCCACCACCCGAAGGGCAAAGCCCTTTTCCTGCTGAAGCTGGAGGATTTCGAGCAACTGACGCGGCGAAACCTGACTAACTTCATCAAGAACCAGAACGGACTGCCGATCGAGGACGATCTTTCCCTGCGCAAGGCCATCCAACAGAGGTGTCATCGCGTAGGTCTGGGAAATGCCCGCATCCTTCAGCGCATCGGCCTGACGCCAGGCAATGGCCGCGCCAATGACGGTGCGGCCATCCTCCTGCCAGGCATCGACCAGAGGCTTCAGAAGGGTCGTTTTACCGGATCCGGCGACACCAATCAGGAAGCCCAGTCCGCCCGCCTGACCAAGCGCATTGATGGCTGCAAGCTGCGCAGCGCCGTGTGCCGGTTCGCGTGTGAAGTCGAGACCGGACCGGGCAACGGCAGCGGCGATCTGCTCGTCACTGAGCGCACCGTCCCGGGTCCGCGACGACAGGCCGGCAAGACGGGCCATGTCCTTTTCGAGGGCGATCTGAGCGCTTGTCGCCACCCGGAGGCGGCCGTCCTGCTCGCGTTCCAAAAAACGGACCTGTTGGCCGTCGATTTCGATGCCACGCTCCTGGATCAGATCGGCAATCCGCTCCACGTCCTCCATTCCTTCAATGCCAGCCGCAATGAGACCCCGTGCGGCATGGGTCCGGAACGTATCCCGGTCGAGAACAGCGGCGGTCCGAAACTCCTCGGCCAATTTCTTCGCAGCAATCGCATAAGCCAGCTCGTAGCGCTCAGCGCGCCCTGATGGCTGGACCTTCTCATCGGTCAGGACAGTATCGTGATACCACCCAATTTCATGAGCCTGCGCAAGCCAGAACTCCTTGTCGTTGCTGCCATTGTACTTCTTTGAGCGGTAAGCCAGATTTGCGTTGTGAAGAATTGAAAACTTCCGCTCTGCCGACAATTCGTTCCAGTCCAGACCCTGCCGTTGGGCATAGGCTTTTCCCGTTTTCTCCGCCTGCGAATGCCGCTTTGAAAAAAGCTCACAGGCTTCTCGCGGCACACCATCAATCGCGATTGCGCGGCCGCTCTCGTCGACGTGCACCGCGATACCGAGCTTGCGAAGCTCCCTTGCAAGTTCCGCCTGAAAATACGCCCCGAACATGAAAGACGTCGCACTGGTAATGCGAGCACTGTCCAGCGAACCCAAATGGCCGCTTTCTGTCGCTACGGCATTCAAAAGCAGATTGTGAATATGCGCCTGTGGATCCCCCGGCACCGGCACTTCCACCGCCGCCGTAGGGCCTTTTGCGCCGTCCTGAATCTTCATGACAGGACGTGCCGTGTAGTGCCGGAACGATACCCACGCGACTTCCCCTCCTTCCAGCGTGGCAGTCTTTCCTGACCCTCTGCGCGCCACGCCAACCTCCTTGGCAATAAATGCCATAGCCTTGTCGTTGGCCTTGTGAATTGCGCTCCAGATGAGAGCCCGCTCGGCATCCGTCGATGCAAATTCAGCGGCAAGCGTCACGGATTTATCGGGTGACGCTGTGAAGTCGATGGCTGAGTGCTCACGCTTCCGGCCTGTGTTGGCCCATTTCTCACCCGTGTCAGCGCGTTTCGCTTCGAACAGATTGGCCAGCGCCTGGTCTGTCGGGACCTTCATGACATCAATGCCTAAAGCATCAGCGATCCGGGGGCCCATATCTGGCGACCACATTCCGCGCCCTTCACGTCCGGTATAGTAGGTTGTCAACCTGTCACCGTTTTCACGGGTCGGATCACTCCGTTCCCGTTCAAAGCGGGCATCCTTCTCAGGTTCGGACTGATTCTCTCTCAGATAGGCAACGATCAGCCTGCCGGCACCGGCCGCAGAGATCTTCCGGTAAGTAATCATCTTTTAGCCGACGCAGAGAAAGTGGAAGCTTCGAGCCGACCGAGCTGCGCCGAGATTGTCTCAAGGGCAGCACCCTGCTGTTCCATGGCCTGGGCCATGCGCGCGACGACCTCGACCAGACCCTCGCCTTCCTCCGCTTTTTCTGGAGGGCTGACCATCTGGTGGATTTGGGCGAGCGCCTCCCCGATCTGGTCCAGCCGTTGCAAAACGAGGAGCTGAAACGGCGCTTCGCGATCTACCGGTTGCGGGAGGTCAAATACGTTTTCGTCTGGCATGCATCGTCTCCGTAGGCAAAGGAGACATTTTGCTCGAGGTGGTTGTGAGTGCTCGCTGACAAAAACTGTCGCTCCGAGCCCACATCGTCTCAGAGACTATCTGCCTAGCCGTCGCATCCCACCAGGAGCGCAATCTGGCGTCTGATGGCAGCAAGCTGATCAGGTCTCACCTTGCTGCCTGTCACGGCGACACGCTGCTTGGATGTGGTGGTGAGCAGAGCACTGACCGCCCAACAGGGCTTGGTACAGCCGTTTTCAGCCGTTGGGTCGATCCGTACCGCCAGATCCGGAATGACGAGGTTTTCATCGTCGGTCAACGGCACAAGCATCACGTTCGGCCACTCGGGCGGAAAGAGGTCGTCTTCGACAACAACAGCCGGCCGACGCTTGTTGGGCTCCTTCGGCAGCGCATCGCCGCGCCAGTCCGCCAGCACAATTTCTCCAGGTGAGAAGATCGCTGCCATGGCGACCGGCCGATCAGGCGCCATGGGTTCCGCCAACCTCCTCAAAGAGTGCTTGAGCGGAAGGCGTCGCAGCGACGTAACGGGCAACACGCGCACTGTCCCTGCGAATACGGTCTCGGCGCGCACTCTTTGCCCCTGTCTCCAGAAGATCACGAATGAGTTGGCTCAGAGGGATACCGCGTGCTGTTGCTTCCTGCTCCAGGTCGGTGCGCAACCGCTCGTCCAGACGGATCGAAAGGGGGGATGCCATGACACACTCCATACATTCAGAACGTCATTAATGTAGCGCACTTTCGTAGTGCAGAACAACATATTTGGCAGAGCAGAATGCGATGAGAGGTCTTCAGCCCGGGTCAGACCCTGCCCCGCCGGATGCAACACCCGCAGGGTGGCGCGAAGCGCAAACTGAAAGTTTGCATTTGTGTATGGAAAAAGAAAAAGACTGATACTCTCGTGATACTCTTTTGATACCGACGCGATAGCGAAGCGATACCCGTTGATACCGTCGCGATATCGTTCTAGAGTGCTTCTCAGACGCCAGTAGCCGCGTCAGGAAGACCTTGTGAGGACACACATGACTGCCGCCAGCATCGGGATTGAGGGAGCTCTTGGAGCGCTTGAAAGAGCGTCTGGTGCGACGTCTCTGCGTGTCTGGATGGAAGCGCACCGCGATGAGCTTCTGTCGGCTCTCGATGGTCGGCGTCTGAACTGGAAGGCCCTGTGCGCGTGGTTTACCGAAGTCGGACTGACGAATGCGAAGGGCGAAGCGCCGTCCGTAGGATGCGCCAAGTTGCTCTGGAACCGGGTCGGAAAGACTCTCGAGGCGCGTAGGCAACGCCATGCCGATGCGGCCTCCGCCGCAGAGCGACTGGCCGAAGAAAAGAAGGCAGCCCGCGAGGCCGCGAAGGCGAGCCGGGATGCCGAAGCAGCTGAGGCTGAAACACTGTCCCAGCGGATGCAGGAAGCAGACCGGGCCGAGAGCTACGCCACAAGCAAGCGGGCCGAAGTTCAGGACGCTCATGCCAGGGCGGCAGTCCAGCGTCAGGAGCGTACCCAGCAGCAGGCCGCTAGAACACAGCAGAACGAGATTGCGCCGTCTGATCCATCAGAGTTCATCACGCTGGATCTTCCGGTGCTCAAGGGCGTTTCGAACCGTGCCTATCTACCCGTTGACCCCAAACTGGCCCCAGTCCGGGACGGTGATATCAATCGGTACACAGGCAGCGCGTGGCGATATGGCGGCGATCTGCCCGGATATCCCAGCAAGCGAAACTACGAGTACGAGAAAGAGTGGCTGCGGGACGTGGGTCTTCTTCTGCGCCATCGCCATCCGACAAACCTGACCATGACGCCGGAGGAAAAGTTCGTCATGCGCGGTGCCAAGAGCTGCATCCCGAACCTGTACTGAGCCGGGTTAACCGCACTCACATCGGCCTGTGAGATCCTTCTGGGACGGGACACTTTCCCGCATCAGCAGGAGACACAGGCATCATGACTGAAAAGCCTACAACGCCCCCCAAGAAAGAGCCCCCACGGCGGCGCGCCGTCTGGCGTATCGCTCGGGGTCGAAGCGGCGGAAGCCTCGCGCTCGCCATTTTCGTCCATTGGGCCATACAGGCAGGCCGGGACGTTCTGGCGGCGGATGGCGATCCAAACAATCCGATGCTGTCAAAGCTGTTTCCGCCCGAAGGCAAGCACGGTGTCGAGCGCCCGGCCAACGCAGAACTGGAAGAGAGCAAGCTCTGGCTGGCCAACACGCTCGCACAGGCTCTTGAACACAACGCCTCCCTTGCCATCGACATGGGCGGCGGCGACCGGGTCAGTGAAGAACTGGCAGCGGAATCCCATCTGGCCGACTTCCTGAAAGCGAATGGCGTCAGCCCGACGTTTGCGTATTTCACTGGCCCGGAGCGGGACGACTTCGATCACGTCTATCGCATCTGGAAGTCTGGCGCCTTCAATAACGGCGACTCAATCCTCTTCCTGAACGAAGGTCTCTTCCGATCCTCTACACGCTCTGCTGATCCGTTTCTCTGGCTGAAAAAGGATACACGCCTAGAGGAAATGGAGGCGGCCGGTGTGCGTCCGATCGTCTTCCCTGCCCTGACGTGCATGAAGTATCTGGAGGGTGATGACATGAACGTCTTTGACGTGGTGGCGGGCAAGCCGAAGGCTGACGGCACCATGGTCAATCCCCTGTGGAAGCACATGACGGTCAAATGGCTTGAAGCGTTCCAGCACAATATCAAGGAAGAAGGCGTGGCCGAATGGCTGCCGTAAGCAGCCTCACCCCCTCGACCGCACAGGAGGCGCGTGAGCGCCTTCTGGCAAGCCTGCATGATGCGGGGATAGAGCCCTCCAGTCCTCTGGGCCTGATCATGATATCCCAGTCTGAGGGCATCAGTCTGGCCAGTGCGCGGTTCGACCGGGCGGCAGAGGCGCTGTCTGCGGCCTCCCGAACTGCTGAGACGGGACTGGCGGACCTCCGGGAGCAGCTGACACGCGGGGTCGAACAGGTTGAAAGCCTCAAGGCGTCTGGAGAGAGCCGGATCCGCACACAGGAAATTTTCCTTGAGCGGGAACAGACGGCGGCCGTGGCGCAGATTGTCAAAAGCATCGAACAGGCACTGACAAAAAATGCCGTGGCGCAGCAGGAGGATCTGTTCAAGGCCCTCAAGAAGCGCCTTCCTGAGAACGAGGAACTGTTTTACCGCCAGATCCGCTGGAACCGGATCTTCGTGGCCTTTGTCATCGCGGCCGGACTGGTGACACTGGGCTACTGGAGCGGGAGCCGCGTTTCCTCGGAAGATACCGTGAGAGGTCATTTCTGCTCCGAGCACCTTCAGTATGACAAGCCGACCGGGATGCAGTGGTGCCCCCTGACGCTGCCCTCTCAGGGCACCGGGGACAGTCGGTCATGACGGTCGGGCGGGTCTGGAAAGGCTTCGCGTCTGTCAGGGGGCATGCGATCGGCGTGATCCGCCTGCGGATTGCGCCGATCGCACGATGTGCTTCCGCATCGGGCTCATTGCGGGAGATTTACGCCAGCCCGCTCCGGCTGGTTCTCTGGGGCAGTGGGTGTCTCTCACTCCTTGGTGGCTCATGCACCCGCGTGCTTTTCGGCCCATCACTGGGCGTGGCTGCCTTTCCCGTTGGCGCTTTTGGAGTGCTGCCCATTTCCTGCGCTGGCCTTTATCTTTTTGTGCGTTTTGAGACCCATGCGGCCTTGGTCTGGTCTGTCGCAGGACTGACGGGTCTGGCAATCCTTGTGTCCGTGTTCGGACCAGCGTTTTCTTGGCGGTGACCTCTCGCGCACGCACCGTCGGGGCGAAGCCCTGACGCACCATACGTCACAGCCGCGCTTGCGCGGTTGTGTCCATTTTGGCGCGGTCTGACCGGACAACAAAAAAGGCGGTTCCCAGGGGAGCCGCCTTTTGCGCGTGTGGACCTGGCCGAGGCCGATCAGGCGAGGCCGTTCGACGCGACCCGGATCTCGTCAGGGGTGGCACCAGCGGCGCGCGCCTCTTCTGCGGCCTTCTCAATGCTGGAATCGAACCGGGTATTTTCCAGAAAGGTCATGAGAGCGTCCGCGATGGCAAAGCCACGCGCAAGGTGCTCCAGCCTCCTCAGGGGAAGGCTCTTGGCGCTGGCGTCGGGGACATAGGGGGCGAGTGCGTGAGACATGGGACAGGCTCCACGACCGGGCGGGGCCGGTCGCTCTTCGATGTGCAGAGGGACAGGAAGAGGCCGCGCCCTGTGGGCGCGGCGGGCTTGCCTTAGAAGCCCATGGCGTCGGCCTGAACGGCGGCGACGTCACGGGAGAGGCTGCGGCCATTGTCGCGGGTGTAAGGCTTCCACGCCTGACCCATCAGTTCCTCATAGGCGGCACATGCGCCGGAAGCGACGCAGGCCAGCGCGTAAGCCTTCGCGCCGTTTTCGGCAGCGATGCGGCGCAGGCCATCCACGCGGTTTTCTCCACCGTCCACGCCCATGCGGTCTTCGTCGCGGTCGCCGTTGGCGTAGCTGTCTGCGGCATCCTTGGCGATCATACGGCGGTTTTCATAGAAATTCGCGGCGCCATAGGCGGACCGGATGAGACCATCCACCACGCGGTCAAGGTGCATCCGCAGACCGTTGAAATTCTGCTCGCCCCGGATATAGGTCACGAGGATGGGAAACATCAGGTCGTATTGCTCGCGCACCATGTTGGACCCTGCCCCGGTCAGCTCGTCAACGTCACCGGCTTCGACACCGAACGCCAGCACGATTTTTGCCATCTGGTCTTCCGACGGAACGAGGCGGAGAATGTCTGCCAGCCCCGGAGAGGCGAGAGCTTTGGTGCGGCGTTGGGCTTCACTGAAGCGACGGACAGCAGCGGGGGAGTAGTTGCCCTGAGAAGCGTTCTGGGACATGGTGTTGGGTGCGTCGGACATGAAACTTGCCTTTCTAGTCTAGCGAAGTCCCGTTCGGTAGTACCAATACCGTTCGGGGCGCTTTGTCTTGAGGGCCAATCCCTCTCGACAAGTAAAAGATAGCCTTTTTGGCCTTTCCTGACAAGAGAAAAAGCACAGAAAACCGCCATAAAACGCGCTTTATTTTTGAATGACAAGTAAAAAGATTGCTTGATTACTTTATGAATACCTGTCGTTTTCCTAGACCCATCCTGCCCGTGCGGCGAGCACATTGACGGCGACGAGAGTGGAACGACAGTGGCGTTTTCCTGAGCCCATCCTGCCACCGGCCACGACGGTCGACGGGACAGGCCGTCAAGCCCGGAGCGTCCTGAGCAAGGGTGTCAGGCCTGCGGCTGATGCGGGGTCGCGTGCGGCCCTGCAGCAGACGCGGGCCTGACACCTGAAGCCGAGGGTCGCGCAGTGGCTTTACGGACTGGCACGGCGACTGTCAGACTGAACGCTGGATGCGAGGACGCTGTCGTGGAACGGCCCTCCCGGGCGGTCCTTCAGGACCGTTCGGGAGGGACGAGGAGCCGTCTCACGGTCGAACTTGCCAGACCAGGACCGTCCGTTCAGGGAAAAGAACACGGGTGAACCGTTACCCGGACGGCCCGCCCCGATCCTTCTTCTGTTTTTCTACTTACGGCCCAGATCTTTGCCGGAAGAATCCCGCGTCAGGAAGAAGGCCACAAACCCGACGGCAAGCACCAGCAGACCTCCCCGGGTTGGATGCAGGAAGCCCTGCCAGATCAGGAGAAGAACGGCTGCCTGAATACTCAGTGCACCAATACGGATTATGGTTTGTCGTGACATGGGCGCAGTCTAGCTTTTCCACTGTCCTGGCGCAGCCCCCCTGTGGGGGGCGAGCACTGGGGGCAATACACTTCGCGCCGACGAGGCGCGCCCGCATGACTAAACCGGGCGAGCGGACAAAAAAAAGCGGCCCGGAGGCCGCCTGTCTTTCTGCATCAGGAAGGACTGTGCCGCTTCTGTCTCGGGGTCGAAGCGGGTAGCAACCGGCTCGCAATCCAGCCGAAAAAGGCGCAGCCGCCAGCAAACGCGGCGAGCATCATCAGCAGGTTTGGGAAGAACTCATTCATCATGTTCGGTCTCCGTTGGCGTGACCTCGTTGTTCGGAATATAGCCCAGAAGCGTCCACGCGGCAATTTCAAAAGCGGCAGCGGCGAGCGCGGCTGCCAGACGCTGCCACATAGGGACGGCCACTCCTGTGAAGAGCGGAGCCACGATCCCCGCCCCGAGGATTGCCAACGCAAGGCTCTGGCAGCCGCTTGCGAAAAGCTTCACGCGTTCGGTTGTATGCTGCGTTGAAGTAGGAGGTCTGGGAGGCAGCGTCGGCAGCATCATGGAAAAGTCTCTTCGGTGGTCATAACGCCGGTTCCTGTAAGGAGCGTAAACGGGGACGGTCCTTTGGCAGGACCGTGCGGTGAACTGAGTACCTTAGAATGGCGCCTGATCGTCCAGTTCCTCATCCGATTGGCCCCAGCCGCCTCCTTCGCTTGCGCGGTTGCTGTCGATCAGCACCAACTCACCCCGGAAACGGTCAATGACAACCTCTGTGGTGTAGTGCTCCTGACCGCCCTGATCGGTCCATTTGCGGGTGCGGAGTTCACCTTCGATATAGACCTTGCGTCCTTTGCGAAGAAAGCGTTCCGCCACGTCACCAGCCCGCTCGTTGAAGATAACGACACGGTGCCATTCGGTGCGTTCACGACGCTCCCCGCTCTGGCGGTCATTCCAAGTCTCAGACGTGGCGAGTGTAAAGCTCACGATCTTGGAGCCGGACTGCGTATGACGGACTTCCGGGTCTTTACCAAGATTGCCAACGAGAATGACTTTGTTAACCGAACCGGCCATGAGAACCTCCAAGAAATAGGGAACGTATCAACTGGACTGTTTCGGCGTTATTGCCTCCGTCCATGAATAGATATTAGGTTTTTACTTGCTCGCAGTCAACGAAAAACCGCAGAAAACCGCCGTTTCCAAGAAAATAAAGCCTCAGGAATTGACGATTTACTTGTTGAATACTGAACGGGTATTTGATGTTTTCCTAGACCCATCCTGCCTGTGCGGCGAGCACACTGACGGCGACGAAAGAGGAATGGAGGTGGCGTTTTCCTGAGCCCATCCTGCCACCGGCCAAGACGGGCGACGGGAGAGGCCGTCAAGCCCGGAGCGTCCTGAGCAAGGGGACTGGTTTGCGTCTGATGCGGGGTCGCGTGCGGCCCTGCAGCAGACGCGGGCCTGACACCTGAAGCCGAGGGATGTGCAGTGGCTTTACGGACTGGCACGGCGACTGTCAGAGTGAACGCTGGATGCGAGGCCACCTCCATGGAACGTGCCTCCCCGGACGGTCCGAAGGACTGGCCGGGGAGGTTGAGGAGCCGTCTCACGAACCGATCCCCCAGACCAGGGCCGACCGTTATTGGAAAAGGATGCGGGTAAGCCGTACCCGAAAGGGCCAGACCCGAGGGCCAGACGCCCGACTGAGGGCGGCTGGACGTCGGGGCTAGGCGGAGCTTGGCGACGAAGGAGCCTAGCGCAGTAGAGCGAACGAACCCGTCAGGGCCGCCCCGATCCTCTTTTCACCTACCCTTCACATTACCCACGGGTCAGTCTCGACGAAAGAAAACACACTATCCCCTCTCTCCCCCTCTGCTTTCTTCAATCTCCTCCTCAGCACCTCCCGCTCCTGGCGCGCTTTCCTCCTTTTCTTCTCGCTGACGTTCCAGCGGTCCCGCAGGACGGCCCGCAGCTCCGGGCACGAGGCGCTGATCTGTCCATAGGACTGACGCCGAAACCGGGCGACGCCACCGAAGCGGTCGATCCCTGTCACCAGGGTGCTCCTGCCGATCTCCGGATAGAGGATCACCCCGAGGCCATCCTGCGCGTCGGGTGTCGAGGGCGGGCGGAGAAAGAGTGTGGCGAAGCCGTCCGTTGTCTCAACCCATCCCGGCACCGGCCCTGCCAGTCGGCGCAAAGGCATCAGATCGAAGTCAGGGCAGTTCTCGGCTATGGCGGCCGCGAGAGGCGGAGACCTGTGCCAGAAGCTGGCGCTACATCCCGGCCAGTCTTTTGTGGCGTCTGTCGGAAACAGGATTCCGAAGACTGTGATGAGATCCGCTTCATAGACAAGCTGACCGCCCTGCCATTTGGCAAAGGCCGGACTATCAAAGCAGTCGAAATACTCCATGCCCCGGATGCTGACGTCTGGATATTCGTCAGACAGCCCCAGCCCATGACCAAGAAATGACGTCCCGATCCCGCTTTCGAGGGTCATCACGAGTGTGGTGTCGTTTTCCCAAGCCATCTGGTCCGGTGCGCAGGTCCGGTAGGCGCGCTCATCAGCGATCTGGCGCAGACGGTCCTGCTGGCCAGTGAGCGTAAAGACGGTTGTGACGTGAGTCGCCATGGGGAACATCCTTTTTCATTTTCTGGATGCTTTCCCGCAGGCGCAGACGGCTGGCCGGGACAATGGCGCGCCCTCCAGGGCGCGGGCCGCGTGCGGCCGAACCATTGTGGCGGCAGGACGGCCTGTGCTGTTTCTCTCTCTCTTTCTTTATCGTTGGTAAGATTGAGGACGAGAGAAGGCCGTAAGATATTCGCCCCGCTAACGCAGGGAACGGGTCTTGCAAACCTATCTTGGACCAGAATTAGAAAGGGTCATCCCCGCCGAGGCAGGGAACGAAGGTCTTACAAACCTATCAAGGATTAGGATTATAACGGTTCATCCCTGCTTGCGCGGGGAATGTCAAAACCATCTCCCAGCGAAGTTCTCTCGTCAAGAATTCTTTTCTCGCGCTGCTCATCAGCCCAAGCGGAAATCAAATCCCGGAGAATTTCAATCGTAATCATGCTCCCGCGCGCCTGTGTTCTGGGTCTCTCATCACGAAAACGATTAGCCCTTCCAAATTCACGGACGGCGTTGTTCGAGAGAGTGTACCCACGATCAGCAAGAAGAGACTTTACATCTGCGTGCGACAAACCTGCGCCCGAACAGAACGCAACATAGGTTCGCCTCAGGTCGTCTGGATTTTCTGGCATTACTGAAACAGTCCATAGTGCAAATCAGGCAAAAGTCCCGAATTATCCTGAGCGTGAATATCACCCCAGTGCGTTTTTGGTTCAGCGATAAAATCCCGTATTGCCTGGACCGGACAATGGAGCGCCCTCCAGGGCACGGGCCGCGTGCGGCCAGACCATTGTGGCGGCCGGACGCTCTTTACTGTCCCTTTCTGTCTCTACTTTGACTCGTCTCTGTTCATTCCACCCAATATGCCACTCTCGACTTTGAGAGCAAAAAGTTCCCAGAAGGCCGGATGCATGGTGCGATCACCACTTTCCCATCGCTTCCAGGTCAGAGGTGTGACGTGAACAAGAGACGCAGCACTCACCTGTGTCAGGCCCGCATCGAGACGGGCTTGACGGATTGCCCGAGGAGAAATGTCCTCGACGTCAGCCTCCCTCAATAACCCAGCCATGCCCGCTTGAAATGACCTGCCCGCTCAAGTCCGGCCTTCGTCCGATTAAGGCTCGCGATCAACGTAGCGTCGGCCCGCCCCTGCGGCGAGAGGTCGAAGTCTTCGCTGTATTCGCCGGTTTTATCCAAACTGGGTTCGTCTATTTCACAGCGACCGTCGGGAAAGATCCAGACACCTGACAGGATACGATCCCCGGTTCTGTGCTGCAGCTCAATGCGATCGGAATAATGAGGGATGTCGTCACGCATCGCGACTTCCCCCGTTACGGCATGCCGCATCGAGTGCTCTGTCGCGATTTCAAACCCGTCGTCCAGCTTTACACTGCCGAGATTGCGCGTCTCACCCGTTGAGAAATGCCAGCCTGACAGAGCCAGTCTGTCCACTTCGGTCTTTCCGACCTTACGAATGGCCTTCGCGACATCATCGGCCGTAGGCGAAACCCCGAGGAGAGCAGCGACCTCTTTCGTCACGGTGCTGTCTTCGAGCGAGAAATAGCCATGCGACGGCGCAGCCAGGAGCAGGACCCGTCCTTCCTCATCACGCTGAACGCCATCTTTCACCCGTCCTATCGCCTCGACGGTGGCACGACGCAGCACTTCCTTCTCAAGTTCGCGCATCCGGGAAGTGTCGAATTTAGGCATCGCATTGTCCTCGTTCGTGATGCCTACATCATAGTATCCGTTGGATACCTTTTTCAATACACAAATCGGGCTTTCTTTATTTTTTGACTATGCGACCCAACGACGACTTCCTCCTGGTGCTCGAGATCCCGTCCATGACTTGACGATTACATCATGGTGCCGATCTACGCTTTCGCGCTAACCCCCTATCGACCAAGATTCATCAGCATTCCGCGTTGCGCGATAAGATACATCCGGATCGGACGGCGTCAGCCGTCCTCTTGACCACAGGGCTTCCGGCTGCCGCAAAATGCTGCATCTGCCTGAAGATAGAGAGCGTCAATCACACACAGCCCCTCGTCTCTCCGGTTTTCTGCGAAAAGCCGGTCTGCAATCCCGGCAAGAAGTTTGAGGGAAGATGCTTCCGACGGGACTGCGTGCGCTGCGGGTGGGAGCGGAAGTGGCATCATGGCATATCGTTCCGAAAGCTGAGAGTACGGGAAGAAGCAGGGGACTGACCAGGGACTGGCTGGTACCCCTGAACGGGTTGCGCGACGCTGCGGCGAATGGCGAGCAGATCATCGAAGAAGGTGGTCGCGTGCCGCACCAGGTCAGGATCAAACGCACCACCTGCCTGCTCGTGGAGAAAGGCTTTCACCTGACGCGGCGTCCAACCTGTCTTATAGGCGCGGGCGGAGAGCAGGGCGTCGATCACGTCCACGAGGCCGATGATGCGGGCGGCCAGAGGGATGGCTCTGCCCTTCAACCCAAAGGGATAACCATCACCGTCATAGCGTTCGTGGTGCAGGAGTACGGCCTCATGAACAAGGGTCGGGATATCGGCTGACAGATGAAACAGCGCTCCAAGGCCAAGCGAGGGATGCTGCCGCATCACCAGCATCTGCCTGTCGTTAAACATGCCCGGATGATTCAGGAGGCTGTCTGGCAGGAGCAGTTTGCCCGCATCGTGCAGGCGGCCTGCCAGTTCAAGGGCGCTGGACGAGAGGCCAGTTTTCGCCAGATGGCCGAGCAGGCCAGCAAGGCGCCCGACCCTCTGGCCATGCCCGTCATCCCCTTTGGCAACCTGTGCCAGAAGGGACGCCAGAGGTGCGCCTTGCCGCCGATAGGACGCAGGCAGTTTCACCACTTCTTTCAGGAGCGTCTGCAGTTCAGGCATCTTTCCTCTGCCGGTTGTGTAGGATCACTTTAGGAGAGGGCAATGTGAGTCCGGTCATCCCGGATGGATCAGGCTGCGGGCGAGGCCGCCGAGTGCCAGGGCCACGCAGGTGACGAGGAGCCTTATTCTGGTCGCCCGCCCCTGCCCACGCCTGGTCAGGATCCCGGACGTCTTTTCAGCGAGTTTCACAAGAGCCAGTGTGAGGCAGGCCAGAAGCGTCCACTGCCAGAACGACAGCATCAGAACCGGTTGACCCAGTCCGGACAGATGCCAGGGTCCCTGTCCGGCAAACTGATCCAGGCCAAGAAATCCATCCGCGGCGTTCGTCAGAAGAAACAGGCTGACCCCGATCAGACATCTGGGGCCACAGACCCGACGCTGTACCGTCCCAACAGGGTGAGAGGGTCCCAGAGTGGAGGCATAGCGGACACTGGTGATGCGCGTTGGAGTCCAGTCCGCGAAGAAAGGTGCAGGCACGCTCAATACCCATCCGGCAAAAGACGAGACAGAGAGAGCAGGCAGAGCACCAGGCCGAGACTGGCAAAAACCACACCGCGCCTGCGCTCGAGACCGTAGTCACGCCCGTCTTCGCCGATTTCGGGGACACCCGGTCCCGTCATGGTTGCCAGACAGCCACCGAGCATGAAAACGGGCCCCATGACAGCGCCAAGCCTGGGAACCACAAACGCAAACAGAAGCAGTCCCACACTCGGCCAGCAGACCAGGATCTCTCCTGCCGTCTCGGCGATACGTCGGCGCGGTGGAGCATCTTGCATTCGGTCACATTCCCAGGGCACGGCGATAGATCTGCAAAAGGGTTTCCTGAGCCTCGATCTCCGCGGGCTCCTGCTTGCGCAGCCGGATAATCGTACGAATGACCTTGACGTCGAACCCGGCCGACTTGGCTTCGGCAAAGATGTCCCTGATGTCACCACTCAGCGCCTTGCGCTCTTCTTCCAGGCGCTCAACCCGCTCAATAATGGACCGCAGCCGGTCGGCGGCGATGCCGCCTGCGATGACACCATGATTGTCCTGAACGTCTTCAGGAAATGATACGCGTTGCAACATGGATCAACCTTTCAGAGATCGGGTGAGACGCAGATGGGAGAGAGGGGGCGTGGCAGATCGCGATGCCCGTCTGCCAGCGCTTCGAGCCAGCGGGACTGCCGCTCCGGGAGATGTCCCTGTTCCTCAATGAGACGGCGAAGCGCCGTCCGGTGTTCGCCGAGGCGATCTGCGAGTGTACGTTCGGACCAGCCAATTGTGATGAGGGCACTGGTCATCGCGTAGCCATTCAGCGGAGGTCTGTTCCCCGCTGGAGGCACAGCCCGGGCCAGTGGGTGACTCAGTCGACGGTGCAGCATCCCAAGGGCCGCGAGCCACTTGAGAAAATCCGGGTCAGGAAGACCCTGCCCTGATTGCCAGCGCAGGATCCTGTCCTTGGAGACGCCGGATCGGCGGGACGCCTGGCGCACACCCCAGCCGATGACGGAGAGTTCGCCTGCAATGGACAGCGCTGCACGCCTGTGCCCGGGACGAACGGACCGTGAATCCACATATCCTGCCCGCGGTTGCCCACAACGCTGTCCACTGCTTTGGGGGATAATCCGCAAGCGCGACGCCTCCCTCATGTCTCAGCCATGCCGGGCGATATCGGTGAACGTCCTGTCCTGTGCCCCCTGCCGGATATGTTTGGCCATATGCGGCGATACAATCCGGTAGCGGTTGGGGCGACGCGGATCCAGCCGCTCTTCGATCAGACCGGCCTGCTCCAGAGCTGCGAGAGAGTCTCTGACCACAGTGAGGGTCAGTCCAAGCCAGGACGCGATTTCGGTTGGCGTCTCGTGTTCGGTCAGTGAAGCAAAGACCAGATCCTCGATTGGTGACGTCTTCACGGTCCGCGTTGCAGGCATCCAGGGTACGCGGGCATAGACGCTATGACCCAGAGCCGCGATTTCGCCAGCCTGAGCCAGCGTCGTCAGAGCCAGAGGCAAAGCTCCAGCCTCTTCCGGGGTGAGGTTTGCCCGAAGCTCAAGGACATTATATGGCCCCCGGTTGAGGCAGGTCCGGACGTGCTGAAGTACGGCCTGATAGGCTTCGCGCTGTGTCTGCGCATTCAGCTTGCGAAAAACCCGTGCTTTGGGCTGGTTGCCACCAAACTTCACTGTGTTGCCCCGTTCTCTGTCACCTGACAGTCAGTATCCCGCGGGGTGTTGTGAGTGCGGTTACGCAACGTCACCATTGGCCTGCCGCCTTCATGCAGTCATAGGCGTTCCGGAGATTGAACAGGCCGACAGCCACCCAGACCGGAACGAAGACCAGCACATGCCAGCGCGGCATGAAGGCGTTCGTCTTCAACAGGCGTATGACGTCCATCACGAGAACGGAGATCGCCAGGGAAAACAGGATCGCCTGAGCAAGCATGGTCCAGACCATCTGGACATCCAGCGGAAAAAGGAGCCAGCCGAACCCTAAAAGCATGGTCGCCGAAAGAACCATGCTGCCAAGCATCCAGGGGGACAAGAGTGAGAGAGAAAGGGAGTGTTTGGGCAGCTCTGACTGCCCAAGAGAAAGTGTATGCTCGGTCATACCGGGTAGTATGACGACAGCGTTTGTGAGTGCGGTTCAGCTGATGGACCAGAGGGGTTGAAGCGTCAGAACCGAATTGAGGTCCTCAGATTGTCAGTCCGAGATCCGACGGCTTGTAACGCGGTGTCGGAAGAAGCCGCACCACAGCATTTCCCTCTACATCCGAAAGATACAGCAGCCCCTCTGACGGACAGCCCAGGGGACGACCATCCGCATCCAGCACAAGGCGCAGGCTCTCGATCGGACTTACCGCGTAGACACAATCGTCTTGCAGAAGAACGAAAGGATAGTCCCTTCCCTGATCGGTCAGCGTTTTCAGCGTGCCTGGAACCACACCAGCAGATCCGGTCATCAAACGGTCCGCCATGAACCGTACGACTGCCTGGAGTTGCTCCTGCCTCAGGTCTTCATGGCGCGCAAAGGCCGAGCTGCCCAGTACCGTTGTCACATCTCTTCTCCCTGCAAGCCACGCCCTCCGGGCTCGCCCTGGTCGATCAGATCCTGCCGGAGGTCACCCTAACCCACCCGCTCCTGTCTGAATACACATGGTGCGTCGCAGAAGGACTTGCGTGCGTGTTTGCCCGTTTTTAGAGTCTTATGATGTACCAGTCTCTCGCCCTCGTCCGGCACTTTGTTAAACGCAGCCGTCAGAAGAAGGCCCAGGTGGCGATCCTCCGATTTCTGGCAGACCTCGAGAATCATCCCTTCAAGGCAGATACCAGCCGCGATCCCCGCGAAGAGAATGCCTACTACCGTCTGCGACGCATGGTCAGTTTTGCCCAAGCGTTCGATAATATCCCGCCCCATCCTGCTTCTGAGCTGCTGAGCAGTCTTCTCCGGGTGGGTGATCCTTACCATGCAAAAATCGATATCCGGTCGATTACCGCTGTCAGCGCATCAAAAGGAAAGCTGGTCGGCGAACTTGACAGCCTGCCCGAGACCATGAGCTTCGATGACTCCTATCCACAAAACTATGGCCCTTTTGATGAAGAGCAGACCGCGCGGCTCCGGGAGGCGATCCTGCGGGAGTTCAACCCGTCTGCAACTCGAAATCGAGAGATATTCGACGTCACGGATGTGACCTGGAGCCACGAGCGCATTGCGGGGAACTGCGGAGCCTCACGGCGTTTCAGTCTTTGGCGTCGCCTTGCAGGTAGAGAGGGGTGGCGCACGGTCTGGCTTCATGCCCGGATCACACCTGTGTATCTCGATGAAGACGGGTTCACGGATTTGCTCTCGTCATGGCGCATTGTCAGGGTCAACCGCTCCCGCACACTGGAGCGATCACTCTGGGACATGCGGCAAGCATGGCCAGACGGGCCATGCCCTCTTGATTACGCACCGGCTTGGCAGCCTGACCGACCGGAGACCTGGATCATTCCTCTCCCGCACCATGCACCCGACGCTCTACGCGAGACCTTGATCCGAGTGCATGCAGCGATTGATCGCGCGGGCATCGAGGACGTTTTACGAAGTATCAGTGAGGCACGTTGCCTCAAGATAATCGGGGGCGCCCAAGGAGAAAATGATCACCCTCTGGACGTCACCTGAAAGACGTCATGCAACACGCCTAGTCTGAACAAGAGGATAAGACAGCTTATGAGCATTCCCGGGGCGCTAATTTTCAGTGCTATTGCCCTCGCTCTCGTGACATCGTGGTGCTCTGTTGCCCGCGCTGCCGCTCAGCCCTGCACTCTCAAGACAGCCGAGTTCTGCCGGGATACCAATCAGCTGGTTTGGAGCCGGGGCTTCGATGGTGAAATCAAACGCTTTGTTGGACCTCATACGGGCGAATTTGCAACGCTTCAGCGACAGGTATTAGCCTCTTTGGGTGGTCCGCCCGATCGTCCGGTCGAAATGCTAGGCTACAAGGCCGGGGGCTGGCTTTTCTCGGCATGTAAAGCACACGAATGCCTGGTCAAGGGAGCTTTGCTCCTCGATTACGACCACTCGATCCGCGGGCTCGCGGTGTTCGATTTTGGGACAAAAGGGGAGAAAAACCCCCGCCTTGATCTGATCCTGAAAGACCCTGATGACACAAAAGCCCGTGACCTCCTCGCAGCATGGGCAAACTGGACCATCGCTCGGGACCTCTTCACCTATTCGGGTGACTACGTCGCGACCACGCTGACAGGCATTAGGATACTGCCAGCGCAGCATTTCAAAGACTGAGAAGTGATTTGAAGAAGGTGAAAAGTACGGCGTCCGCTTACGCCTCTTTTGGGACATCGAAGCACGGGTATGCGCTGCCCAAAAACGGAAGTGGAGGGTTCGAAAAACCCTCTGGTTTTTGGGCCCTCTGTGTGATTCCATTCCTCATGTGGAGAGTGGGGGGCTGGCTTATGAAGCAACCAGGTTTCTTTGATGTTGAAGAGCGTCTTGCTCGGCTG
>NZ_JAGEKJ010000012.1:0-82318 GCF_049887835.1 Gluconobacter sp. NFX36 | reverse complement strand
AGTTCAGTTTGCATCGCAAGACGTGTCAGGCTGTCCAGCTTGCCAAGAGGTTCATCCAAAAGAAGAAGACGAGGGTTATTGATCAACGCACGCGCCAGCGCAACACGTTGCGCCATCCCACCCGAGAGTTGATGTGGCCATGCTCCGGAAAATTCTTCCAAGCCTACAAGGCGAATGGCCGCATCAATCGCTTCGGGGTCTTTTTCTTTTCGAATGTCCAGACCCAAAGAAATATTACCGCGCACTGTACGCCATGGATAAAGCGTTGGGTCCTGAAACATGATGATGCGACTGGGATCAGGTTCTGTAATTGGCCTGCCATCTGCGAGTAGTGCTCCTGCATCAGGGGCTTCCAAACCTGCGACCAGTCGAAGAAGTGTAGATTTACCGCATCCGGATGGTCCGATCAGGGCTATGAACTCTCCTGGTTCTACGTCAAGGCTGACATCATCCAGAACCAGTCGGGGACCTGAAGGTAAATCGTAGCTGTGATGAATGTGAGATAATGTCAGACCAAGGGGGGGCTCTGGATGAGTAGAATTTACCATTTCAGGCCATCTTTCTGCCATTTGAGGAGATGATCACGGATCTTGAACAACACGGTCATAAGTGTCGTACACATGAGAGACATGACAAACAGGGCAGCATACATGTTGGGATAGGCAGCCCATCCCTGTGCCCATTGCATATAAAAGCCCAGTCCTGATTTTACACCGAGCATTTCCGCCACGACGAGCATTGCGAAAGACGCACCTAATCCCATGAACAGTCCGACAAAAATCTGTGGTGTTGCGGCTGGGAGTGCGATGCGCAGAACCAGAAAGCGGTTTTTCGCTCCCATTGTTCTGGCGATATCATAATAGGCAGGATCGACTGCGGATACACCGGACCATGTCAAAACAGCAACCGGAAACCCTGCCGCAAGTGCCATGAGAGCCTCACCGGCCCAACGTGTTGATGGGATGACCACGAATGCCAGTGGCAAAAGTGCGACTGGCGGCAAGGGACCAATAACTCGCATGACCGGGCGCACCCAGTAACGAACATGATGGGAGCGCCCTAGAGAAAGACCTACGATAATTCCGAGAATGGAGCCAGGGATGTATCCTCCGGCAAGCAGAAGAAGGGAATGGACGAGACTGTCTCCAAGGCGTTTCCAGTCTGTCAGGAAAACGTCAAGCAGGTCTTGCGGCGTTCCGAAAAACGGCCGTGGAAGAAGCAGAAGCTTTGCTTGAACAAGCTCCCATGCTCCAAATCCAACTCCGAGAACCAAGGCCCAGGGAGCACGATCTTTCAGTCGTCCTGTCGCTCCGAGTGCTACCAAAACGAGACCGATGACCAGCAGAAAAATTGCGAACTGCTGGGTAGCAGGAAAATCGTCCGCGTCTGGCCATTTCCATGTCACCAGCGCGGCTAGCAGCCATGCAGGCCCTGCGGTCCAACTCCAGAGTTGGGTGAGTCTGAATCTGGGTTTTATCGTTTCTGAAGAGGATGTCAGAGTAGCGGAGTGGCCCCGCGTAGTCTGTGTATGGCTCATCAGCTGAACAGATCCTGCGTGACACGTTCTGCATAGCGTTCAGTGTTCAGGGAGGGGCGGAAAACACCAATTTGTTTGAGGGCTTCAGCGTAACGGACAATTTCTTGCCTGAAATTACTGGTCAATGTCTGATGGTGGTGTCCCTGCATCTGAAGCATGGCCGCCAGATCCTTGATATTTGCTTTAGGGGCATAAGGCTGGAAAATTGTGGCTGCTTCCTCTGGGTTGCAGGCCAGCCAGGCACCAGCTTCCATAATCGCTCGTGTGACTGCGGCAGCGACCTTGGGTTCATTGCGGATAAGACTGCCGCGTAATCCGATGACGCAGCATGTCAGATGCGCCCATTCATCTTTCATGTTGTTATCGACATCAATCAGCCCGAACTGGCGTCGCTGGGGATAAGAGAACGGATCGGCATCTGAAATAGCCTGAACGTCCCCACGTTGCAGAGCAAGAGGGAGCAGATCTGCTGGGAATTGCCTCCATTGTACGTCTGTTTCAGGGTCGATCCCGGCTTCTTTCAGGCGAATGCTGAAGAAATTACGGTCTGGACCGCCAATATCCGTTACGCCGACGGTCTTGCCCTTCAGGTCCGCAAGCGTTTTGATACCTGTGGATGGCGCCGTCATGAGATACATGCAACCAGCGTGTAACCCTGCCACGAGTTTGACATCAAAACCCTGCTGAAGTGGCTTAAGCCAACGCAATGCCATGCCCGGTGCCCCATCGGCCTTGCCGGTTGAAAGAGCCTCAAGAAGCTGGTCAGTCGCTCCTGCGAAATTTACGTAATCAATATTCAGATTGTATTTTTTAAAGAACCCTTTCTCCTGCGCCACAGGGACGGCTGCGGTGCAGATCGAGGCTTCATTCCACGCGATTGTCAGGTTGCGAGGGGGGCCTGGAACGGGTTCGACGATTGCAGGTCCGGCAGCCTGACATTGCGTTTGTGCTCCTCCCATATCCATATGATCCATAGCCTGCGCGAAGGCGCGCCCATGCATGCTTAAAGCGGATGCACTTGCCAGAGAGCCAGTCAGGACCGTACGGCGTGAGGGATGAAACGCATTGGACATCGACAGTTATCCTGAAAAATCGATCAGGCCCGTTTGACGGGCAAATGGTGAAAATCGCGGGAGAACCAGGCGAGTCCATGGTCGGCATCTGCGCTGGTGGAAATGGATTTTACGGCGCAGAACAGCACATCATGCGTACCTGCGCTGTGAATGGCGTCAATTTCGCAATCAAGTGTGACAAGGGCGTCTGAGAGCAGGGCTGATCCTGTATCGCCAATAACCCAGTTTCCTTGTGCAAACTTCGCATCAGGCTCTACAGAACGGCTGGCAAAGATGCGCGCCAACTCATGATGAATGGGCGACAGAACGCTGATGCCGATGACACCATTCTTCAAAAATGCCTGATGGGAGCGGTTGCTGCGGTTAAGGCAGACCAGCACTGTAGGCGGCGTATCACTGACGCTGCTGATAGCAGAAACGGTCAACCCTTGACGTCCTCCGGGGCCATCAGTTGTGACGAGAACCACGGGCGCACCAAGTAGGCTCATGGCTTCCCGAAACAGATCCTGACTTACGGCTGGTGCGCCAAAGCTTGTTTGTGACAGCAGGGCTGCGGTGTCATGCGGCATGAGAAACGTCTTTATTTTCAAGTCCGAGAGCCTTCAGGATGACAGGGGTTTCGGTCCTGCGCATCCAGTCCGGCGAGATATCGATAAAGCTTACGGTGCGACCGGGACTGAGAACGAGCACGGTGGGTTTTGGAAGCTCCCAGCGGGACGTTCCATTCAGAGCTTCGCTTCGCCCTCCTTTGGCGATAGCGGCTTCTTGTGCGGCCTCATCAAAAAGATACGTAATGCCCAGAGCGTGAGACAGTGTTAGCTGGGGGTCATTCAGGACAGGGAAAGGTAAGCTGTTCCGCGTTCTGATACTGTCAAGTTCTGGGAAAGGCTGTGAGGAGACCGCGACCAGCGGAATGCCTGCGGTTTTTAGAATGGGTGCCAGCGTCTCTGCATAATAGGGCAGTGCAATATTACATGCTGGACAACCTGCGAACCTGAAAAATACCAGCACAGCTGGTCCTGCAGATGTCAGGTCGTCAAGCGAAACTGTGGCACCTTCTGCGTCCACAAGCGCATAGGGCGAAAGAGCGTCGCCTGTTTGAACATGCGTCGTTTCGGGGTGTGCCCGGACAAGAGCTTCCCGCTGCGCGATATTCCCAGCCAGAGCGTCAGGGGACCATGTTCTGCGACGTTCTGCCTCAACGGCTTCATAGCGGCTTTGGAGAGAAGGAGAGAGAATGCTCATGCTCATAAGATCCCAAGGGTGACCTGATCGACCCACCATGCGGGACAATCCCATGCGGTTTCCAAGGAGTTTTTTTTATGTGGCCATTTGCGTCCGGTCATTGATCTGCGGTTGCCTGTGTCAGGAGTTCAGCAAGGTCCTGAGCGGCTTCCGGCAAGCCGTTTCTCTGGACAAGAATGGTTTCGATCTCCGGGACTTCTGGCAGGATGCCCGTTGGCAGAATGGACAGTCCTTCTGATGCAGCAAAACGCCGCGTCCTGCAGCTTGCTCCAAGCCCGCTGCGGACGCCGGCGCGCATCGCGGGGAGATGAGGCGTTTCAAGCACGATACGATAGTCCCGGCGCGCTTTTGCGAGGGTCCTGAGCGCGGCCTCACGGAACCGGCAGGGAGGTTCAAGAAGAACGAGGGGAATCTCAGACTGATCCAGAACGCCCGGATCTCCGATCCAGACCATTCTGTCATGTCCAACAATGCGCCAGGAAGAATTGGGCCGGTCTCCATGTTGGCCGAGGCACAGCACGATATCCAGCCGGGAGCGATCAAACATTTCCAGTAATTCTGCTGATCCACCAACGCGGACGGTCAGCCTGCAACGAGGATGTTCAAGCCGGAAGCGCGCGAGAACATCCGGAAGAATGGTGTCAGCAAAGTCCTGCACCATACCAATCGTGATTGGTTCCGGCTCTGAAACATCTCCGAGTTTGTGCATGATTCGGTCGTTGAGGGCGAGGAGTTGCCTTGCATAGGCCACAAGTTCTTCGCCCGCAGGCGTTAGGACCAATTTTCGCCCATCCCGGCGGAACAGTTTTTGTTGGAGGACGTCTTCCAGACGTTTCATCTGCAAGCTCAGGGCAGACTGGGTCAGGAAGATTGTCTCGGTTGCCTGTGCCATGGAACCAGCTTCCACGATGGCAACGAAAGACCGCAGAAGCTCGGTTGGAACATTGCGTGCCATGCGCTGGGGAAGGGACGTGTTGGACATAGCAGCGCTCCGTAGCTGGAGGCATGGTTGTAATCAACCATGCAAAAGTGTTGTATTTGCGTTTCTTGCTTGAATTATGACGTAAGAAAATGAGTATATTGTCAATACAACAATTTACTATAGTCTTTTTAGGGGGCGGCCATGCCTGTGGAATTTATCGGGTTCGTGAACAGCCAGAACCATTCCGAGATTATTTCCCCTACCGGGCCAGTCATTGATCTTGTCCATATCGAAACAGCCGCAAAAATTCATGAGAATGGCGGTTTTGATAGGGTGTTGATCGCATTCCATTCCAATTCACCCGAAAGCATTCTGGTGGCTCAGCATGTTGCCGCGACGACGCGAAAGCTGGGTTTGATGGTGGCGCATAGGCCCGGCTTCACAGCGCCGACTCTGGCGGCGCGCCAGTTTGCAACACTGGATCAGATCAGTCGTGGGCGGGCGGCTGTGCATATCATTACAGGTGGGAATGATACGGAGCTCCAAGCTGACGGGGATCACACCGTCAAGGCGGAGCGTTATGCCAGAACCCGTGAATATCTTGAGATTGTGCGTCGGGAATGGAGTAGTCGGGAGCCGTTTGATTATCAGGGCAGGTTTTACACTGTGCACGGTGCCCAGTCCCGCGTGCTTCCCTATCAGAAAGACGCTATTCCGGTTTATTTCGGAGGGTCTTCGGATGAAGCCATTGCCGTCGCCGGGGAGCAGGCTGATGTTTATGCTTTGTGGGGAGAAACCTACGATCAGGTTCGTGAAACGGTTTCCCGTGTTCGGGCCTCGGCGGAGAAGGCAGGGCGCAGTAACCTGAGGTTTTCGCTCTCTCTCCGTCCCATATTGGCTGAAACTGAAGAGGCGGCCTGGGCCAAAGCGGAGGCTATTCTCGAGAAGGCAAAGAGCCTTCAGGAAAAGACGGGATATACCCGTTCTGCCATTATCCCGAATGAGGGGTCCCGCCGTCTGCTGGCTGCGGCCGAGCAAGGTTCAAGGTTAGACAAACGCCTTTGGACGGGAATTGCCGCTTTGACAGGCGCCAAGGGCAATTCCACTTCGCTGGTGGGAACGCCCGATCAGGTGGCCGAAGCCCTCCTGGATTACTATCGTCTGGGAATTTCGACCTTTCTGATTCGCGGGTTTGATCCGTTGGTGGATGCCTATGATTATGGGCGGGACCTGTTGCCGCGTGTTCGCGAACTGGTTGCAAAAGAAGACCAGCTCTCTGGCCAGAAGGTTGCCTGAGATATGGCAAGCGCCTCAACAGTCTTGACGGTCATTAACCAGATTGGGCCGGAAATTGGCCATATCCTTTCTGGATTAGGTGAGCGTATCCAGGTGGTGGATCAGAGCAGGGATGTTTCCGAGCCGTGGAATACGGGCGAGGCGGATATTCTGCTGACAGGTCCGTCTGTGGCATGGCGGAATGCTCCCGAGGCCCCGCCCGCTGACTGGAATCCCTCGCTTCGCTGGGTGCAGATTGCGTCGGCTGGCGTGGATGGTTTTCCAGAATGGCTGCTTCAGGGGCGCGAAATTACGACGGGTCGCGGCAATGCGGCCAGACCAATTGCTGAGTACGTCTTTCTTGCTCTTTTGGCTCAGACCAAGAGATTTGAAACGTTCAAGCCTTCCTCTCCCGACGATTGGGTTCAGCAGGCTTCTGCCGTCAAGCATGACGCACCATTGGGGTCGCTGGCGGGGCAAGCGCTTGGTCTCGCCGGATATGGGGCCATTGGGCAGGAAATTGCCCGGTTGGCTCAGAGTTTTGGCATGACTGTTCTCGTCTGGCGCAGAAGTGCCTGGGCGGAGGGGGAGGCCGTGCGAGAAAGGGTGCAGCCGGTTTCTGATCTTGGAACCCTGTTTGAACGCTCCGATCATCTGGTGCTGGCTCTGCCGCTGACATCAGAAACGAACAGGATCGTGGGCGCGGATGTTCTGGCGCGGGCAAAGCCCGGATTGCATCTCGTCAATGTGGCGCGTGGAAAGCTGATAGATGAAACAGCCCTTCTGGACAGTCTCAATCACGGGCGTATCGCAGCAGCGACGCTGGATGTTACGGCGCCGGAGCCTCCTCCTGCCGGACACCCCTTTTACACCCATCCCAAAATTCGGCTGACGCCCCACATCTCCTGGTCCGGGCCAGATGTGCTGGCCAGTCTCGGGCAGCGCATTACCCGGAATTTCGAAAATTTCCTTCAGGGGCGGCCTCTGGAAGCCCGGTTGGATCTGAGCCGTGGATACTGATTTCTCAAGGAAGACCCTCATGAGTGCGACACAGCATAACATCTCGTCCCTGCAGGAAGTCCGTGCACGGACCCACCGTCTTCAGCCGCGCAAACCCGCAGCGACGTTTGAAGAAGAGCGCCTCCATCGGAAGCAGCGCCTGGCTGCGACGTTCCGGCTCTTCGGGCGCTATGGCTTCGATCAGGGGCTGGCCGGACATGTGACTGCCCGTGATCCGGAGTTCCCGGACCGGTACTGGATTAACCCGCTGGCTGTGCATTTCTCGCAGATCAAGGTTTCTGACCTTCAGCTTGTGGATCATGAAGGAAATATCCTGATCGGGGAGCATCCGATCAATACGGCAGGCTTCACCATTCATTCCGCTTTACACCGTGCGCGCCCGGATGTGATCGCTGCGGCACACACCCATTCCACATATGGCAAGGCATTTTCCGCGTTAGGGACCGAATTGCTCCCCATCACGCAGGATTCCTGCGCTTTTTACGAGGACCATGCGGTTTTTGATCCGTTCAGCGGGGTGGTTCTGGATGACAATGAAGGTGACCGTCTGGCCGCGACGCTGGGAAACCGGAAAGCTCTGATCCTTCAGAACCACGGTCTTCTGACCGCCGGACCGACCGTTGAAGCCGTGGCGTGGTGGTTTCTGGCTATGGACAACGCCGCCCATACCCAGCTTCTGGCGCAGGCCGCCGGACCGCTGAAGCCTATCGCGCCGGATATTGCACGGTTGACTGCCAGCCAGGTCGGAACGGCACAAGGTGCCTATTATTCGTTCCAGCCTCTTTGGGACTGGATCGTCGCACTTGAGCCAGATCTGCTCGATTAAGGACTGCGAAATCAATGACGAATATTGAGCCATTGCGGGAGTTCGTTTCCGGATTTACGCGGCTTTTCGAGACACATTCCGATGCCGCATCGATCCAGAAAGCGGGAGCGGAGCTTCTGAAAATACTCGTTTCGCGCGATGACTGGCTACCCGAAACCTATACCCGGCCACATCCGGAACGCTACAGCCAGTATCTCCTGCACTGTGATCCATTGGAGCGGTTTTCTGTCGTCAGTTTCGTCTGGGGGCCGGGACAGAAAACGCCTTTGCATGATCATCGCGTCTGGGGGCTGATTGGAATGCTCCGGGGTAAAGAAAGCGAAACGCAGTTCACGCGCCGGGAGGACGGGAGCTTTGAAAAAGGCGAAACGGATTTTCTTGAACCCGGTGAAGTCGCGTTTCTGGCGCCTGGGGTGAACGACTATCATCTTGTGGCCAATGCCTTGGCAGATCAGACGTCCATTTCCATTCATGTGTACGGGGCCAATATCGGCGGTGTTTCGCGTGCCGTTTACGATGAGGCCAGTGGCATCGAGAAGAGTTTCATATCCGGATATTCGAGCGAGGACGTTCCCAATCTCTGGGATCGTTCCAGGAGCAAGGCTGCATGAACAGCATTACAAACCTTCTGCCCGTGACCTCTTCGGAAGACGTCCGGCAGAGCCTGAAAAATGGTGCTGAAATTGCGCTTCTGGATGTCCGGGAAGAAGGGCCTTTTGCCTCCGCGCATCCGCTCTTTGCCGTCAACCTGCCTGTGGGACGCATCGAAGAGCGCATTGCCGGGCTGGTGCCGCGCAAGGACGCCCCCATTGTTGTGTATGATAACGGGGAAGGTCGTACGGCAAAAGCTGTTCGGCTGCTCCAGTCTCTTGGATATTCGGACGTCTCGGCGCTGGAGGGCGGTCTGGAAGGCTGGAAACGATCCGGGGGGGAGATCTTCATTGATGTGAACGTCCCGTCCAAGGCCTTTGGCGAACTCGTCGAACATGTCCGGCACACACCATCCCTGCCAGCGCGTGAGGTTCATGACAGGATCAAGCGTGGCGATGATCTCGTTATTCTCGATGCAAGACGGTTCATTGAGTACAACGTCATGTCCATTCCAGGAGGCCGTTCCGTTCCGGGGGGTGAACTGGCATTGCGGGTTCGGGATATTGCGCCTTCGCCGGAAACAACCGTCATTGTGAACTGCGCTGGACGGACAAGATCCATCATTGGCACGCAGTCCCTCGTCAATGCTGGAATCCCCAACCCGGTTTTTGCGCTTCGAAATGGTACGATTGGCTGGACACTGGAAGGGCTTTCGCTCGAACATGGTGCCGCCCGTAAAGGAGCAGGCGTTTCGGAGCAGAACCACCAGGCAGCGCGGGAGCGTGCGAAACTTCTGGCAGAGCGGACCGGTGTTCGGTCTGTTACGACGGATGATCTGGAAAGGTTTCTGGCTGATCCGGAGCGGACTGTTTATCGGCTGGATGTCCGTTCGCCTGAAGAATACGTGGAAGGCCATCTGAAGGATTTCCGTTCCGCACCGGGCGGCCAGCTTGTGCAGGCAACGGATGAATGGGTTGGTGTCCGGCATGGAACGATTGTTCTGACGGATGATGATGGGGTTCGTGCCAGAATGACGGGGCACTGGCTTAGGCAGTTGGGATGGAACGAAGTTTACGTCCTGGAAAAATGGGATGGTCTGCCATTTGAAACGGGACAGGAAGCGCCTTTGCTTTCACAGCCCTTGCCAGACGTGGAAACGATTTCTGCTGTAGAACTGCATGAGCGCCTTCAGGAGCGCGATGTTCTGGTGCTGGATCTTGCCACGAGTCCGGTGTTTCGAAAGGGACATATTCCAAGTGCGCGGTTCGTGATTCGCCCGGATCTGGTGTCTCATCCGGTCATTCGTGGGGCTGAAGAGATCGTTCTGGTATCCCCGAATGGTATTGCTGCTCATCTGGCAGCGCCGGATCTTGCTGGCGGAAGCCGTCGCATTCGTGTTTTGAAGGGAGGAACGGAGGCTTGGCAGGCGGCAGGTTATGCGCTTGAAACCGGGCTGGATGATTCGCAGGCCTTTTCCACACCGGATGATGTCTACAAACGGCCTTATGAAGGCACGGACAATGCGGCAGAGGCGATGCAGGCCTATCTGGACTGGGAGTACGGGCTGGTTGCCCAGCTTGAGGAGGATGGAACTCACGGCTTCAGAGTTCTGGAAAACATCTGAAGACGATGATGACTTCTCCCGGCGACTGTCATGGTCGCCGGTTTTTTTTTGCCTAAACCTTCAGTGCCTCTCGCCCGGCTGCCAGAAGGGCGCTGTCACCCTGTGGTGTGTGGACGCGACCGCACAGGACGTTGCGATAATGTCGTTCCAGTGGGTTGTCCTGACTCAGACCGGGGTTTCCGATAGCGGCGACCGCTTTGCTGACGGCGGCAATGGCGTTTTCGGTGACAACCTGTTTGGCCAGTCCGGCGCGGGTATCGCTTTGCGTACCCTGTTCCGAGATCGTAATGGTATGGTTAATCAAAGCCTCATTGGACAGAAGCAGAGCATCGATCTCGCCTAGCAGGATGTGAAAACGGGGGAGTGTTGCCAGGGATGTTCCGAGGTTGGAAGGAACGCGACTGTGAAGAAATGCTATCAGCCAGTCCCGCGCCGCGACGGCAATCCCATTATAGAGGCCTGCAATGACAATCGCATGCCAACTCGCAATCGCGACTGGACCGTTCTCTTTTGCGGGCGAAGATTCCAGCAGGCCCAGATAACGCTCCGGAATTTCCACATTGTCAAAGACGATGGTGTGGCTTCCCGTTGCGCGCATCCCTAGCTGATGCCAGCTTTTCTCGATCCGCACGCCGCGCAGGTCGAGTGGAACAAGAACCGGGCCGACCTTGGGGTCGGCATCATCCGTTTTTGCCCAGACAACGCCCCATTGAAGGGCTGTTGAGCCGGTTGAGAAGATTTTTCGTCCGGAAATGCGCCATGTCGAACCGTTCCGGCTGACAGTCGTGTCGGGGAGGCCACCGCGGGCAGGCGTGCCAAGTTCCGGTTCCACCCGCAGAGCGTTGATGAGGGCGCCTTCCTGAAGAATGCTCTCGTACAGTTCCTGCTTTACCTCGTCTGACCATTGAGGCGACTGTGCAAAGGCGCCGGACTGAAGATACTGCATTGCCAGAATGAGGGCGGTTGATGGATCACCCTGTGCAAGACGGCTGATGATCCGTGTCACGCTACGAAGGGAAATATCTTCTCCCCCTACCGCTTTTGGCAATGCCAGTGCTAGGAAACCTGCTTCCTGAAGATCACGCAGGTTCTCGATCGCGATATTGCCGCTGTGATCATACCGTGGAGCGCGCTCGGCAAAGACCTGAACCAGTTCGTCGAGAACCTTGTCTGTGGCGGCAGTGTTGGTTGTTGGGGAAAATGGACTTTCACCCATGGCGGTTCTCCGTCTTTCCTCGAGCTGGCAGATATTAAAACGTATTTATTGGAGGGTGGAAACTCTCAGATCGAAAGCATCTTCCAGCTTCCCGGCATCCTTGAGAAAACCGCCGGAACGATAGGCATCCAGCGTCGTCTGTTCCTGTTGGATGACGTTTGGCGTTAACGGCGCAGGAGCGGCAATCAGACGTTTGGCCACGGCCGTTGCGACAGGAAGGGGTAAACCGGTCTGGCGTGCCAGAATGGTGGCATATTCGGCCTGATGGGCCGTTCCCCATGCGTAGGCGGCTGTCATGCGTTTGTAGAAATCTGCCAGTTGCGCGCGTTTTGTGGCCAGAGCTTCATCGGTCGCGACAAAGAAGCTGTTGTTGGGCATGACATCGCGGCCATCGACTACGTTGCGTGCATGGCTCTCGACAACCGCAAGAGATACATACGGTTCCCATGTGGACCAGGCATCAATCTGCCCCGTATCAAGGGCTGCCTTGGCCTGAGCAGGTGCAAGAAAGACGATATGAGGGGCTGGGGCGGGAATGGCGCCCGTAGCAATCAGGCGCAGTAGCAGCAAGTGACCTATTGATCCCTTGCCTGTTCCTATTTTTTTGCCAGACAGATCCGCAGCCGTGTGAATGGGGGAGGAGTTTACTGTGACTACAGCCGTAGATTCCCCTCCGCCTCTAGGTGGCACCAGAAATGCTGCCTTGATGGGGAGATGCGCCCCCCATGCAAAAAGGAAAGGCCCGTCTCCTGCAATGCCCGTATCTACGGCGTTGGCCGCCAGGGCCTGTAAAAGTGGCGCAGCGGCTTCAAATTCGGTCCATCGGAGCGTGTAGGGCAAGTTCCTGTCCTGTCCTGCGGCTTCAAGGAGGGCTTTTTGCTGACCCTTTTGATCAGCGACGATCAGAGCATCTTCTGCATGAGCGAAAGAGGTGCCCAAAAGAAGTGCTGCCATGAAGGGCAGGAATTTTCTTGCAGAGACCATGAAAACAACTCGTTCAGAACCGGGGACTATATCCTGCACGCAGCAGGAAAGTCTCCAGACTGATGGCAGGGCTGTTCAAGAACAATTAAATCACGTCAAAGACTGGTATTTATAATATTTACCTGACATCCGGGTGTAGAATAGGGAAGGTGGACGTCTATCGCTGCCTGTGGGAGGACGCCCGGTGTCAGACGCCATTACGCTGACTGGATCGTACAAGACTGCCGAATCCAAGGGGAAAACCCTGAGTTTGAGGAGGCTTGTTTCCATAAGGCGTTATGCGTCTCCCGTTGTGTTGGTCTGCCTCTGGCAGATTGCCTGCTCCTCCGGGTTACTTTCCACCCGACTTGTGGCGTCCCCGATTCAGATCGCTGTAACGGGTTGGACGCTGGTGCGTGACGGGACGTTGCCTTTCAATCTGGGTGTTTCGCTTCTGCGGGCCGGAAGTGGCCTCGGTCTTGCCATCAGTGTGGGGGTTGTTCTGGCGCTTCTTTCGGGACTGTCCCGTATCGGGGAGGATATTGTGGATGCGCCTCTGCAAATCCTGCGAACGTTGCCTGCACTGGCGCTTGTGCCGCTGTTTATCCTGTGGTTTGGAATCGGTGAGACACCCAAGATTCTGCTTGTCGCGCTGGGAGCGACGTTTCCGATCTACCTGAATTTGCATAAGGGCATTCGGTCTATCGATCCGAAGCTTGTGGAGATGGCATCCACGCTTGGGCTGTCCCGATGGCAGACCATCCGGGATGTTTACCTCCCGGGCGCATTACCTGATTTTTTGACAGGGCTACGATACGCTGTTGGGGTGTCCTGGCTGATGCTGGTCGTTGCTGAACAGGTGAACGCGGAAAGTGGCATCGGACATATGATGATGGATGCTCAGGACTTTTTGCGAACTGACATCATTCTTGTCGGGCTTCTGGTTTACGGCGTGCTGGGCTTGATGTCTGATCAGATTGTCCGCCTTCTGGAAAGCACGCTGCTGGCCTGGCGTCCGGATGGACGAAAAGGGCGTACGGCATGACTCACACACAGTCTGATGTTTATGCCGGCACAGCCGTTATTGTGGAGCGACTCACGCGTCGCTTCAACAACGGTCCTCCTGTTCTGGATGAACTGGATCTGGCGATTGCACCGGGCGAATTTGTTGCTCTTTTGGGGCACAGTGGGTCCGGAAAGTCGACGCTTTTGAGAACGCTTGCCGGGCTTGATCCTGTGACAGACGGATCAGTGACCCGACCGCGCGACGTCTCGGTTGTGTTTCAGGAGCATCGTCTTCTCCCATGGAAACGTGTGTGGAAGAATGTTGTTCTGGGACAGGAAGATAAAGCTATTCGGCAGCGGGCGGATGCTGTTCTTGAAGAAGTCGGTTTATCTCATCGCAGCAACGCTTGGCCACTAACGCTCTCAGGTGGAGAAGCGCAGCGAGCGGCTCTTGCGCGCGCACTTGTCAGAGAGCCTGCTTTTCTGATGCTGGATGAGCCATTTGCTGCTCTCGATGCTTTGACACGGTTGAAAATGCAGCAACTGGTCGCAGATCTTTGGAAGAAGCATGGCTGCGCGGTTCTGCTTGTGACTCATGATGTTGATGAGGCTCTTCTTCTCGCGGACCGGGCCGTGGTGCTTGAGCGAGGACGCATCCGTGTGGATGTTCCCATTACTCTTCCCCGTCCTCGACGACACTCTGATCCGGGATTCGAAGGGCTGCGAAGTCTATTGCTGGATGCGCTAGGCGTGCATGCTGCGTAAGTTCCTATTTCTGATAAGGCTAATGTCATGACAACTGCCCCTGATCGCGCACCGGGCTCTAATGTTCTCCCGGTTATTCTCGATCGATGGTCGCCCCGGGCCTATCAGCCGACGGACATTGATCCGCAAGACCTGCTCGGTTTTCTGGATGCAGGGCGTTGGGCGCCGTCAGCTTACAATATCCAGCCCTGGCGTTTTATTCATGCCCGCCGGAATACACCGGATTGGGACCGGTTTCTGTCGTGGTTGATTCCGTTCAACCGAAGCTGGGCGGAAAATGCTTCCGCCATAGTCTATATCGTTTCCAAAACAATCACGATTTCCAGCAGAACGGGGGAGCCGTCTCCTCTTCCGACTCATGCGTTCGATGCAGGTGCAGCTTCGGTTCTGATACAGCTTCAGGCGTCACAGGCAGGGTGGGCGGTTCATCCGATCAGTGGTTTTGATCGTGATCTGGCCCATGCGGGGCTGGAACTGCCTGAAGAGTATCAGGTCCATGCAGCTCTTGTTATTGGTCGGCAGGCAGAGGCCGGTGTTCTGCCAGAGGAATTGCGGCAACGGGAGCAACCCTCTGGCCGTCTGCCGCTTGAGACTATTGCGTTTGAGGGCCGTTTCAGACCAGACGGGCAATAAAGGCCCCAACCCTTTTCCGTTTCTGACATTGCAAGAGGCGCCTTTCCTGTGTCGGGAAAGGCGTTTTTTCGTTCAGTCGTGCTGATGAATGACTTTTCCCGATATCGCGATTATTTCGGATCTTTTTCTTTTACGATGAAGTCCTGATAAAACTGGAGACTCAGGATGGTTAACTTCATCGGGTATATTGGTTTCAATAACAGATCCGAAATTCATGCGGGCGTCCGGGATCGCGCGCTGGATCTTTCCTATGTTCAGCAGGCGCTTCAGGTGCAGGAAGAGGGCGGTTTTGACCGTGTCCTGATTCCTTTTGGCTCCAATTCGCCTGAAAGCCAGCTCGTTGCTGCGTATGGTGCGGCTTTAACCAGTCGGCTGGGCTTTCTTGTTGCGCATCGTCCGGGTTTTACGCAGCCTACGCTTGCCGCGCGGCAGCTCGCAACGCTTGATCAACTTTCCCAGGGGCGCGTGGCTGTTCATATCATCACGGGGGGCGCGGATTCCGAAATGGCCCGGGATGGAGATGTCGGGACAACCAAGGCGGAGCGTTATATCCGCAGCGATGAATATCTCGATATTCTGAAGCAGGAATGGAGTTCTGCTGCGCCTTTCGATCACGATGGTCGTTTCTATCATATCCGTCAGGCGCAGAGTTCCATTCATCCGCAAAACCTGCCGGTTTTCTTTGGAGGAACGTCTGCGGAAGCGCTCGACGTCGCAGGGAAGCACGCAGATGTTTATGCGACGTGGGGGGAGACGCTGGACGCAACCCGCGAAATCGTCAGTCGGGTGAGATCCTCCGCAGCACGTCATGGCCGGAAGATCGGTTTTTCCCTGTCTCTGCGGCCGGTTATTGCGGATACTGAAGAGGCGGCCTGGCAGCGGGCTGAGGAAATTGAAAACCTTGTTCGTGCGGCTCGTGAGCAGGCGGGATTGCCAGTGACAGGGCACCAGCCGCCGAATGATGGGTCTCGCCGTCTGCTTGAGACCGCAACGTCCCGCAGGCAGGATGAACGTCTCTGGACGGGTGTGGCCAGTTTGACCGGGGCTGCCGGAAATTCAACAGGGCTGGTTGGGACGCCGGAACAGGTCGCAGATGCTCTGGTGGAATATTACAAACTGGGCATCGACAATTTCCTGATCCGTGGATTTGAGCCACTGGAAGATGCCCGGGTTTATGGCCGGGACCTTATTCCGTTGGTTCGGGAAAAAGTTGCAGCCCTTGAGGCGCAGTCGTCACGCATTGCTGGATAAAAACAAAAAGGGGAGAGATGCGAAGATCTCTTCCCTTGTCCAGTTTTCAGGACGATCTGGCGCGTCTAAAAACATCTTCCATACGCCAATGCTGGTTTTGCAGGTCTTTATGCTCTGCCCATTCGTCCCAGCCGGAATTTCGACGGTATTCTCCGAGCAGACCTGAGGCTTCTAGGGTAGCCTTGTCCTGAGGGTGGGCGTGGCCAGCGTCTGGATGAACGTAAATGGCATCTGCCCTGCAATACAGTTCGCACAGGAAGCAGGTCTGACAGTCTGTTTGATAGGCAATAATCGGAACGCCACTTTCGTCGGGGGTTAAAACATCTCTCGGGCAAACCTCCACGCAGGTATTGCAGGCCGTGCAACGGCTTTCAACGATCAGCTCAATCATGAAAATGCTTTCACTGGCACTGAGCGCGTCCACGAGTTTGCAATGCCGCCGCTCAGGATATGCATGGGTGTCTCAGCGGTCTCAGAGTCAGTCCGATAATGAATGCCACGACTTTCCTTGCGGGCAAGAGCGCTGGCGGTACACCAGCGGGAAGCCGCCGCAAGGGCTTTCAGCTCGTGCTGCCGAAGCTGTGCGCGTGCATTTGTATTCTGTACGGTGTCACCAGATAGCTGTTGCCATGCTGCTTCCAGAGCCTGGGAAGATTTTTCTAAAGAAAAAGCTGTTCGAAAATACTGCTTATGAGGGGAGAGCATCTCATCCTGAACAGCCCGTTCGACAGCCTTGTGGTCTCGGGTGACAGTTTCATACTCGGGGGATGGAATAATAGGTTCTTTCAGGGAACGTCGTTGTTTGCGTATGTAGGCGACGGCGGCTTCTGCTGCGATGCATCCAGAGGACAGTGCCCAGGCAGCATTAACCGCCCCACCGCCAGATATTGCGCCTGTTACGGGCTCTCGCGAAGCAACATCGCCAGCCACATAAAGCCCAGGAACATCACAGCCTGCGTGCCTGTTTGTGACCCGGATACCACCGACGCCGGGAATTGTTCCTTCGCCGACAAGAGAAATGGGAAATCGTTGTGTAAAAGGATCAATCCCGAGGCGCTGAAACGTCAGAGGGACGTTAGGGGAAATTTGCGGCAGTTGGCTACGGATGTTATCAGGAACACGTGACAGGTCACAGAAAACAGGCCCCGTCCTGAGCACTTCTGCAAGAAAGTGATTATTGTGTGGGCTTGCCGGGCGCTCAAGTTCATGGCCAGCCACGTCATAATATCTGGCGAAACTGTAGATCATGGTCCGTGCCATTGTCGTTGTGGCTGGGACAATTGTGAAAAACGCCGAGAATTCCATTCCGGAAAAGCAGGCTCCCGCTTCGGCAGCCATCAGAAGTCCGTCGCCAGTGTTGTTTGAACTCCCCAGCAAGTGAGAGCGGAATGCACATCCGCCTGTTGCCAGAATAGTTGCGCCTGCGCGGATACTCCATTGATCCAGCTCTGATTTCAGGGACACGCCTGTTGCACCGGCAACACTGCCATCGTCATGACGGAGAAGTTTCATGGCAGGGCTATGATCCAGAATAATAACACCGCTATCCAGTGCTTTCTGGCGAAGGGCGCGGAGGTATTCTGGTCCACGCAAAGCGTGGTATCTGATTTTCCCATTATCATCCTGAGTGTAGCGATAATGGCTGGCAATTGTGGGCAGCGTCCGGAATGTCCGGTCTATAATGGTTTCCATCCAGTCTGCATCCCCAAGTCCTTCTGCCATTTCCAACCGACGTGCAATGGCGTCACGCCGGAGTGTGCCTTCGGGGGGAATGAACCAGTGTCCTGGCCCTGCAGACGCGGCTACGCCAGATGTGCCGCAATATCCTTTTTCCACAATCACGACTTTCGCGCCCGCCTGAGCAGCTGTGATTGCGGCCCAGCACCCTGCCAGCCCTCCGCCGATAATCAAAACATCCGTTTCCAGACGGCGAGATGGGGCGTGTCTCACAGACCAGATCTCTGATGGTCCAATGCATCTGAAAGAGCCGGCGAAAAAATGGGCTCCAGTTCTGTTCCTTCTGGAAGAAAGCCGTTTTGGGTAAACGTATTTGCGATGTCCTGTGCAGAGGTAATGTCGGCTTTACGCCATGCGCGCAGGTGATAGGAGCGGTTCTGGTTCTGAAGGTAATTCAGCACCAGAGGTTCGGGTACCTGAATGACGGGGGAAACGGCATGTGCCCAGCGCGGTTTGTCGTTGCTGAGGATGGAATAGGCTTTGTTGACCCGCCTGAGATAATCCGCAGCAACGGCGCAAAACGATGGGTCCGTCAGACGGAGAGGGTTAGCGCCGATAAAATAATGGCCGGAAAGAATATGTTCTGCGCTTTGGAGGATGCGAGCCGTTTTATCGGCTTCCAGCATCTGGATGGCATATCCATACGTTGCCCATCCATCGAGGCTCCCTGATTTCATGGCGGTCAGTCCTTCGCTCATCCCAAGCGCGACAGGGGTGATGTCGTGCCAGGAGAGACCTTGCTGCTCCAGCATTTTGATCAGGAAATAATGCGCCGTCGTAGCCTTGATATAGCCTATTCTTTTTCCTTTGAGATCTTTGACGGATGTTGCTGTTGAGTGCTCTGGCACCAGAAGAACCTGATCTGTGGTCGGTCCTTCCAGCGTTGCGACAATGGAGATGCGGGCACCGGATGTTGCCGCAAAGACCATTGGAATTTCGCTCCAGCCGCCAATGTCCACAGCATCCGCATTGATGGCCTGAGCGATGATGTTTCCTGAGTTGAACTCACTGAAGCTGACTTTATAGGGGAAATCGTCCAGCCCGGTTTCTTTAAGAAGGGTTTGATCTGCGCCTCTAAAAGTGGCTGCTCTGAGTGTGATCTGGGAAAAATCTTTTGTCTGTGCTGCCAGTGGGCGTGGCAGAAAGGAGGCTCCTGCAACGGCGGATGTCAGACCCAGAAAGTGGCGCCGTTTGAGGGGAGGCGAAGACAGAAGCATGAAATTGCTCCTCATGCTTATAAAGTGAATGTTTATTCAATCATCAGAAGGTCATTTTTCGAAAAATTCTAATGATTAAGACTAATGGGTTTATTTTGTTATTATGGATAATCAGTTCCCTTGTTATTTTGAAGACACAAGGGAACTGGCTGGTCTCAGAGTGTAAATTTCAACGTCACGAAAATTGTTCGCGGGTCCGCAAACTGTGCGGACTCATAAACCGGGACGCCCCCGCCCTGCACAAAGGTTGTGCTTTGCAGATAGCGCCGATCCAGAAGATTTCGGGCAGTTGCCTGTAGGAACCAGCGGCTGTCGGGACTGGTCCAGCTTGCCATGGCGTTAATATAGGTTTGTGGAGGCAACCGGTTTTGCGGATTGGTTTGTGAACTGGTGTAAAGCGCGGATTGAAAAGACACATCCGCTCCCACGCGAAAGGTTCCAGGCAGCCGGATGGGGAGCGTGTAGGTGAGAGATCCCATGGTTTGGAAACGTGGCGAGTAGGGGAGGGGCGCCCCTGCATAGGGTGTATTGTTATAGACTTGGCCACTGGCAAGTGTGGTTCGGCTCACGCGGCCGCGGAAATTATCCAGGACAGAGTAGAGATAAGAGGCTGTATAATGCAGATCCAGATCGCGAGTAATTTTCACGAAAGTTTCGATTTCAGCGCCGGCAGAGTGCCCTTTTCCTGCGTTGAAACGTCGTGAGAGTCCGTTTGAAGGGTCTGTTGTCGTGAGCTGAATATCGTCGAACTGGTTCCAGAAAAGTGCGCCATTAAAGTGAATGCGGCCAGGTACGGGATCACTTTTGAGGCCGACTTCATAGGTCGTGACGATTTCCGGATTATAGGGGGTTGAAGCCTGAAGACTGCCGGAAGCAGACGGGCTTTGGGCTCTGAAATCATATCCTGCCGATTTTCCTCCTTGGGAAATGGACGCATATGTCATCAAATTCGGACGAATCTGATAGGTCAGCGTGCCTTTCGGAAGAAGCTGAACCCAGCTTTTGCGTTCTGAGACCTGCCATGCCTGATCCCCCGGCGCGCCCCAGAGAATATAGGACAGCTGGTTGGCTGGAGTGGACTGATGCGATGGGCCGGGTGCCAGATAATTCAGAGTTTCAGAATTGGAGTGGTTCTCCCAGTTGAAACGAAGTCCGCCTGTGAAGGTCAGCGCGCGCGTGATGTGATAACTGGCCTCTCCGTAAAGAGCCCAGTTGCGAGTGACCTGATCAATGACAGCATAAACCGGGGTATACCGGATTTTTGCTGGGTCATTCGTTGCGGTTCCTGAAGAGTTATTCGCCCACCTTTGTGTGAACCAGTCCTCATACATGAAGTATGCGCCGACATTGAAGTCGAGCTTCCCGTAGTCCCCATGGAGTTTTAATTCCTGAGAATACATCCTCTCTTTATAGTAAAGAGGCTGGGAGGTTCGGGAATAATAATCGCCGGTGTTGTCATAAACGCCTTTGTCATCGTAGCCTCGGATGCCAGTGATGGAATAAAGCTTCAGATGAGGGGAAAGCGTGTATCGCACGTTTCCGATGAAACCCGTTTCACTATAATTATTTTTTGGGAAAAGCTGGTTGTAATTTCCATAGATATACGGGTTCAGAAGGTTGCCTGAACCCTTGTTCGTACTTCCGTCTATTGTGCCGTCAAAGGCAAGGGTAATATCCCAGTTTTCATTGGGAGTGAAACGCAGTTTGCCGCGTGCCTGCGTATAGTCGATGTTGTTCGTGTCTTTCCCAACAGTATAGTTATGATCAATTCCACCACGGGCATGGCGACCAAAGGCGATGCTGCCGTAAACCTTGTTTTTGATGAGAGCGCCGCTCGCTACAACACCAATCTGATATTCGTTATAGGTTCCGTAGCCTGTCTGCGCGACAAAGCGTCTCTGATTGGTGGGGGAAAGCGTGTTGATCCTGACTGCACCACCTTCGGATTGATGCCCGGAGAAGACGACGGGGCCGCGGTCTACTTCGATGTCTGCTACATCAAGGAGTTCCTGCATATTTCCCATATTTCTGGGAAGATAAACTCCATCGAGATAGGTGCCGACTGAAGGTTCGCCTTGTGGATCAATTTCTCCAATCCCACGAATGAAATAATTCAGAACCGAATATCCCGGCATGTTGTTCGGAATATAAAGATTAGGCGTCAGCCTTGCGAGTTGCTTGGTATTCTGAACACCAAGCCGTTCAAGTTGTGAGGCGCTCAGAAGGCTGGCGGACTGTGGTGTTTTCTGGAGCGCCGCCGCTCGACGCGCAGCATGGGATTGCCCGTGGATAGAAAAGGATTCCCCTGTTCCCTTGGCCTGAACTGCATTCGGAAGACTGGGCGCATGTCCTGGATTTTTTTGAGGAAACAGCGGGCGTGTTGCCGGGTGTGGTGTAGATCTGGGTGAGGAATAGTGTAGCGGAGCGCCATCAACCGGATCGAGCATTGCGCCCATGATGGCTGCAATGCTGCATGTCGTCCCCAAGAGCGAACGGAACAGAGGTTTGTTTTCCATAAAAAGAGAATGTCTTTTGGGGAAGGAAAGCATGATGTCAGGCATCCTTGGATGGGCGTCGTTTTTTTTTGATTCCAAGGTTGTTTTCTCTGGAAAACTGTTTCCAGGATATGGAGTTATTCAAAAGTATTCCTTTTGATTGATTAATAATTTTTGTTTCAATTCCTTAATTGTATCCTTTGAGAAACTTTAACCTTCCAAAGAAATTCAATAAAAAATTCCTGAAGGATGAAACATTTCATATCTTCAGGAGTAAGGTTGTCATTTTTAAAATGTATAAGAAAATAAAGTAATTAAAATAAAGCCACTGGAAAATGGAGTGGTTTATGCCTGTTGAATTTATCGGTTATGTCAGCGCGTGTGAACAGACAGAAATTCTTGATCCTTCAGGCCTCGCAGTTGATCCGGAGTATATTGCTGCAACCGCGTTGATCCATGAGCGCGGCGGTTTTGACAGGGCGCTTGTTGCGTTCCATTCCTCCTCTCCAGAGAGTATTCTGATCGCACAGCATGCTGCTTTCGTTACATCCAGGATGGGTTTGCTGATTGCGCACCGTCCGGGCTTCACTGCGCCTACGCTTGCGGCAAGACAGTTTGCCACCCTGGACCAGATCAGTCGTGGGCGAGTAGCCGTACATATTATTACGGGTGGAAATGACCGCGAACTTGAGGCTGATGGCGATCATCTGTCAAAAGTGAATCGGTATCGGCGTACAGCGGAATATCTGAAAATTCTTCGCCGGGAATGGGCGGGCGGGGCTCCTTTCGATCATGATGGTGAGTTCTATCGCTTGCGCAGAGCTTCTTCCACTGTGCTGCCATATAATCCGAATGGTATTCCGCTTTATTTTGGTGGAGCTTCGGAAGACGCCATAAATGTCGCAGGTGAACTGGCGGATGGATATGCCCTGTGGGGCGAGCCATTGGCAAATGCCGCTGAACTGGTTGGAAAGGTGCGGACTTCTAGCCAAAAGCATAACCGTGCTTTGAAATTTTCCATCTCCTTTCGTCCAATTATTGCAGATACGGAGGAAGAGGCGTGGGAGCGTGCGGCAAGTATTCAGGCTCAGATTGAAGAAAGACAGTCTGTCATTTTGCCGACAAAAAATGGAATAGCTCTTGATCATGCGGGCGCGCCTCCAGTCGCGGAAAATCTTCCAACCAATGAAGGTTCGAGAAGGCTTCAGGCCATCGCTGCAAAATCTGCGCGACATGATGAACGTCTCTGGACAGGCGTTGCGCAGGCTACAGGAGGGCGCTGGAATTCCACGTCTCTGGTGGGAACGGCAGAACAGGTCGCACAGAGTCTGCTTGAATATTACCGTCTTGGGATCAGCACGTTTCTGATCCGGGGTTTTGATCCGCTTACGGATGCAACGCGATATGGGCGAGATCTTATTCCCCGTGTTCGCGCTTTGGTGGAGCGGGAAGACCGGCTTCAGCGGGTTACGAACTGACCCCATGTTTCTCAAGGATATATTTATTATGAGGCGTCTCAGCCTGCGCGCTCTTCTGCTTGTTACGTTACCGGGTGTTTCTTCAGCAGCGTCTCTTCATCACGGCGCATTAAAATCGAGTCTGGCGCATACTCATTCGACTACCCCGAAAGTCGTTGATGCGCCGCTCAGGCGAGCTATCCCTCATGATATTCGAAGCCAGACGGCAGAATCCGTGACAGTGCATGTGGCAAGACATGCACCTCGTTTGGCCCGTAAAGTGCCTTTGGGGGCTTTTGGAACACGGTCAGAATTCGATACGCCGTTTTCTGTCAGTACGATTTCGGCTGATCGGATTGAACAGATGCAGGCGAGTGATATCAATGATGTCATGCGCTATGAGCCGGGAGTTCAGGCGAACTCGAACGGGTCTTCCACAGCATCTGGATCAAGCGTCAGGGTACGTGGTCTGAATCTGGATTGGACGAACGGGTACAAGATTGACGGTCTGGCCATTCCGTACTGGTACATTGATTTGCCATTAGCCAATTTTGATCACGTGCAGGTGGTCAAAGGCGCATCTGCTTTCATGTATGGGTTTGGCTCACCGGGAGGGGTGCTGGATTACCAGCTAAAAGCACCTGTTGAAGGAAGAAAACTGACGTTGGAAGCTGGATATCGTTCCGATGCGGTCTTTAGGCAAATGCTGGATGTGGGAGGTTCACTGGATAAAGCCCATCGGGTGCAGACGCGTTTTGTCTTTGCCAGTGAGGTGGGCAATCAGGTGAACGAGAGTTTCCTGCGTAATCTTTCTCTGTCGTTCACAACGAATGTTCGGATCACAAATAATCTGCATTGGCATTTCAACACATTTTATCTGAACACGCTTCAAAAAGGCATGGTCAACACGATTGCTTCTGCCAATGGAGTGGGAGCAGTACAAACCATGAGCGGTCGTGAGGCTTTTGGTGCCAAGGGGTCTTGGAAAACCAATGATATGAAGCGTTTCAGTACAGGTTTTGACTGGGATTTTTCAAAAAACTGGAGTGCCCATCTGACATATGGCTACACACATCTTGATGAAAAATTTCCGTCTAACCAGCTGACTTTTACCAGCACGAATGGCGATTATATGAGCCGTCCGTTCGAGATGGTGCGTGTTCTGACGTATCATCAGGTTGATGCGACGACACAGGGACATTTTGAGACTGGTCCATTGCATCATGATGTTATTATCGGCGTGACATGGCTGCGACAGATGTTTGATGCGGATGCAAATTCCGGCGCCAAAAACCCTGTTGAATACGGAAATATTTTCCGGGATCGTCCAACATTAACAAGCGCAAGCAGCTTTAATCCCCGGATGTATCGCTATATTGATTACCAACAGGTGGCCCCGTTCTGGAGTGACACAGTCACTTATCACCGTTGGTCTCTTATGGCGGGCGCCCGTTATACTGATTATCTGGAAAATGACTTCTCAACGTCCGGGAAGCAGACGGCCGCGCATAGGAATAATCCTGTGACACCGCTTGTCTCTCTGAGCTATAAAATTACACCGGAAATTAATACCTATTTCAGTTGGGTCCAGGCGATGCAGTCTGGAGGGCAGGCTGGTTCATCCAACGTGAATTACATGCAGGTCTTCGGACCTATCCGGAGTGATGAATACGAATTGGGAATGAAAATCCAGAAGAAAACATGGAACGGAACTCTTGCCGTTTTCCGTATGGACACCGGGTCTGCTTATACCAATGCCCAGAATGTCTATGTGCAGGACGGCCTTTCCCGGTATCAGGGCGTTGAGGCGGCAGGAGCGTGGATGGTTACGCGAAACTTGAATATCAACGGCAGTTTGGCTTACCTGGATGCACGATATATTCAGGCCGCAGCCGGGTATCAGAATCATAAGCTGGAAGCGGTTGCTCCTTTCCAGGCAGCCTTCAATGCAGACTACCGGCTGGAGTCCGTGCGGGGTTTGAGTGTCAACGCCGGATTTAATTATGTTTCACGCAGTTGGCTGGATGCAAGCAATACGGTGCGGTTGCCATCTTATATCGTGGGCAATGTCGGTGCAGCGTATAGTATGAAAATTGCGAACCACCATGTTGTATTGCGGGCCGCTGTCGAAAATATTGGGAATGTTCGTTATTGGATGAGTCGCGGAAATAGAAACCTGTTTCCAAGCGCTCCTCGTACAGTTTCCCTTAATGCCCGGTTTGATCTTTAGACTGAGAAGTCATCGGCATAATGTGATGATTGCAGCGCAGCAGATGGCCGATCCACTGCATTTCGGATATCTGCCACAGTGTGCTGCAATCCGCTTTCAGTTCTTAAGCTGACTTGTACGTTTTTCGTTGGAAAAAGGGACGTAAAATAATCCGTCTTCTCTTTCGTCAGGCCATTAAAGACCTTCTGTCTTCAGTCTCCCTCTGGGTGCTGATTTAATGGCACCCACCAGATTTTCCGCTACAGGCAGAGCAATTGTCACAGCCTTTGGCTGGTGAGGGGGACGGAACACTGGTTGCAAGACCCATGGACATTTTGAGCCTTCTCCATCCTGTAGGAAAGAGGCGTGTGTACCAGTAAAGCGCTGCAAGGGAGACAAGCAGCACGGCAATGATCGTTTCAATCATCATGCTTCTCCTGTGATGGCCTTGGTCAGGTGGTAAACGATAAACGCAGCCAGATATGCTAGCCCGAAAAGGTAGGTGGTTGCACCTATAACGACCTTCATGGATCGGGTTTCCCTGCGCATCACAGCTAATGTGGAAATGCACTGGGGCGCATAAACATACCATGCCAGCAGAGATAAAGCAGTTGCAATGCTCCATTGGCTCGACAGGAGGGGGAGCAGTTTTTCTGGGGCTGCTTCTTCGCTGACGCCGAGCGCATATACTGTCGCCAGTGCACTGACTGCGACTTCGCGCGCGGCGAGACCAGGAATAAGCGAGACACAGATCTGCCAGTTGAACCCGATCGGGGCGAAAACTGGCAACATGAGATGGCCAATGCGTCCTGCCAGGCTGTAATCAATGGCTGCGCCTGTGGCTCCCTGCGGAGGAAGCGGGAAGCTTGAGAGACCCCAAAGCAGGACGTTCAGAGACACGATGATCGTCCCGACACGCGACAGGAACATGACCGCACGTTGCCAAAGCCCTAGTGCGAGGCTTTTGAGGTTGGGACGGCGATAGGGGGGCAGTTCCAGAAGCAGTGGATGCTCTTCGGACTTTACGCCACGCGTCATGATGCGTGCGGCGACAACGCCACTGACAATGGCGACCGCATACAGTGCGAACAGGACGAGGCCCTGAAGCCCGAAAATCCCCAGAACTGTTTTGTGCGGAATGAACGCGCCAATCAGAAGCGTGTAGACCGGAAGACGTGCTGAACACGTCATCAGCGGAGCAATCAGGATTGTGACCAGCCGGTCCCGGGGATTCTGAATGGTCCGTGCGGCCATAATGCCAGGAATGGCACAGGCGAAACTCGATAGCAGGGGAATGAAAGACCGGCCGCTCAGTCCGGCAAGAGCCATCAAACGGTCCAGCAGGAATGCGGCGCGGGGCAGATAGCCGGATTCCTCCAGAGCAAGAATCCAGAGGAAAAGAATCAGGATCTGCGGGAGGAACACGATGACCGTGCCCGCACCGGCAATGACACCATCAGCCAGAAGGCTTTTCAGAACGCCATCAGGCAATGGCCTGAGGATCAGTTCGCCAAGCAGGGTAATGCCACTTTCCAGAGCGTCCATGAGGGGCTGAGCCCACGCAAAGACGGTTTGGAACATGACGAACAGGACAATGAGCAGGATGACCGGACCCCAAACAGGGTGCAGGAACCAGCGGTCAAGACGATCGACCAGTCTTTCCTGCCCTGCGGAGCGGTCTGTGACATAGGTCTGAATCAGCCTGCGCACTTCTGCGTGAATATCCAGGCCGTTCTGCAAGAGGACGGGAGGGGCCGGGACCGGATGATCCAGAACTTCCAGAAGAGGCTGTACACCCTGCCGGTGCAGGCTGATGACCGGGACAATGGTCAGCCCTAGATCGCGCTCAAGCCCCGCAATATCGATGGTCATGCCATTGCGTTTGGCCTCGTCCATCATACTGAGGGCGACAATGATCGGCACGCCAAGCTCACGGAGTTCCAGCAGGAAGCGGAGATGCAGGCGGAGATTTGTTGCGGACACCACGCCGATCAGGAGTTGCGGGCGAGGCTCCGTACGATGTCGCCCAAGGCAGACATCGCGTGTGACATCTTCGTCTGGGCTGGTTGAGGAAAGGCTGTAAGCACCGGGAAGGTCCAGAATCCGGATGGATTTGCCTTGCGGTGTAGAAAAGAAGCCTTCTTTCCGCTCAACCGTGACGCCTGCGTAGTTCGCGACTTTCTGCCGGCTTCCGGTTAACTGGTTGAAGAGAGAAGTCTTGCCGCAGTTGGGATTTCCGACCAGTGCAATATGTAATGTGGAATCTGCGCGTAACGCTTGTGCTGGAGAGGCCATGGAACGTGTCAGACGGCACGTCGAAGCATGATTCGGGCAGCTTCCCCTTTCCGAAGAGCAAAACGGGAGGTCCCGAGGGAGACAGCAATGGGATCTGCGCCAACCGGTCCAGTTGCAACGATTTTAACGCTTTCCCCGGGAACAAAACCGAGCTCACACAGGCGCGCACTGATCGGATCGGCAGCGGTCCGCTCTTCAACACGATCAATAATGGCGTAATTCCCTTTGGGAAGCGTATCCAGAGACCACATCAACTTCATATCCTAATGCGCCCCAGCGTTCTTTTCGAAAGGCTGGCTGAACACTAGATAAGCCCATCTGGCAGCAGCGGAAAGGGAGAGATGAGAATTAATTGCATCCACATCTTTCTTTTTAAGATCCGGGTTCTTTTTCTTGTGTCTTTTCAAAAGGGAGGGAGCCAGCCGGATTTGAGATTACGGCATGTCGCTTTTCCGGCATGGCCGGAAGGAGCAAGGGAGTGCTATGCACCTTCTGGCCCGAGTGTATAGGAAATGTGCCCCATGAGTGCTTTGACAGCAAATGAAGACGAATTTCCGGCAGAAGGCTGCATCCATTGTGCCACGTCTGAGACATCCGGAGAAAAGCGCGTTGAGCAGCCTCAGAAAAAAGCACTCCTGAACCGTATTCGCCGGATTGAGGGGCAGGTTGGTGGTGTTCTGAATATGATTCAGGAAGACCGTTATTGCGTTGATATTCTGACGCAGATTTCGGCCATCAAGTCTGCACTGGATGGCGTATCCATTCAGATTTTGTCCACGCACGCCAATGGGTGCGTCCGGAAGGCCGTACAGGCGGATGGTGGCGAAGAGGCGATCGACGAACTGTTGCAGGTCGTGCGACGGATGATGCGCTGACGCCTCTTCTGTTTTGGGAGAAGGTTTAGCGGTCCTGTGTGGCGTCGGGTGCCGTCTCAGGCATGGAGTCCATGGTCATGGCCTGACATGCTTTGAGCTGTTGCTGCATCTTCGGCGAAAGTGGTTTGTTCTGCTTTTTCAGCGTCTCAAGGTGATCGCACAGTTCCATCTGTTGATCCATGCTCAGGCCTGCAAGTGGGTCAACTGACGGTGTGGAAGGCTGCTTGGGCGTCGGCGCGGGTGTCGCATGGGCGGCAGTTGCAAAGAGTAGGATTGCCAGAACAGATAGGGTTTTTGTCATGATGAAAACTCCTTAAAAATATGAAAATCAAAACCAGCTTCGGATGCCGAGGCTGAAGCGGACCGAACCGGGTTTTTCGCCCTGATCCCGCACAATTCTGCGAGCCTGCGTCAGGTGGCCGGAATAAGTTACGCCCACATAGGGAGCGAATTTGCGCCAGAGTTCGTACCGAAGCCGCAGACCGGCATCCACGTCCGACAGGCCAGCGCCCGCCTGTCGGGACGGGTCTGACTTCGTGTAAAGATTGAACTCGGCCTGAGGCTGGAGGATGAGGCGGTTGGTCAGCAGAAAGTCATAAGACCCCTCGACGCGTGCGCCAAACCGTCCCCGATCGCTGACATAGCCTGTGGCCTGAAACTCGAACTGATACAGGGCCAGCCCCTGAATACCGAAGGCGCCCCAGGTCCGTGTCGGGCCATCATCCAGATCGACGCGCACGCCGCCCTGAAGGTTCCAGTATGTCGAAATGGCGCGGCTGTAGAGAATGTCCTGCTGGCCGTCGCTCAGGCGTCCTTTTTCGAGGGTGCCTTCGGACTTGATCCAGAGCCTGTCATAATCCGTGCCGTACCAGACTTCGCCATCCCATCGGAAATCGGTTCCGGATGGCGCGTAACGCCCTTCCGCCTGCTCGAGAATACCGTGGAACCAACTGCTTTGATCCATCATGACGGGCATGATGTTGCCAAGATGCGTGACAGAGCCTGGAACGGGAGCGTCTACGGCGTGATATTGCGGGGCGTCTTCCGCATGGGCTGTCCCTGCCGCCAAAAGGAAGAGCACTGTGGCCAACGAGGCCTTCATGACACCACCACAGTGCGGAACATCCCAAGATCCATGTGATACAATAAATGGCAGTGATAGGCCCACATGCCGGGGACATCTGCCGTTACGAGATAGCTCATGCGGGAGCCGGGCTGGGAAATGATGGTGTGTTTGTAGGGACGATAGTCTCCCTGGCCATTCTCCAATTCGCTCCACAGACCATGCAGATGGATCGGGTGCTCCATCATCGTGTCATTGATGAGGGTGAAGCGGACGCGTTCGCCTTTTTTTAGCTTGATCGGGCCGGATTCTGAGAACTTTCGTCCGTTGAAGCCCCAGATATAGCGCTCCATATTCCCCGTCAGATGCAGGATGATTTCCCGTGAGGGGGGGCGCGGGTCCGCGCCGGGGCGTGTGGCACGAAGCTGTTTGTAGTTCAGGACGCGACGGCCGTTATCTTCCAACCCATCCCCGGGGCTACCCGTCCGATCCATGGGCATCATGGCGACGTTCTGGTTTTCCACGTTGATCGGAGGCGGGCCGGGATCGTCCACTTCCATTTTTGGCATGGCCATGTGCCCCATATGGCTCATGTCCATGCCGGCCATAGGCATGTGATCCATCCCCTTCATGTCCATGCCGGACATGGACATATGATCCATGCTTTCCCCCGGTTTCATGTTTCCCATGCCCATATCCACCATCGTGCGGACGGGGCGGGGATCCATGGGCGGGATCAGACCGCTCATGCCGGCACGAGGGGCCAGCGTTCCGCGGGCAAAGCCTGTTCGATCCTCGCTTTGGGCAAAGATCGTGTACGCGCGGTCTTCCTTCGGTTGCACGATGACGTCATAGGTTTCGGCTACCCCGATCCGGAATTCATCGACCGGAACCGGCTCAACATCATTTCCATCGGCCTGAACGACCAGCATTTCGAGACCCGGAATACGGACGTCAAACAGCGTCATGGTGGCGCCATTGATGAACCGCAGACGCACCCGCTCGCCGGGCCGGAACAAACCGTTCCAGTTCATGTCCGGGGCATGGCCGTTGAGCGTGTAGGTGTAGATGATGCCGGACACGTCCGCGATATCGGTTGCGGCCATGTTCATCCGGGACCAGGCGAGCCGGTCTTTCAGCGCAGCCATGGCACTTCCGGCTTCACGGGCTTCCTTGGGGAAGGACGCAGCCGTACGCTGACGGAAGACGTAATAGTCATCCTGCATTTTCAGATTGTTCACGATGTCATGGGGCATGACATCGGTCCATTCACCTAGGAAGATGACGTAATCTCGATCAGAGGCATTTGGATCAGGCCGGATCGGGTCAATGACGATTGCGCCATACAGGCCCAGCGCTTCCTGCATGTTGGAATGGCTGTGATACCAGTATGTGCCACTCTGATGCAGGCGAAAGCGATATGTGAAGGTTTCGCCGGGCGGGATTCCTGCAAAGCTGAGACCGGGTACGCCGTCCATATCCGCTGGGACACGAATGCCGTGCCAGTGGATGGATGTTGTTTCATCCAGCGTATTCCGGACGTTCAGAGTGACCGTCTCGCCCTGTTTCCAGCGCAGGATGGGGCCGGGGACACTGCCTCCTATGCTGGGCGCATGCATGGACTTTCCATCCAGAGAGACATGCGTTCGGCTGACCTTCAGGTCCCATGTATTGGACGGCATTGCGGGCAGGCAGCCGGAAGAGGGGCGACCTTCTGCTTTGGCCTGTTGAGGCAGGGCGCTCAGGCAGGCCCCGGCGCCAAGACTTGTGACGAAGCGACGACGCGTCAGGCCGCGTGCGAGGCTGGAAAAACTGTGCATATGCTGAAAACCGGGAAACGGTGCAGGAAAACCGTGGCGTCTTCAGACCTATGACAGATCAGAACGCTTACGGATCGGGACGTTTCAGGACAGCAGGAGTTTGGGAGGCGGGGGTGTCGGAATCCAGTCTGTACCAGACAGGGATGCATGCCCGATCTGGACGAAACGTCCGGAAATGGCGATCTGAGCGGGAAGCGGTGTCAGATGCGCGAGCGTCAGAGCAGGCTCTGCCGACGCCGCATGGATATGGCAGCAGCCTTGCCCGTGACTGTCATTATGATGGGACGGCGCTTCTGACATCATGGCCTGCATATCATGCTGGTCACAATGTACAGTGGCGTGCTGTGTCATGGATGCGCAGTGCGTCATGGTCATGACGTGGGTTCTAGTTGCGGCATGTGCCGGGAATGCGCCCGCCATCAGCCCGAGCTGCATCAGCAGACAGGCGATCAGGCCAAGCCATTTCCGGGTATGCGTTCCGAGCATTTCAGATCCCTGATCCAGACAGACAGGAGAACTTGTCTGTCTTCTTTATGGCCTGATCCTATACCGGGGCGGGGAATAAATGAAAGAGAGATTTCGGGTGAGGGGTGTTTTTGATGGATACCCACCCAGAGTATATAAATTTTAATCCGTCCTATTAACGATTTTAATTTCAAAACTTTCTCGGAAATCCCTAATGGAAAAAATATACCCAAAGGGGGTATGATGGAATTGAGGAATTCCAGGAATATTTAAATCCGGGAGAACAAGGTCATGACGCAGACGGCACATCTGACAGTTGATGGAATGTCCTGTGAAGGATGTGCAAAGCGTCTGCGCGAGGCGTTGGAAAGTGTCGAGGGAGTTTCTGCTGTGACTGTCGTTCTGGACGGTGGGCAGGTGACGATCGCCTATGATCCAGCCGCTACAACCGTGGCAGATTTGCGGGAAGCTGTTGAAGCGACGGGCTTTGACGCAATTCCATAGTGTGCGTCTGCCTTCTCATTTCTGAGGGCGAGCGATAAACAGGCATCCGGTTCAACAGGTGAAACCAGTACCAGATGTCATGTCGCAAAATAATATTCTTAAAGTGAAACAGAACATGTGGCAGTCTTATAATTTCTGGGCGGGTTTCCTCGGATATCATAATGTAAATACGCTGCGGCGGTCCGCTCTTTTCTCGGTCTCCAGCTCGGCTCTGATTTGCGGAACCCTGGTGATGGGAGCTGTTCCCGATGCGCGGGCATCAGAGATCGGTGAAAAAAGCCATCAGAAAGTATCTCGCTGCCATGATGCTCAAAGAATAGATTCCAAAATTGCGCAGACATGCCTGAAAGACACGTCTTCCAAGTCGTTGGGGGCGAGTGCGTCAGTGAACAACGGCGAGACGTCCGCTGTGGACGGCGGCACGGAAAATCTGCGTGTTTATGGCACATCTCATTCCTATACAGCTCCGGCTGTGGAAGCGTGGGGAAAAACACCTGTTGCCCTGAAGGATATTCCACACTCGATTTCTGTCATCACACAGCAGCGTATGGAAGATTCCAACATGCTGACCATGACGGATGCCATGCGCCAGATAAACGGAATTCGCGTGCTGCCGGGATCAACGGCCAATAGTAATTTTTATTCACGGGGCTATCAGCTCACCACGTCGGTTGACGGAACGCCCAATGCGGCCGGAACGCTGAACAACGCGAGTTTGACCTCTCCATGTATGACAGAATTGAAGTCATGCGTGGGTCAGCCGGTTTGCTGCAAGGTGCGGGCGGCGCTGGTGGCGTGGTCAATCAGGTTACAAAGAAGCCCGGAAAGGATTTCGCCGCGAGTGGAAATGCTACTGTGGGCAGCTTCAATAACTACCGTGCGGATATGGACCTGACCGTTCCGCTCAACCGCTCCAAAACACTACGGTTCCGAACGGCTGATCTCTTTCAGGATAATGATTACTTCTACAAATATGCCCATAACCGAAGCTGGCAGGCTTATGGCGTGCTGGAATGGGATATCACGCCGTCCACTACGTTTCTGGTGTCTCATGCGGCGCAGAAGCAGAATATTGATGCGCCTTATTACGGATTGCCTGTCACAACCACTCGGACGCTCTGGTATGGCGGGCGTGATGCGAACCCGACCCAGCCGTGGGGATACAGCAATTACATGACCCAGCAGACCATTGCGTCTCTGACGCAGAAACTCTGGGGGGATTGGACGGTCACTGCTCGTGGGACTTTTTACGACCAGAGTTACAATACGCTCTATAATGAGCCGTGGACTACAATCAATGCACAGACTGGTAAGCTGACTTACGAAGATGTCGGTAATTTTCCATATCGAGGAACGAATACGTCCCGCTCGGCTGATATTTACACAACAGGCAGCTTCCGGCTTCTACACCGGACGCATCATGTACTTCTGGGCTTTAACTACAATTCGTATGATACGCATGTTGCCTATGGCGCGGTTACGTCCGACGCGGTGTATTCCGATGTTAGCATCAACAACACGGCAGTGGTGAAGAAGCCAGCTGCTGGCAGCATTACCTACAATGCGGCCGATGGTGCAGAAGGGACAGACGACAATGCCTATCAGTGGGGGTTTTACGGACAGCTCCGGCTTGAAGTGATCCGCCACCTGTCCCTGATCCTTGGCGGGCGTGTGTCGCGGTTTTCCGAAAAGACGCGGGACGCCAGTCCTTCCCCGGAAGGGCCATGGAAGACGACGGCCAATATTCACGGTCAGCTGACGCCGTATCTGGGAACTGTCTATCAGATCACACCCAACCTTTCCTGGTATGCCAGCTACGCCAGTATTTTTACGCCTTCTGTCGGACGGCTGACTTACAATAGAGAAGGTCTGACGCCTCAGCAGGGCAATCAGGTCGAGACAGGTTTCAAGGGCGAGTATTTCCACGGTCGTCTGAATTTTTCGACAGCGCTTTTCCGTATGGAAAGTGTCAACCAACCCGTTCAGGACCCCGATCACACAAGCTTTTACATTACGACAGGGCCCATCCGTCGACAGGGCTGGGAAGCGCAGGTTGATGGACAGATCATGCCTGGGCTCGATGTGTCTATTGGATACACATATCTTGATACCAAGGTTTCCAATCCGAAAGTGTCTGATTTCGGAGGGGTTTTCTCACCGCGTCACATGTTCAAATCCTGGGTGCATTACAATGCGCAGCAAGGGCGCTTGAAAGGACTGAGCTTTGGTGTCGGGCTGGATGCTTACAGCAATCTTCGTGGCAGTTATGCAACGACGGTTCAGGGGGGGTATATGACGCTCGACAGCGTGATCGGATATCGCTTCAACAAACATCTGAAACTCCAGCTCAACACCTATAACCTGACCAACCGCTATTATTACGAGCGTGCAAGCGGCGTCTGGCAGTTTAATTTCCCAGCGGCTCCCCGCAGTTTCATGGCAACGCTTCGTGGCACATACTGAAGACCCTGCACCCGCGCATTCTCTTTCAGACTGGAAAGTTCTTCTGCCTTACTGGCGGTCGGAAGATCGCTGGAAGGCGCTAGGGCTTTTGGGCGGGATTATCGGTCTGTCATTTCTGGATGTGCAGGTCGCGGTCTGGTTCGGGAAATGGGATCAGACATTTTTCGATACGATGTTCGCGTATAAAGTTGCGGCCTGTATTGCGCTTATCCCGATCTACGTGGTCATGATGGGCTTGAGTGCAGGAATGCGCGTCATCCAGCGATACATGACGCAGGTGCTCTCCATGCGCTGGCGTTTGTGGAACACGCGGGTTTATTTGCGAAAATACCTGTCCGATGATGCGTATTATCATCTGGAGCACGGAGAAAACCGGGCCGACAACCCCGACCAACGTATCGCGGATGATCTGGCGCAGATGTCAGTCTGGACGCTGCGTCTGGGTCTGGACGCCATTCAGGCTGTGACGACTTTTCTGTCCTTTGCGATCGTTCTGTGGACCATCGGTGGCACGTTATCCTTTGTCTGGCAGGGCTGGCATATCGTCATTCCGGGCTACATGTTTTTCGGGACGACGCTTTCCATTCTGCTCATTTCTCTGGTTCTGGAAAAAGCGGGTGGCCCTCTCGTCAGCGCCAATTATCGCCAGCAGCATTATGATGCTGATCTGCGTGCGGCTCTGCTGGATGTGCGGCGTAATTCGGAACAGATTGCTTTTTATGGGGGTGAAGGCGCGGAGCACTTCCGACTTTCGGAATGTTTGCACCGCATTGCCACCAACTGGCGCAGCGTGATGGCCTATACATGGCGTGCCAATACCGTGGTCGAGCTTTATACGGGCGGGATCAATATCGTCCTTTGGGCTTTGCTCATTCCGAAACTGTTGGCCCATACGCTGACGTTTGGTCTATATTCCCGGATCAATTCGGCGTTCATGAATGTGCGTCGAAGCCTGCAATGGTTCATAGAGAACTATACGGACCTCGCGACGCTCCGTTCTATTTTGCAACGTCTCAGTGAGTTCGAGCGCGTTGTAACGGATCGTCCTGAAGATAGCATTGTTCGCGTGCCGACAGAGCAGGGACAGATCGAAATCCGGGATCTGGTGCTTGATCGGGCCGATGGATCGCGACTTGCCAGCATTGGGGATCTGACAATTCCAGCGGGAAGTCGCTGGGTCATTGGCGGGGCGTCCGGAGTGGGGAAAAGTACGCTTCTGCGGGCGTTGGCAGGACTTTGGACTTATGGGACGGGACGTGTCTCGTTCAACATGAGGGACGCCATGTTCCTGCCACAGCAAAGCTATGTTCCCACGGGTACGCTTCGACAGGCCCTCAGTTATCCGGCGACACCAGATCGGTATGACCGGGCTGCATGCGAGGTTGCTCTCGAAGCCGCTAATTTGAGTGAGCTGGTGTCAAAGCTGGATCAGAATGCCGTCTGGGGGGATGTGCTTTCCCCCGGCGAGCAGCAGCGTCTGGCCTTTGCCCGCGTTTTTCTGACGAGGCCCACGGTGCTTTTTCTGGATGAAGCGACATCGGCGTTAGATACAGAGAATGAGACGCTTCTTTATAGTCGCCTCCTTGCGTTTCTGCCGGAGGTGACCCTCATAAGTGTGGCGCATCATTCAGATCTGAAGCGATTTCATGATCGGGAAGCTGTTCTTTCCCAACAGGGCATAACGATTCAGCTTCTTCCATAATACCATATGGGGGTATACTCTTCTTTCGTTTTCCGGAGCCGCCAGTGTCGCGACTCTCGCCCGCTCAGGAGATGTTCAGATGGCCCAGACAATCAGTTTTCCAGTTGGTGGAATGACTTGCGCAGCCTGTGCGGCCCGGATCGAAAAAGTGCTGAACCGGCAGAGCGGCGTTCATGCAACCGTCAATTTCGCGTCCGAGCGGGCTCAGGTTGATCTGGAGGGACCGGAGGCCAGCGTTGGGACTGTTGTCGCTGCTGTTCGTAAAGCCGGGTTCTCCGTTGATGAACAGAGCGTGGATTTCGTGATTACCGGCATGACCTGTGCGGCCTGTGCCGCACGGATTGAAAAAGTGCTGAACCGCATGCCCTCCGTTCAGGGAAGCGTGAATTATGCGACCGAACGCGCCCACGTCACCTATATTCCCGGCATCGTGACACCAGAAGATCTGGCGTCCAAAATTACGAAAGCGGGTTTCGGTGCGACCCGCCTTGATGAAGGTCAGCGCGAAGATCCGAAAGCAAAACGTGCGGCCGTCTGGCGGAAAGAGCGTAACCGCTTCCTGCTGACGTTCGTGCTGGCTCTGCCGCTCTTCGTTGAAATGTTCGGGATGCTGCTGGGGCGGATGGAAACCGTGCCGGTGGCCGTGCAGTTTGTCAGTGCCACACTGGTGCAGTTCGTCTGCGGTGCGCATCTGTATCGCCGGGCCTGGAACGCTGTGCGGGGCGGGTCGGCCAATATGGACGTGCTGGTCGTTTTGGGAACAAGCATTGCGTATCTGTTCAGCGCGATCGTTGTTCTGTTCCGTCTGGATCAGCCGGTTTATTTTGAAGCAAGTGGCGCGATCATTACCCTGATTTCTCTGGGTAAGCTGATGGAAACACGCGCCAAAGTGCGTACGAGTGCAGGAATTGAAAGCCTGTTGCAGCTTCAGCCCCAGACTGCGCATGTGGAGCGTGATGGCGTTCTGGTTGACCGGGCGGTCGCGGATATGCATGTCGGAGACGTGTTTGTTGTTCGGCCCGGTGAGAGCATTCCGGTGGATGGAACCGTTCTGGAGGGCTCTTCGGACGTCAACGAAGCCATGCTGACTGGTGAAAGCGTGCCAGCTCTGAAGCAGACCGGAAGTGACGTCTTTGGCGGCACGATCAACGCAAATGGGGTCCTGAAGGTTAAAGCGACAGGCGTTGGCTCTGATACAGCGTTGGCGCGGATTGTGCGTATGGTTGAGCAGGCGCAGGGATCAAAGGCCAATGTGCAGCGCCTTGCGGATCGTGTGTCCGGTATCTTTGTTCCGGCCGTCGTGGCGTTTGCTGTTGTGACGTTCCTGATCGGCTGGGCCGTGACGGGGTCTGCGACGTGGAGTCTGGTTTCAGCAGTGTCCGTGCTGGTGATTGCCTGTCCTTGCTCTCTGGGGCTTGCGACCCCAACCGCCATCATGGTGGGTACTGGTCGTGGTGCACAGAACGGGATTTTGTTCCGGAATGCTGATGCACTGGAGCGTGCGGAAAAACTGTCGACGATCATTCTCGACAAGACAGGAACCCTGACGCAGGGCCGACCCGGCGTGACATGCCTGCATCCGGTCGCGGGCGTTTCTATGGATCGACTTCTTGCCGTGGCAACGTCCCTGGAGCAGAACTCGGAACATCCGCTTGCCCGCGCGATTGTTGATCATGGAATGGCGCATCATGCGACGGTTCTGAGCGTGGACGGGTTCAAGGCCATTCCGGGTCTTGGTGTCGAAGCCCAGCTTGAAGGTGAGCCTGCGCTTCTTGGATCGCCTCGCTATCTGACTGATGCCGGATATGACCTGACGACCCTGCCAGTGAATGACCTGGAAAGCGAAGGACAGACAGTCATTGCAGTTGCGACGGGTGGTCAGCTTCTGGGGATTATTGCTCTGGGAGACACTCTGCGCCCCGACGCTGTTTCGACGGTTGCGGCTCTCAAGGCGCGTGGCATCAAGGTTGTCATGCTGACGGGCGATAATGAACGGGCTGCCGCAGTGGTGGCGCGGCAGGTCGGTGTGGACGATTATCTGGCTGGTGTCCTGCCGCAGCATAAAGCGGAAGGTGTAGCGCGCTACCGCGCTGAGGGGCGAATTGTCGGAATGGTGGGGGATGGCGTCAATGACGCGCCCGCGCTGGCTGCTGCGGATGTCGGTTTTGCCATTGGCGCCGGATCAGCCGTCGCGCTGGACACAGCGGATGTCGTGCTGATGAAGAGCGAACTGACGAGCGTTCTGGATGCGATTTCCCTGTCTCGGGCGACTCTTTCCAAGATCCGTCAGAACCTCTTCTTCGCGTTCATCTACAATCTTCTGGGTCTGCCTCTGGCGGCTTTGGGATTGTTGAACCCGATAGTCGCAGGAGCCGCCATGGCGATGAGCTCGGTTTCGGTTGTAAGCAATTCGCTTCTCCTCAACCGATGGAAGCCGGAAGAAAAGCGCTCTTAAAACGTCTGAAGGCGGCCGTGAACGAAGGAGATAAGGGTCTTCGCGCCGTGGCTCCAGAGACCCAGAAAATCGTCGCTACCGACATGTCCGGTGAGGCCGGCATCCGTGAACTCTGCATGCCAGTGTTTGGCAAGGATCCGGGCACGTTCGCTTGAGAGCCACGGATCATTCCGGCTCGCCATTAAGGCCGTGGGAACAGGCGAAGGCATTTCAGGTAAAGGCGCAAAAGCGCGGATGCGGGCGGCTTCCGGGTGTGTCGTGTGTTCGATATCCGCTGGCGCGACAAGAAAGGCGCCCGCGACTTGGGATGTCTCATGGCACGCAAGCCAACGGGCCGTCAGAACTGCTCCCAGGCTGTGTGCAATCAGAAGGACGGGTTTTTCGGCCTGCTGAATTGCGCTTGTCAGGGATGCGTCCCAATCTTCGGGGATTGGGTTTTCCCAATCGGTCTGGTGCAGGCGTGTGAGGCCAAAGGCGCTTTCCCACCGGGTCTGCCAGTGATGTGGGCCGGAATTGAAAAGTCCGGGCACGAGAAGCGGCGTGAAATGTTCTTTGATGCGGTGAAATTCAGCGGCTAGAACCGTTTCTTCGGAAGAGCGCTGAAAAGCGAATGCGCGAGCACTTGCCGTAAGGTCCAGAGCGGTAGCGCGGCCGGAAAAAAGATTCATGCCCGTAATCTCCAGAAGCCTGACCGGGGACGATTCCCGATCAGGATTGAATGTCTGGATTAATAACGAACATAGATCAGTATTAAATAAAACAACTATATAATAATGTGATTATGCAAGGCCGTCAAAAAGCTGTGTGGAGAGATATCGCTCCGCAAAGGATGGCGCGATCACGACAATGGTTTTGCCGCGACTGGACGCCTTCTTGGCCAGAGACATGCCCGCATAAAGGGCTGCACCGGATGAAATCCCGATGGGAATGCCTTCTACGGCAGCGCAGAGCCGGGCTGTTGTCAGAGCCTCCTGCTCAGAAACTTCAATGACGCTATCAAGTGCACGCAGATCCAGTGTGTCGGGCTGGAACCCGGGGCCGATGCCCTGAATGCCATGTGGACCCGGTTCGTCGCCATGCAGAACCGCACTTTCCCGCGGCTCCACACCAATGACCTTGATGGCCTTGCTGAATTTCTTCAGCCCGTGCGCAATCCCGGACGCCGTGCCCCCTGTGCCAAGACCGGCAACAACCATGTCCACTTGCCCGGCGGTATCATTCCAGATTTCGAGCGCTGTGGTCTGCTCATGAACGGCCGGGTTGGCGTCATTCTCAAACTGGCTCGGCATCCAGGCGTCTGGAAGCGTTTCCATCAACTCTTCCGCACGGCGGATGGCGCCAGCCATACCATCATTGGCGGGAGTGAGTTCGGTGGTCGCGCCCATCAGACGCAGCATTTTCCGACGCTCGGTGGAAGCGCTCTCTGGCATGGTGACGATCAGGCGGTAGCCCAGCGCCACGGCTGCAAAAGCTAGAGAAATGCCTGTGTTGCCGGAGGTCGGTTCAATAAGAACGGTCCGACCCGGTGTAATAAGGCCGCGTGTTTCCGCGTCCCGGAGCATAGCAACGCCGATACGGTCTTTGACAGAACCGAGCGGGTTGAAAAATTCCAGTTTGAGGAGAAGACGCCCATGCAGTTTTTCCTGCTCTGTCAGGCGGGGGAGGGCGACGAGTGGCGTGCCCCCGACAGTTTCCAGAAAGGAGTTGTAAACTCTGCCACGTGGCGCGGCATAACCTTCAAACGGAGCGGGGGAAGACACGACCTTTTTGTTCATACTGTTTTTGTATCACAGGAGTTGGAAAAGGGCAGATGGGAATTTCCTGACAAAACAACGATAACAATTTGTTGTATAAAACATTTCTGGCGCAAATATTCATTATTAAAAGTTGTATATTGACGCTCAGAGACTTTCCCGCCTAAGAGGGATCGTCATCGACCTCCATAAGAAGGGCATCTCCATGATGTGTCGAATGTGTAGCTGGCAGCCGTCGTGCTGCCATGGTTCCGCCGCCCGGAAACCTCTTTCCCTTTTTCCGTAATTTCCCGACAGCACAGACATGTCGGGCACCTGAAGGTTCGACATTATGCTTGGTTCTACGGTTATCGAAATCAACGGTATTTTTCTTGGCGTTGCTATCCTCGTCAGCACGACGGGCGCACGTCGGTTCTATGCAGCCCATGAAAGCGTTCGTGCGCTGCATAACGAAACAGTGGCGGATCTTTCTGCCCTGCGGCGGCGTGTGGCCCAGCACGCCCGGACTGTTTTGAAGCCGATCTAAAATACAGGCATCACGTTTCTTTCCTCACGGCTCTTCTCTTCCCTGAACTGTCAGCTAGAACGGAATGCTGAACAGTTCATGGGGTGAGAGTGCGCGTGGGAGAAAGCGGTTTTTTGCGAATGGTCCGCGCCCTTGTGGTGAAGAGGGACGTTCTCTTTGCCATAGCGGCACTGGGGCTCGTTGTTCTGGCCAGCCTGAGCGCGCCACTTTATGCGCGCATGGTGGGTGTGGACCCGTTTTCTTCCAATGTCGCCGGGACGACCATGCGTCACGGGCAGACGCTTGACCTCATGCAGCCTAATGACAATCCGCTTCATCTTGGTCTGACTCCACTGGGGCCGGACTTGTCTGCGGGTGCCTATAGTCTTGGTGCGGATTCTCAAGGACGGGATGTGGCGTCCCGTCTTCTTTATGGAGGGCGAAGTTCGCTTCTGATCGCGTCCGCGGCGGCATTTTTGTGCCTGTGTATGTCGAGCAGTATCGGGATCTGTGCAGGATATTTTGGGGGGTGGGTAGATATTCTGCTGTGTCGCCTTTTGGATATTCTTTGGGCGATCCCGGTTTACCTGTTTGCCATTTCTCTTTCTGTCGTCACGGTCGGGCATGGACTTCATCTTGGGTTCGTGACGCTTGGGGCTGACAGCTTCCTGATTCCTATCGGCATTATTGCGTTGGTCTATGTGCCTTATGCCGCCCGCCCGCTGCGGGCTCGTGTCCTAAGCCTGTCACAGGCGGAGTTCGTGATGGCAGCGCGGGGTATGGGCGCCTCTGATTTTCGCATTCTCCGACGTGAAATCCTACCCAATCTGGCACCGTCCATGGTTGTTCTGGCGCCTCTGGTCATGGCGCTCTGTCTGCTGGCGGAATCGGCGTTGTCGTTTCTGTCTCTTGGCGTGCAGGCTCCTGCTGCCTCCTGGGGAACGCTGATTCAGGATGGCGAAGGGTTGCTCTATACGCGCCCGATTGTGGCGATTGCGCCGGGCGTTGCCATTGTCATTACCGTGCTGGCTCTGAACGTTCTGGGAAATGCCCTGCGCGATTACCTGGACCCGAAGGGAGCCGGCCGATGATCGCAGCGCTCCTGTCCCGTATCGGCCAGATGGCTCTCGTTATTTTCGGTATTTCTGTTCTGGTATTCTGCATCTTCTTCGCCACGCCGGGGGCAGATCCGACGGCGCGGATCGCCGGGCGTGGCGCCAGCCCGCAGGTCATGGAACGCGTGCGGGCGGAATACGGGTTCGATCGGCCGTTGCCCGTTCAGTATGTGCGCATGATGGAAAAGCTGTTCGTTAGCCGCGATCTGACGTCTTTCGTCAATCACGGTCAGCAGGTCGTGCCGGAAGTGGCTTCTGCGGCTCCTGTGACGTTGTCGCTTGTAGTCTGGGCAGCGTTTTTTTGGGTCGCAGGGTCGTTGGGGATTGGAATTGTCTCCGCCGTATTGCGTGATAGCTGGGTGGATCGGTTTCTGATGGTGCTGGGGCTAGTTGGTCTGTCCATGCCGGTTTTCTGGCTTGGCGAAGTCGTGAACCTGTTCACGCAGAGCCGCTGGCATGACACCTGGATGTTCCGCTGGGTGCCGCCATTGGGATATGTGCCGCTTACGGAAAATCCACTTGGCTGGGCGCGATCCCTTTTGCTGCCGTCACTGACGCTTGCTGTGTCTTTTATGGGATTATACGCGCGCATCCTTCGTTCGGAGCTGCTGTCCGCCATGAGGGAGGACTCCATTCGTACCGCCCGTGCCAAGGGCGCAGGACCCGTGCGTGTCTGGCTCTGGCACGGTCTGCGCCTGTCGTGGTTGAGTTATGTGTCGCTTTTCGGGCTGGATTTTGCACAGCTTCTTGGCGGTGGTGCACTGCTGACCGAGGTTGTGTTTGCTCTGCCGGGCGTGGGACGATTGACCTATCAGGCTCTTGCTACGCTCGATCTGCCGCTCATCATGGCAACGGTCATGTACGCCGCGATCTTTGTTGTAATTGCGAACGCGCTGGTGGACGGGATTTATGCGTTGCTGGACCCCCGTATTCGGGAGGGGCAACATGGGCGCTGATTCCTTGCTCGATATTCAGAACCTGAAGCTGGATCTGCCAGATGGCCGACGTCTTCTGGAAGGCGTGTCCTTTCAGATGCAGGCTGGTGAAGCTTTGGGTGTGGTTGGGGAATCCGGTTCCGGGAAAAGTCTGACGGCAATGAGTGTCATGGGGCTTTTGCCTGGCCTGCGAGCATCTGGTCAGATCGTATTTACCGGACAGGATCTCGTCGGTCTGCCGGATAAATCCATGCGCAAGCTGCGTGGCGCCCGGATTGCCATGATCTTTCAGGACCCCATGACGGCTTTTCTGCCTGTTCGTTCCATCGGGGCGCAGATTGATGAGCAGATCCGATTGCATCAGCCTCTGAGTCGACGGGAAGCACGCGCCCGGACAGTGCAGCTTCTGGGACGGATGGGCGTGCCCGACCCGGCTATGGCGGCAAAGCGCTATCCCCATCAGCTTTCAGGCGGTCTGCGGCAGCGTGCGATGATTGCCATGGCGTTGTCCTGCTCGCCCGATCTGCTGATTGCGGACGAGCCGACGACGGCGCTCGATGTGACTGTACAGGCCCAGATCCTGACCCTTCTGCGGGAAATCCGGGATGAGGGCGCAGGCGTGATGCTGATTACCCATGACATGGGCGTGGTCGCGCAGGCCTGCACGCATGTGGCGGTGATGTATTCCGGGCTGGTAGTGGAGCGTGGTCCGGTGCGGGATGTTCTCGACCGTCCGCTACACCCTTATACGCAGGCTCTCCTGGCCGCCATTCCACCTCTGGAAGGGCCACGACCCGAGCTGCTTCCAACTATCCCCGGACAGCCACCTACCCCGGAAAATCGACCCTCCGGCTGTGTGTTTGCCCCGCGATGCAGCTTTGTGCGACCGGATTGTGCAGGCCGGCCGGCTTTGATCGAAACAGAGGAAGGGCGGCGCGTGGCGTGTGTCCTTTACGCAGCATGAGTGTTCTTCTGGAAGCCAGAGCCCTGGAGAAACAGTACAGGCTGGGCGGCGGTCGTGTGCTGCACGCTGTTTCGGATGTGTCGCTTCAGGTGCACCGGGGAGAGGCTCTGGCGCTTGTCGGGGAATCTGGTTGTGGCAAGTCCTCTCTGGGGCGTGCGCTGATTGGCCTGACCCAGCCGACATCGGGTGAGGTGCTGTTTGACGGACACCGGATTTCCGGCCTGTCAGACCGTGCGCTGCGGCCGTGGCGTATGCGGATGCAGATGGTCTTTCAGGACTCCTCTGCGGCCTTTAATCCGCGCAGAACGGTAGGGGAGTCTCTCGCCGAACCTCTGCGGATTCATGGTCGTAAAAACATTCGCGCCCGCGTTGACGACTTGCTGGATCAGGTTGGGCTGGCCCGTTCGGTGGCTGATCGATACCCGCATGAATTTTCCGGTGGCCAACGTCAGCGGCTGAACATCGCCCGTGCGCTCGTACTGGGCCCGGATCTTCTGGTGGCGGACGAGCCTGTCTCCGCGCTTGATGTGTCGGTTCAGGCGCAGATCGTGAATCTGTTCCGGGATCTGCGTGCATCGCTAGGCGTGGCGTGCGTGTTTATTTCCCATGATCTGTCGGTCGTCCGACAAATGGCGGACCGGATTGCAGTCATGTATCTGGGCAGCATCGTGGAGGAAGGGGACGGACTGGAGGTTCTGGATCGTCCGGCGCACCCTTACACAAAGGCTCTTCTGGATGCTGTTCCGCGGCCGGACCGATCGTTGCCGCCACCGTTGAAGGGCGATGTTCCCAGCCCGGTCAATCCGCCGTCAGGATGTCGTTTCCACACACGATGCCCCATTGCGCAGCCGAAATGTGCGACGGACCGCCCCAGTCTCCAGCCTTGTGGAGAGGGGCGGCGCGTAGCATGCCATTATCCGCTGGTGGCCTGAGTACTCAGTGTGACGCTGTTTCGAAAGCCAGCGGATAGAGGGACGCGACCAGAAGCAGGGCCATCGTATAGTTGAAGCTTTTCAGCAGCAGGGGACGATGCAGCCAGCGTCTCATGCCTGCGCCAAACCCGGCCCAGAGTGCCACGGATGGAAAGTTCACGATGCCGCAGATCAGGCTCGCGATGGCAAGGTTGAAGAAGAATCCCTCTTTGGGAACGTAAGCTGCAATGATCCCTACCGCCATGACCCACGCCTTTGGATTAACCCACTGAAAGCCGGCCGCCTGTAGAAAGGTGATCGGCTGACCCTTGCTCTTGGCTTCTGGTGCGGAAGATGACGTGGCAATCTTCCAGGCCAGCCAGAGCAGGTAGGCTGCGCTGGCATATTTCAAAGCCACATAAAACCATGGTGCATGTTCAAACAGGCTTCCCAGACCCAGCCCGAGCAGAACCACCATCACGACGAAGCCGAGTGCCACGCCGAGCATGTGCGGAATGGTTTTTCGAAAGCCATGTGTCAGCCCTGATGAGGCCAGCATCATGTTGTTCGGTCCGGGCGTTACGGAGGCGACAAACGTGAAGAGAACGAGCGGCGCGAAAGCCTGCCAGTAAGTCGGCATGACGGAATTTCCTGTTGCAGACGGGAGCGTCCTGCAGACTATGACAGTTGCTACCGGAACAGTACCGGTACAATCTGACGATATTCTTTCAGACTGTACCGGAGGTTTGACCATGCCAGTTTCCATCGCTTCATCCGGAATGCTGCCTGTGTGGCAGCCTGTTCGTGGGGCGGACAGAACTCTGGTTGAACAGCTTGAAGTCGAATTGGTCGGGCGGATCGAAGCGCATATGCTCAGGCCGGGCAGTCGCCTGCCATCTGTCCGTAAAATGGCAGAAAGCGCAGGTTTGAGTCGTTATACGGTGATAGAGGCTTATGAGCGTCTTCAGGCTCGGGGTCTGATCCTGTCCCGGCCGGGTGCTGGATATTTCGTGCGACCACCCGTGGATCTCCCTGTTGTGGCAGAGGCTGTCGTACAGGAACAGACCGAACCCTCCCGGTTGGATGTGACATGGCTCCTGCGTGAAATGTTTGGAACCGGAACGTCCGTAAAGCTCACAGCGGCATCAGGCGTTTTACCGCAGCATTGGCTGGATGCGGATCTTGTGGCGGGTGCCATCCGGGCCAGTGCTCGTTCGGATGTTGAGGGGCTTTTGCATTACGGTCATCCGCAGGGAAGCCCGCACTTGCGTAAACACATCGCTGCGATGTTGGGTGCACAAGGCATAGCGGCACATCCGGATCATCATCTGATGACAACTTCGGGTGTGACGCATGCGATAGATCTTGTGCTTCGGTTGATGGTTCAGCCCGGTGATACGGTTCTGGTCGAAGACCCCGGCTGGCCTCTGATTTTCGGACGTCTGGCAGCTTATGGTGCACGGATCATCAGTGTTCCGAGACGGCGGGAAGGGCCAGATCTGGAGGTTCTGGAGCGACTGGCTGCGGAGCATCGTCCGAAGCTCTTTCTCATCAACAGTGTGGTCCATAATCCGACGGGCTACACGTTGGGAGCCGCTGCTGCGCATGACGTACTTCGTCTCGCCGAAAAGCATGATTTCATGATTCTGGAAGACGACACTTATGCGGATTTCCATGATGGCACAGCCATCCGTCTTGCCTCCATGGACCGTCTGCAACGCGTCATTCTCGTTACGGGGTATGCCAAGACACTGGCCGCCGGGCTGAGGGTGGGCGTTCTGGCCGCGAGGCCGGATCTGGTTGCTCGTCTGATTGATCTCAAGCTTCTGGCGGGCCTCTCTACGCCACAACTTGGGGAAAACGTCATGACGCGACTACTGAGAGACGGGCATTACGGACGGCATCTGCTGAGACTGCGGCAAAAGGTTAATCAGGCCCGGCAGAAATGCGTTGATGTGCTGACGGCTTGTGGCTTGAACGTGCCATACCTGCCGCCGGCTGGCATTTTTGTCTGGGCGGATTGTGGTCAAGATTCAGAAGCTGTTGCGCGGGCTGCCTCTGAAGCAGGCATGTTGCTGGCTCCTGGAACGCTTTTCTCATCTACGCAGGCGCCGTCCACTATGCTGCGTTTTACGGTCAGTGCTGTGGAGCAGGCAGAACTCTGGCCAGCTTTGGCATCGCTGCTTAGACGGTCATAATTCCTCATGTTGCGAAATTGCAACGGGTGACAATTTAGAGTCAGAAATTATATGATATGAAATTGACACACTAAGAATAAAAACTTTCCAATGCGGGGTCTGATATCCAATGAAACGGACTCCTAATGCCCCGAGCATCTCGGCTTCTTCTTTCTGGCGTTGCTCTGGCTGGTCTGATTGCTGGCCCCGCCAACGCAGCGTCCCATAAAACCCGGCATCATCACGCGACGTCTGCTCCCAAAGCTGTTGCTCCTGTGAGAGGCGCTGGGGTTCGGTCTAAGCCTTCCGTCAAATCCGGCTCGGAAGCTATGACTGTTCATGCGCATCGGAGTGGTCCGCATAGTGCCGTGGAAGTTGTCAGCCGTCAGACGCTTGATCATTTCGTGGCCGGGACAAGCCCGATGCAGGTTCTGGCCCTGACGACGCCGGGCGCGAATTTTGCGTCGGATGATGCGTTTGGTCTCGATACTGTAGCGAATACGCTCTATGTGCGTGGTTTCAATCAGACCCAGCTTGGTGTCTCTCTGGATGGTATTCCAATGGGCGGGCAAGGTTTCCATAACTGGAATGGTCTTGGCGTTGACCAGATGGAAATTCAGGAAAATATCGAAAGCCTGACCATGTCTCAGGGAGCGGGGGCCTTGGATACCCCGTCTGCACAGACTCTGGGTGGGGCAATTACGTTCACGTCCAGTGATCCGGAAAATAAAGCTGGCGGGCGTATCAGCCAGCTTTTTGGTAGTAATCACGGCTTCAGAACATTCGCCAGAGCTGATAGTGGCGTTCTGAACGCAAGCGGGACAAAATTTTACGCTGCTTATGCCCGGACAGCACAGGATCTGTGGAAGGGCTATGGAGATCAGCAGGAACAGCAGGCCAATTTCAAGCTGGTGCAGCCTGTGGGAGATCGCGGTAAGATTACGGCTATTTTCGATTATTCAAATTTCGAGCAATACAATTATCTCAGCGTGACAAAAAACATGTGGCAGAAGATGGGACGCAAAACGACCTATCTGAAACCAAATTACGAACTGGCCAAAGAATACGCGATGTACGCCCAGAATGGGGGAGTGCCGAGTAATCTGGAAGGCGTATTGTCCAACGATGAAATTGGCGATTACGCTTATGACGGAACCCAGACGCAGCGGAATTACATGTCTGCCATTACCGGGGATTTTAAGCTTTTCCCGAATGTGGATTCCAAGACGATTGCGTACGCACATGTTTCAAATGGCGATTACAGCGCAACCAATCCCTTCCTGACCTCTCCGACCTCACAGGTTCCAATGGCCATGGAAACGGGTCATCCGGATGTTCGGCGACTTGGGTTTGTGCAGAGTTTCGATATTCATGCCGGACATCATAACGATATCAAGACGGGTATCTGGTATGAGAACAACCGGTTTAATTATCCAATGATGATGTATGAAGATGGAGTGGACAAACCACATTCTTCCATTTCCAATTTCAAGAACGGGACGAAATGGTGGGAAGACTCTTTCAACACCAATACCTTCCAGTTCTACTTACAGGATACCTATCATATTTTGCCTGAAATGACGGTAACGGCAGGGTTCAGATCGCTGTTGCAGACGACCCATGGCGGCACCAGCATTGATAATTCGGGTACGTTGTCACAATGGGGCGTTTATTACAGCCATCCGGCGTCTGGCAGTCTGACGGCAGCGAATGCTTTCCTGCCGCATTTCAACTTCGATTATCATTTCCTGAACCAGCATGAGGTCTATTTCGACATTGCTGAAAACATGCGTGCCTATGATTACGGAGCCCAGAGTGGCAGTGGAAACCCATGGGGCGGTCTGGGGAGTTCTGCAAACCCGGCCCAGTCGGTATTCAATGCGAACAAGCAGACCTTACGGCCGGAACGGACATGGAATTATGTCGTCGGCTATCGCTTCAATTCGCATTTCTTTTCCGGCAGCGCGGATTTTTATCATACGGACTACTACAACCGCCTGGCGGCCATCACGAGTGGATCGACGGGGAACACTTACAGCGCTTTCATGAATGTTGGTCGTGAAACGATGAATGGCGCGGATGTGGCTGGAACGATCCGTCCTCTTCCGGGGCTGGCGATCACCAACAGTTTTAGCTGGAATGATGCGACCTATCAGGACTCACATCTGCCTTATAACGGTGCTTACATCAGCATCAAAGGCAAGCAGCAGGTCTACTATCCGAAGTTTATGTACAAGGCGAACGTGACCTATACATGGAAGCGCGCGACCTTCAACTTCAACACGACTTATACCAGTGCGCGTTACATGACATATACGAACGACGAAAAGATCCCCGCATACTGGACCTCCAACCTCAACGCGACATACGATTTCGGCAAGATTGGATTTGTTCAGAACTTCCAGACGTCGTTTGGTGTCACGAACCTGTTCAATCAGGTTTATATTGGTGGTGTTTACGGCGCTGCCTCTGTTTCGGGGGATGATAACGCCAATCTGTTCATCGCTGCCCCCCGACAGTTTTTTGGAACGGTTTCCGCGAAATTCTGAGATTGGGTTTCAGAACCTCTCCATGCACCCGGCCTTCGTGCCGGGTGTTTTTGTATGAGAGGTTTTGAGGAAATGTGCTCTCGAAAAAGCAACGCGCTATGCGTATCTTAGTACTGGACGGCAACACCCTCGATAGTGCAGGAGTCTGCTAATCTTCCCCTTTCCGTGTGCGGGGTTTCTCGCTTTTTCAGGGTCGTATTTTGCCAGTCCAGCCAGAATTTCTTCTTTTTTCAGTACAGATTTCTTGTTCAGGGGGCAGGTGTGATGAGACAGGCCGTTCAGTTTTATCTCGGCGATGACCGCATCGTACTTGGGGATGTCTCTCCGACACTGACCCTGCTGGACTGGCTGCGTGAGCGTGGCCGGACTGGAACGAAAGAGGGCTGTAATGAAGGGGATTGTGGTGCCTGCACGGTTCTGGTCGTTCGGTTGGAGCACGATCAATTGGTCTGGCGGGCGGTCAATGCGTGTATCCAGTTCGTAAGTATGCTGGACGGGGCGCAGGTTTATACGATTGAAGACCTTGGCACACCGGACGCGCCGCACCCGGTTCAGGCGGCAATGGTCGAGCAGCACGGCTCCCAGTGTGGCTTCTGTACGCCGGGCTTTGTCATGTCTATGGCCGCCTATCGCAAGACCCCGGGTGCTACGGATGACGATGCGAAGATTGATGACGCGTTGGCTGGAAACCTCTGCCGTTGTACGGGGTACGCACCCATCGTTCGGGCGATGAAACAGTCCATGACCGCGGGGCCTGATCGTTTCGATGCGCAGGTTCAGACCATTACGGAGCGTCTGGTGGCTCTGAATGATGGTGAAACCGTGCAGCTTTCCGGCACGGAAGGGACACTGACGGTTCCGGGGAATGTGGATGTCCTGGCGGAAGTGCTGGAACAGAACCCCGATGCGACCATTGTGGCAGGGGCTACGGATGTTGGCCTGTGGGTAACGAAGGGTATGCGGCAGCTTCGGCATGTTGTGGCTATCGGTCGTGTACCGGAACTTCGCCGGATGGAACGGACAGCAGAAGGTCTGACGATTGGGGCTGCCGTGACCTATCAGGAAGCCCAGTCCCGCATTGCAGAACTATTGCCGGATGCAGGGGAGATGATCCGTCGTTTGGGTTCAACGCAAGTCCGCAACAGCGCAACGGTGTGTGGGAATATTGCGAACGGCTCCCCGATCGGGGACGGGCCGCCGATGTTCATTGCGGCTGGAGCCACGCTTCATCTGCGGTTGGGTAATGAGCGCCGTTCTTTGCCGTTGGAATCCTACTTCATTGCCTATGGAAAGCAGGATCGTCGTCCTGGCGAGTTCGTGGAAGGCGTGACCATTCCGGTTCCTCCGGCGAATGCGCAGTTCCGGGCTTACAAGATTTCCAAACGCTTCGATCAGGATATTTCCGCTGTTCTGGGGGCTTTCATGATGGAGCGGAATGCTGAGGGCGTGATTACGTCCGTGCGTCTGGCTTATGGCGGTATGGCGGCAACCCCGAAGCGGGCTGAGCAGGCGGAAGCCGCGCTACTGGGACGTGTCTGGGATGAAGAGGCACTTGAAGCGGCACGTGCTGCCATTGCACAGGACTTCACACCGCTGACCGACATGCGGGCGACGGACTGGTATCGCCGCACGGTGGCTGCCAATCTGCTGACGCGTTTCTTTGAGGAAACGACGGGCGGCCCGCAGGCGCGTCTGGCCCGCACCGGAGGGCTGGCGCATGTCTGAGGCTCGCAAGATGCTGGTTCAGGGGGCTGCCTCGACCAGCATGAAGCATGAAAGCGCGATCCTGCATGTGACAGGGCGTGCAAACTACATTGACGATATGCCTGAGCCGAAAGGCATGTTGCATGTTGTTCCGGGACTGAGCACCAAGGCTCATGCGCGGATTGTTTCCATGGATCTGAGTGCTGTGCGGTCTGCGCCCGGTGTGGTGCGGGTTTTGACGGCCGAAGATGTTCCGGGCGAGAACGAGATCAGCCCGGTTCATGCGCATGATGAGCCCCTGTTGACCACGGATCATGTCTATTACTGGGGCCAGCCGATGTTTGCCGTAGTGGCAACATCCCGGCAGGCGGCCCGTCAGGCCGTCCGGCTTGCGAAGATCGAGTATGAAGAAAAGCCTGCTATCCTGAACGTCGCTCAGGCGCGGGAAGCTGGTGGCGATCTGGTCTGGCGCCCGTTGGTCATGAAGCGCGGTGATGTGGATGCCGGATTGTCTGCCGCGCCGCGCCGTCTGAACGGTCGCATTACGATGGGTGGGCAGGAGCATTTCTACCTTGAGGGTCAAGCCGCTCTGGCTCAGCCAGGTGAGGCAGGGGAAATGCGTGTCTGGTCTTCCACGCAGCATCCGTCTGAAACGCAGCATCTGGTGGCGTGTGTTCTGGGTCGGCCGCATCATCTGGTCACGACTGAAGTGCGCCGAATGGGCGGGGGCTTTGGTGGCAAGGAAACGCAGGCCAATGCTGCGGCCTGTCTGGCGGCCATTGCGGCTGATCTGACCGGCCAGGCTGCCAAGATGCGTCTGGACCGTGACGACGACATGATGATGACCGGCAAGCGGCATGACTTCGTCGTCGATTATGATGTCGGCTTTACGGATGACGGGGACATTCTGGCAGTCGATATGGTTCTGGCAGCCCGCTGTGGCTGGTCCGCCGATCTGTCCGGTCCTGTTGTGGATCGTGCGCTGTTTCATGCAGACAACGCGTATTTCTATCCGGATGTGCGGTTCCGTTCCGAGCCACTCCGAACCAACACGCAGTCCAATACGGCCTATCGAGGGTTTGGTGGTCCGCAGGGTATTGTGGCGGCAGAACGGGTGATCGAGGAAGTCGCATTTGCGACGGGGCTTGATCCTGTGACTGTGCGACTGCGCAATTTCTATGGAACCACAGACCGGAACGTCACGCCGTATCATATGACGGTGGAAGACTCGATCAGTCGGGAAATTGTCACGGAACTGGTGCGGCGCTGTGATTATGCAAAGCGCAAGGAAGAGATCCGCGCTTTCAATAAAACCAGTCGTTACATCAAGCGCGGGATTGCACTGACGCCAGTAAAATTCGGCATTTCCTTCACGGCGACACATTACAACCAAGCCGGTGCGCTGGTTCATGTCTACACGGATGGTTCCGTGCAGGTGAACCATGGCGGGACCGAAATGGGGCAGGGTCTGCACACGAAAATGGTGCAGATTGCCATGCGTGAGTTCGGGCTGACGTCCGACCGGGTCCGCATTACTGCCACCACAACTGGCAAGGTTCCCAACACGTCTGCAACGGCTGCGTCTTCCGGAGCAGATCTGAACGGCATGGCAGTTCTGGATGCCATTACCAAGATCAAGCGCCGCATGATCGTGTTTGCTGCTGAGAAGTGGAGCGTCTCTAAAGAAGACGTGCAGTTTCTGCCGGATGGTGTGCATGTCGGGTCAGATGTCATGACTTTCCAGCAACTGGCCTGGCAGGTTTATTTTGCACGTATTTCCCTCTCGTCCAATGGGTTTTACAAAACGCCCAAGATTTCCTGGGACCCTGCAACAGGGCGGGGACGTCCATTCTTTTATTTCGCCTATGGTGCAGCCTGTGCGGAAGTATCCGTTGATCTGCTGACGGGTGAAAACACCATGGACCGCGTGGATATTCTCCATGACGCCGGGCAGTCTCTGAATCCGGATATTGATGTCGGGCAGATCGAAGGTGGCTTCGTGCAGGGCGCAGGCTGGCTGACGATGGAAGAGCTGGTCTGGGACCCCGCGGGCCGTTTGCGGACACATGCCCCCAGCACCTACAAGATCCCGGCCTGTTCCGATCGGCCACGGATTTTCAATGTGGAATTGCTGGAAAACGCTCCGAACCAGGAGGAGACGATTTTCCGGTCCAAGGCCGTTGGGGAGCCTCCTTTTGTGCATGGTGTGGCCGTCCTGCAGGCGATTTCGGACGCTCTCGCCAGCCTGAATGACTACAAGACCTGCCCCCAGCTTGATGCGCCCGCCACGCCGGAGCGGGTTCTGCACACTGCCATGATTCTGCGCGGCGAGATCGACTGACCATGTTGGAAGCCATCCGCCGCTGGCGCGATGCGGGGGAGGCAGTCGCCAGAATTATGGTTCTGGTCGCTAAAGGATCTACTCCGCGTGAAGCTGGGGCCTACATGCTGGTGACGTCGCGCGAGCAGGTTGGGACGATTGGCGGCGGTCGTCTGGAATGGGATTGCATGGCAGAGGCCAGGACTCTTTTGACGGAGGGCGGGGAACGTCTTGAGCGACACATTCCCTTGGGACCGGCCATCAACCAGTGTTGCGGGGGGGCAGTCACGGTCGGCATCGAGCGTGTGGTGGACATGGATGCGCTTGAACGTGAAGCTTGGAAAGAGCGGGAGGGGCTGCCTCAGCTGATCCTGTTCGGGGCCGGGCATGTTGGCAGGGCTCTGGCAAAATCGCTCGCATTACTGCCTTTGCAACTCATCTGGGTGGATGCCCGGGAGGATGAGTTCGGACCGGTTCCGCCAGCCGTTGACGCGCAGGTGACGTCCGACTGGGAGAATATCCTTGATGCTACGCCTGCTGGATCTGGCGTTCTGGTCCTGACGCAGAGTCATACGCTGGATGCTCTGATCACGGGTGCTGCGCTGGCCCGGAACGATTTGCGATACGTGGGCATGATTGGCTCCCGGACGAAGCGCAAGCGTTTTGAAAGTGCATTCCGAGCGATCGATATTCCGCAGGAGCAGATCGATAAACTGGTCTGCCCGATCGGGGATTTTGGCGTTCGGGACAAAAGACCTGAAATGATTGCTGCTTTTGTTACGGCAGAAATTGCGGCCCGGTTTCTGGGAGAGTGAGCTTCCCCTGTCGAGTGGGAATCGGGCGTGTAACAGAAGCTTGCAAAATAGTATTGATTCTTGAATTTCGGAGCTAATGATATTCGTTAATATTCGCAGTTTTCTGCGGGTAAAAATCATCACGATGTTGTGATCTCACTCCACGTTCAAGTGATGCGTTGTCTACGCTTATGCTGGGCGCATGAGCACTGACTTTCGAATGCAGCCTGCGCCGGGCAACAGGTTTCTCTCGACAGCACGACGTGCAGGACAAAAGTTCTGTGCCTCCTCTTCCCGTCTTCTCAGAACCGGGGCGGCGGCAGGGGTTGTGCATCTGGCACTCTCTTCAGGAGCAGCTCTCGCAGCGAACACGGTGGTGGCGCAGCTTAATAAGCCAGCGTCACTGACGAAAGCCGATCAGGCCTTCGTGGAAGATCTGGAGCACCGGACATTTCGGTGGTTCTGGGATACAGCCAACCCGAAAAACGGGCTGGTGCCGGATCGTTCGCCGCTTCCCAATGGTGCAGCCAGTATCGCCAGTGTCGGGTTCGGGCTGACGGCTTACGGAATCGGTGCGGAGCGCGGTTATGTTACCCGCGATCAGGCGGTGGACCGCACGCTGACGACGCTACGGTTTCTCATCAGTCTGCCGCAGAATGACAAGGTGTCCGGCGCATCCGGATACAAAGGGTTTTTCTATCATTTCCTTGATCCAAATACGGGTTTGCGCGTCGCGGACTGGTCCGAACTTTCAAGCGTAGACACAACACTTCTGATGGGCGGCGTTCTGTTTGCACAGTCCTACTATGATCAGGACAATGCGAAGGAAAAGGAAATCCGCGACATTGCGGATCGTCTGTATCGCCGGATTGACTGGACATGGATGAAAGCCCATGGCCCTTGGCTCAGCATGGGTTGGTCTCCGCCTAACAACTTCATCACGACGGACTGGAAGGGCTATAACGAAGGTCTGATCATCTACCTTCTGGCCATCGCTTCCCCGACGCATCCATTGCCTGCCGACACATGGAAGACGTGGACTGCGACTTATGATGGGCAGTGGGGGGATTTTCAGGGGCATCAGCTTCTGAATTTCGCGCCGATGTTTGGTCATCAGTACAGTGAATCCTGGATTGACTTCCGTGGCATTCAGGATGACTTCAATCGCAAGCATAATGATGATTATTTCCAGAACGGACGTGAAGCCGTGTATGCGCAGCGCGCCTATGCACAGGCCAATCCAGGCGACTGGAAAGATTATGGCGCGAATATCTGGGGCCTGACGGCGTGCGATGGACCGGGTGACGCGCATCAGGATTATGACGGTAAGCCGCGTCATTATCTGGCGTACAGTGCGCGTGGGGCCGGACGCGATTACATTCTGGATGATGGAACGATTGCGCCGACTGCGGCCGGCGGATCCATTGCTTTTGCACCGGAAATTGCACTTCCTGCTCTTGAAGAAATGCAAAAGCGCTATGGAAACCGGATCTATAACCAGTATGGCTTCCTGGATTCCTTCAATCCGTCCTTCAAGGACAAGAACGATTATTGGGTAGATGGGCAGCAGCTTGGCATTGATCAGGGGCCAATCCTGCTGATGCTCGAAAACTGGCGCAGCGGTTTCGTATGGGACGTGATGAAAAAGAACCCTTACCTGCGTGATGGTTTGCAACGCGCAGGCTTCCAGGGGGGCTGGTTGAGTGAGAAGACGGCGTCCAGCGGGAGCGATCGTCCCCTTTAAAGAGGACGATCCAGTCCTGCGACTAAACTTTCAGCAGGAAGCGTGCCGGGACGGCGATCGGAAGCGGTGTCGTAGAAAACCGTTTCCGGGTCTGTGAAAGAGGCATTCTCTTTTCCAAGATTGATGGCGATAGTCAGAAGACTGCCATTTGCCAGCGTCCAGCGCGCCACGACAGTCTTATCTCCCAGAATATCGGCTCCTGCACTATAAGCGCCTTTCAGATAGGGCATAATTTTCGAGTGTCGGAGCGACAGGAGCTCTCTTGTCATGGCCAGCCAGGCCTGTCCCGCCGGGGAGTCTCGTTGGCTTCTGTCCGGTTTGGAAAGTCTGAAGGTTTTCGGGTCTATGGGATTGGGAAGTGTCTTGAGGATCTCCGGATCCGTCAGGTTGCAGTATTCCGCAAACTGTTCCTCACGACCGAGAATGACTTTTTTGCCAATTTCTCCATGGAAATCCGAGAAAAAGTAGAAGGGTGTTGTGGACCCCCATTCCTCGCCCAGAAACAGCATGGGTGTCATGGGGCATAACAGCAACAGAGCGTAAGCGGCCTGAAAGGCATCAGGGTTTGAGAGAGTAATCAGGCGCTCCCCAAGCGGACGATTGCCGATCTGATCGTGGTTCTGGAGAAACGTGACGAACTTGGTGGGAGGAAGGTCACTGCTGGGTGTGCCGCGTGCCTTTTTCCGGGGTGGAAAATATTCTCCCTGCCAGGCAAAGCCTTCCGTCAGAACGCGTTTGAGAAGAGCGGTTGTCTCTGTATGGAAAGGCCGGAAAAAACCTTTGTCCTCGCCGCTCAACATGACGGTCAGGGTATGGTGCCAGTCTTCGCACCACTGCCCGGAATAGCCATCCCTCAACAGGCCTGAATCATTGTTCTCGTTTTCAAGAATGAGATGGACGTGGCGTCCTTTTTCGACGGTCTTATGAATTCTGCTCTGGAGCTTATAGAACCATTTTCGATCCGTAATGGCCCATGCAGCATCAATGCGCAGACCATCAAAACGATACTCCATCAGCCAGTACAGCGCATTGTCGATGAAGAAATCCGCCACGATGGGATTGTGGAAATCAATGCCGTCGCCCCATGGTGTATCATACCGGGGGTCGAAGAAGCCTTTGGCATATTCCAGAAGGTAATTTCCGTCCGGCCCGAAGTGATTATAAACGATATCCAGAAAGACCATCAGTCCCAGTGAATGGGCATGATCGATCAGGTCTTTGAGATCATCCGGGCGTCCGTAGGCCGGAGTGGGTGCGTAGACAAGTACGCCATCATAGCCCCAGTTCCAATGCCCGCTGAAACTGTTGACGGGCATGAACTGAACAGTCGTGATGCCAAGGTCGGCCAGTTCCTGAAGGCGCGCTTTCATGCCTTCGTAATTGCCTTCAAGGCCCAGATGTGTCTCGTAAATGATCGTTTCTTCCCACGGACGTCCCTTCCAGTCCGGATGCTTCCAGTCGTAAGTGTCCGGGTCCAGAACTTCGCTGCGGCCATGCACACCATCGGGTTGAAAGCGGCTTGCAGGATCTGGAACCGTTATTTCGTCCCGAACCCTGTAGAAATAGCGTGCTCCGGCCCCACAGGGCGCTTCGGCTGTGAAGGTTCCGTCTGAATGACGACGCATGGTGATGGGAGCAAGGTCTTCCACCTCGACGACGACCCTGTCACAGGAGGGTGCCCAGAGTGTGAAACGCGTCTTGTCCGGAGCAATAAGTTCCGCACCAAAGCGGTTCCTGAATCTGAATGAAGACATGGAATGACCCCTTGTTTTTCAGGAGGCGGGAGAAAGATAGAGAACAGACAGAGGAGGGAGCGTCAGGCTGACAGAATGGTCCAGTCCATGAGAAGGAATATCCTGCGCATAAACCTGACCCTGATTGCCCAGATGGCTACCGCCAAAAATATCAACGTCCGTATTCAGCAGTTCCTGCCATGGGCCACCCCATGGAACGCCAATGCGATAGTCCCAACGCGGAACGGGTGTCATGTTTCCTACAATGAGCACTGGAGGGGCATTGGGGGTGTATCGGACCCAGGCAAACACACTGTTCTGTGTATCGTCCGCGATCAGCCACTGGAAACCTTCGGGGCGATCATCAAGCGTATGAAGCGCTGGAAGATGCCGATAGAGCCAGTTGAGGGAACGGATCAAGGCATGAACACCGCGTCCGAGCGGGTCTGAAAGACGATGCCAGGCGAGTTCCCCGTCGTGATTCCATTCCTGTGGTTGGGCTATTTCTCCGCCCATAAATAGGAGTTTGCGACCGGGATAAGCCCACATCAGGGCATAAAGGGCGCGAAGATTGGCATGTTTCTGCCAGTCGTCTCCCGGCATTTTGCCCAGCAGAGAGCCTTTTCCGTGAACGACTTCATCATGCGACAGTGGCAGGATAAAGCGCTCAGAATAGGCATAGATCATCCCGAAGGTGAGGTCCGACGGGTGGTAACCGCGCCAGAGCGGGTCGCGCTGCATGTAGCGCAGCGTGTCATGCATCCAGCCCATGTTCCATTTATAATCGAAACCGAGACCACCAGTTCGGGCTGGCGCAGTCACTCCAGGCCATGATGTTGACTCCTCCGCAATCAGGAGTGTGCCTGGATGCAGGTCATGGAGTGTTTCCGACAGATGATGCAGGAAATTGACGGCCTCAAGATTTTCGCGGCCGCCATGAATGTTGGGGCGCCATTCCCCGTCTTTGCGGCTGTAGTCCCGGTAGAGCATGGATGCGACGGCATCTACACGCAGACCGTCAATGTGGAACTGTTCCAGCCAGTGCAAAGCGCTGCCTGCCAGAAAGCCACAGACCTCGTTGCGTCCGTAATTGTAAATGAGCGTATGCCAGTCCTGATGGTAACCTTCCTGCGGGTCAGCATGCTCGTAGAGATGCGTTCCATCGAACTGGGCGAGACCGTGCTGATCGGCTGGGAAATGCGCGGGAACCCAGTCCAGAATAATCCCCAGGCCTGCCTGGTGGCAGCGGTCAACGAACCTGGCAAACTGTGCACGGGATCCATGACGGGCTGTTGGGGCATACAGGCTGAGAGGTTGGTATCCCCAGGAACCGGAAAATGGATATTCCGCAATAGGCAGAAGTTCCAGATGGGTAAAGCCGAGGTCCTGAAGATACGGAATGAGGGTATCCCCCAGTTCGTCCCAACTGATGATCTCACGACCATGCTGAGGGTGACGCCAGGAGGGCGCATGAATTTCATAGATTGAAAGGGGGGCAGTATTGGATTGTCGAGAAGGGCGAGCAGCCATCCATTCCTCATCGTGCCACTCAAATGCATCTGGAGGAGCAATAACGGAGGCATTGGCCGGCGGGAGTTCTGCCGCCTTGGCATATGGATCCGCCTTTGCAGGAAGTACTTTTCCGCTATGGGATACTATTTCGTATTTGTATCGTTCTCCGGCCTGGACGCCAGGAATGAACAGTTCCCAGATGCCTGATCCATGGCGAAGGCGCATGCAGTGTCTGCGGCCATCCCAGATATTGAAATCACCGACAACCGAGACGCGCCGGGCATTGGGTGCCCAGACGGCAAAACGCACGCCTTCTATACCGTTCACGGTCATGGGAATGGCGCCCATCATACGATCGATCTGCTGATGCTTTCCTTCCGAGAACAGGTAAAGATCAATATCCCCTAACAGCAGACCGAAACTGTAAGGATCATGTGTTTCCTGCCAGGCATCGGCCCAGCGGATACGCAGGAAATAGTGTGCCGAGCGTGGTAATGTCGCTGAATAAAGCCCCCGATCATCAATTCGGCGCATGATTTTTTCAACAGTTTGGCCAGAAGCTTGCTGGATCATCAAATGCACTTCTACGGCATCAGGGTAGAAGACTCTGACGATATCCTGTCGATGGTCCCGATGACGCCCCAGCACTGCGAAAGGATCGCCACACTGACCCATCATCAGGGTGTTAATCATGTCTTGCAGTGCTGGATCGACCGTACGAGCGTGCATAGGGGAAAACTTTCAGGGGCCGGTGCCCGTACGGGGTGAAAAGGAAATAAGAGAAGATATGGTCGTTCCGCCGGATGTCCGGGGCATGCGAGCGACCTGCCGAGACAGACGGGGGCGTGCTGAAGCAGGATCTGCGCGCCGGGGGGCGATATCGGTACCCGTATCAGTGGTTTTTGTTTCGTATCCGGACATTTCGTGTAGTACCTGAGCGTACTGAGCAGCCTTCCCATTCCACGAGACATCATGGAGGGCTCCATTGCGCTGCATCCGTGCCCAGACAGCTTTCTGGCGGAACAGGGTTTGAGCCCGACGGATGGCCAGATACAGCATGTCTTCCGTGGTGGGAGAGAACAGGATGCCGTTTGCGACGCCTTCTGAAACCGCAGCGGAGTTGGCGTCAATGATCGTATCGCTTAATCCCCCAACACGTGCGGCAATGGGAATTGATCCGTAGCGGAGTGCATGAAACTGGGTCAGGCCGCAGGGTTCAAACCGCGATGGAATCAGGGAAGCATCTACGGCAGAATGCAGTCTGTGTCCGAGGACCTCGCTGTACCGAAGATGGCAGACGAAATTGTCAGGGTAGCGGCTCCGAAGCGCTGCAAATTCCTGCATGATGGCTTCGTCACCCGTGCCCACCACCGCAAGCTGGATATTCTCCTGAAACAGACGCGGAGCCAGCCGGGCCAGAAGATCAGCACCTTTCTGTGTGGTCAGGCGGCTGACCATCCCGAGCAGGAGAGCGTCTGCTTTCTGGGGGAGGCCAAATTCTGCCTGGAAGACACGTTTGTTGGCGCGGCGCGCGATAATGTCGCCTACAGCATACGGGAAGAATACAGACGGGTCCGTCATGGGGTTCCATTCCCGAAGGTCCACGCCATTCAGGATGCCTGTCAGAACATTTGAACGGGCCCGCAAAACGCCATCCAGCCCCATGCCTTCTTCTGGTGTCTGGATTTCTTCGACATAGGTTGGAGAGACGCTGATCAGCCGGTCGGAGAGCTGAAGCGCTCCCTTCATGAAGCTGATCTGCCCGTAATACTCAAGCTTGTCAGGCGTGAAGGCATCGTCAGGCAACTCGAAGGTTTGGAGCATGTCATAAGGATAGAGCCCCTGAAACGCGAGGTTATGAATGACATGCGCGACCGGGGGTGTCGTGCCTTCCATGTAATGGAGGTAGGGAGCCACAAGACCGGCGTGCCAGTCATGTGTCAGAACCACATCAGGTTTCCAGTCTGGGAGCAGTCCCGCGGCGATCAACGCCCCAACGCGGCTCAGAACGGCATAGCGGATGCCATTGTCGCTCCAGGGGTGTCCGGAAGGTTCAAGGTAGGGATTGCCCGGCCGATCATAGAGTGCAGGGACATCCAGAGTATAAACGGTATTGCCCTCTGTTCTTCCGCACAGGACTGTCACTGTGTGTCCAAGAACATTATCAATCCGGATTATTTCTTCTCTATTGGAGAGAGCGCGAAGAACAGCTGGATAACCTGGTAACAGGGTCCGTGTGCTGACGCCCTGCTTCTCAAGAGCATCTGGCAAAGAGCCAACAACGTCTCCCAGTCCGCCCGTTTTGATGAAAGGATACATCTCGGCAGCGATCGATAGGAGCTGTAACTCCCGTTTTGTGGAGGTGGGCGTATTCTGGAGCATGGCACACACCCTTCTTGCTGTCGGCCCAGTTATTCGGGGACGTTTGTTGATTTTTGGCTTTCTGATGGCACAACGCCTGACAGAGGGTGTTGGAAACGGGATCACGGATAAGTTATCGCCTCTTTCACGGGCTCTTGCCGCGTTACGGATCTGAAGGCTGCGCGGCTCTGCCATGGGGCAGGAAAACCGGCGCGCGTCTTTTCTGGAACAATGACTATGAGCAGTTCGCGCCAGAAGGGATTACAGGAAGGTTCTCCCAATCGTCTGGGAGCCATGTTTGAAAATGACGGGGTCAATTTCGCAGTTTTTTCAGCCCACGCGAAATCGGTCGAAGTGTGTCTCTTTGATGACGATGGCAAGCGGGAAACAGACCGGATCAAGCTTCCGGAATATACGGATCACGTCTTTCATGGTTGGGTTCCTGATCTGAAGCCAGGGCAGCTTTATGGCTATCGTGTTCATGGACCGTATGAGCCGGATGAAGGGCACAGATTTAATCCGAATAAACTGCTGTTTGACCCGTATGCCCGTGCGTTTCATGGAGATCTCACGTGGGACCCGGCACTTTTCGGTTATGTGCTTGACCATGCTGACAAGGATCTGAGCTTCAATCCAGAAGACAGTGCGCCTTTCGTCCCTAAAAGCATTATTATTGATCCAACGCCGCAGCATTTTGAGAGGCCGCAAACGTCATGGACGGATACGGTCATCTACGAAATGCATGTGAAGGGTTATACGAAGCTTCATCCGCAGGTTCCTGAAAAAATTCGCGGAACTTATGCTGGTTTGTCTGATCCGACATTGCTGAAAAATATTCGAGATCTGGGCGTGACGGCAGTTGAATTCCTGCCAGTTCAGAGTTTTGTGAATAGCAAATTCCTCGCGGACAAGGGACTGAGCAATTACTGGGGCTACAATACGATCGGGTTCTTTTCTCCCGAAAGTCATTATGCTTCCGAACCAGACAATGCGGCTCAGGAATTCAGAGCGCTTGTTCGGGCCTGTCACGAGGCAGGTCTCGAGGTTATTCTGGATGTTGTTTATAATCACACGGCAGAAGGCAATGAACTGGGGCCAACGCTCTCTTTCCGTGGTCTGGACAATGCGTCCTATTACCGTCTTATGCCGGATAGTAAAAGACATTACATTAACGAAACGGGTACGGGAAATACGTTCAGTCTGACGCATCTGAACTGCATCCGGTTTGTTGCAGATAGTCTGCGGTATTGGGTGGAGGAAATGGGTGTTGATGGATTTCGGTTTGACCTTGCAACGATACTTGCGCGTGAAGATGATGGTTTCCATAAGGACTCGAGTTTCCTGCGTGTTTGCCAGCAGGACCCGATCCTCTCTCATGTCAAACTGATTGCAGAACCTTGGGATGTAGGGCCAGGGGGATATCAGGTTGGGAATTTTCCCCCGGGTTGGGCTGAGTGGAATGATGTTTTCCGTGACACGACACGTGATTTCTGGCGAGGCGAGGCAAAATCCGGTGCGTTAGCCCCTCGGCTGCTAGCCAGTCCAGACCGTTTCAATCATAGCGGCCGTCGGACATGGGCCTGCGTGAATTTCGTCACGGCGCATGATGGTTTCACGCTGATGGACTGCGTGTCCTATAATGAGCGCCATAACGAAGCGAATGGCGAAGACGGCAAAGACGGCTCACCGGATAACCGCTCTTACAATTATGGGGTTGAGGGGCCGACAGACGATCCGGACATCAATGCCGTTCGCTGGCGTCAGTGCCGGAATATGCTGTCTACCCTGCTTTTGTCTCAGGGAACGCCAATGATTGTTGCGGGAGACGAGTTTGGTCGGACGCAGCAGGGTAATAACAATGCGTATTGCCAGGATAATGAAATTTCCTGGCTGCACTGGGACATTAGCGATGAAGGCAAGAGACTTCAGTCTTTTGTGCAACGTCTGACAGAACTGCGTCATCGGTATCCGATCCTGCATCGCAGCCGGTTTCTGACGGAAGCCTACAACAAGGAACTGGATGTTCAGGAACTGAGTTGGGTTACGGCAACGGGGGGGCTGATGATGCCGGAAGACTGGCAGCACGATCAGTGTTTCGGGCTCATGATTGATGGCCGAAGCCAACGCAGTGGTATCATGCGCCGTGGCTCGGATGCGACGGTTCTGATCGTGCTCAATGGATGGAAAGACTCTGTTCCTTTCATTCTGCCGGAAACAGGGGAGGGGCGCTGGAAGCTTCTGCTCGATACCAATCAACCGGATGCAGGTGCTGCTGTGGAACAGGAAGTTTTTGAGCAGAAGTTTGAATATGTCGTTACGGGACGTTCCGTGCTTCTGCTGGAACTGATTTGCCGGGACGGAGGAGACTGCAAAGAGGGGAAGGCCCATTGAGCCAGTATTGCATCTGAGGCGTTCCTCGCGAACAATGGTTCACCCCGTTTAAGGAAAGGAACATTTCATGCGTCTTATTCTGGCACTTCTTCTGCCCTGGCTTCAGTTCTTTACCATTGGTCGCCCGTTTGCGGGGATCATCTGCCTGTTGCTTCAGGTAACGGTTATTGGCTGGATTCCGGCAGCCATCTGGTCTGTTTATGCACTCAGCCAGTATCGCACTGACCAGAAAATTGCCGCTGCCCGACGCGGTTGAAGTCAAAAAAAACCGGGTCCTGAAAGGCCCGGTTTTTTTATGCGCTGTTTGAGAACGTCAGATCGTATCGATTGTCCCACCATCCACGCGCAAGGCGGCTCCCGTTGTTGCTGATGCAAGAGGCGAGGCTGCATAAACGACCATATTGGCCACTTCATCCACAGTAGCCATGCGCTGAAGGATGTTGCTGGGGCGATGTTTTTTGACAAAGTCGGCACCCAGTTCAGCAACAGGCTGGCTGCTCTCCGGATTTTGAGCTTTCAGCATGGCTTCAACGCCTTCTGACAGTGTCGGGCCGGGCAGGATCGAATTCACCGTTACATTTGTGCCTGCCATGTCCTTGGCCAGTCCACGCGCCAATCCCACCATGGCTGTTTTGCTGACGCCATAGTCAATCATTTCAACGGGGATATTGAACGCGGATTCAGAGGCAATGAACAGCACGCGTCCCCAGCTCCGTTCTTTCATCCCTGGCATGTAAGCCCGGGCGAGGCGTACTCCGGAAAAGAGATTGACTTCAAACAGCTTCTGCCAGCTTTCGTCGGTCGTTTTGAAAAAGTCGCTCGGGCCGAAAATGCCCGCATTGTTGATCAAAATATCCACCTGGCTTTCTGCGGCGACCAGGGCATCACAGCCTTCCGCCGTACCAACATCCGCAACCACACTGCGAAAGTTCCCGCCAGGAACATGCGTGCGCAGGGTCTCGAGAGCGCCGTCGAGCGTATCCTGTTTGCGGCCATTGAGAATAACCGTGGCATCGGCTTCTGCCAGTCGACGGGCAATGGCCAGACCAATTCCGCCGGTAGAGCCGGTCACAAGGGCTGTTCTGCCGCTCAGATCAAGACCCAGCATGATGAAATCTCCTGTTAATGAAATGTTCGTGACGGCAGAAACGTCTTACCCCCGGCAAAGTCGCATGGGATTTGTGCCAAAGGACGCATACGGTCACAGGACGTCCCGACCTAGATCTGTTAGACTGAAGGGCAGTACTGTCCTGTCCATGGACAGGACTTGACTGAGGAAATGCATGATGAGCAGCGAAGAGGGACAACTGGCCAACGAAGAAAGACTTCTGTCTTCGGAAATGCGTCAGACCCGCGCGGCTTTTCAGACGTCCTCTATCAATCATTGCCTCGCGCTCGCCGCCACTCTTGGCGGTGGTGCGGCTCTTCTTCTGGCGCAGGCGCGTGGGCAGGAATGGCTTCTGGCTTCTGCGGGGGATGAGACCCGTCTGGAAGTTCTGAAATCTTCTCTAAAATCCTCCTCGACCTGTCGTTTGTCTGTTCATACGGGCTCTCCGGAAGTGTGGTTGTGTGTCAGTCAGGCCGGTTCAGGTCTGGAGAATGTTCGTGCCTTGTGTGAGCAATACGCGCAGGACATTTTCAGACCTGAACCGGACCGGACCCCGGTCGTCATGGCGGATCAGCTCAGAAGGCTGGAGCGTCGCGTCAAACGCATGGCCGAAGCCGCAGAAATGGGCTTTTTCCGGGCCAATCTTGTGAAGCGTACCGTTTCCGGGGATGAGCGTTTTGCAATGATCTGGGGCGTGCCTTCCGCGCAGATGGCGCATGGTTTGTCCCTGGAGACTTTCTACAGCCGCCTTCATCCCGAGGACCGGAAAGCCTACGAAACCGTCGCGGAGGAAGAACTCCTTCAGGAAGGAAGCTGCGAACTCCGTTTTCGGATCATTGTTTCACATGAGCATGGCCCGACCATGGTTCGGCATCTGCTCATGCGTGCCTGGATGGATGATGAGAAGACAGCGGGAGAGGAGCTGTCCTGCGTCGGGGTTATTGTCGATCTGTCGAATGCCACCATGACTGCTGAAGCTTTGCGATCCAGCGAGGCATTTACCCGGCTGCTTCTGTCCAGCTCTCCAGACTGCATTCATATTCTTGATCGCGAGGGCTGCATTCGTTTTGTCAACGAAGGCGGGATACGCGCCATGGAACTGGACAGTCCGATTATCCTGCACGGTATTCCATGGGTCGATCTTTGGCGGGCACAGGCACGGGCGCGGGCGGTGCAGGCCGTCAATGCTGCGATTGCGGGTGAGACCGGTCGTTTCCAGGGGTATGCAACCACGATGCGGGGCAATCGCCGCTTCTGGGATGTGGCTATCACGCCGGTCTTTGATGAAGACGGAGCTGTCCAGAAACTGCTGGCGATCGGGCGCGACCTGACGGAAGTGAACCAGTCCGCGGTGCGGCTCAAGCTTGCGCTTGATGCTGGAGCCATCGCTGGAACCTGGGTCTGGGACGATAACTCCAGTCTGGTGATTGGGGATGCTCGACTGGCAGAAACTCTCGGGCTGGATACTCAGGCCCTTCAGCAGGGTGTACCGGTTACCGCGTTCTATAATGCGATCGATCAGGATGATCGCGCCTCTGTTGCCGAGGCCATAACACAAGCCGTGCGGATGGGAGGGAAATGTGATTTTGAATTCCGCGTTCAGACGCCGAGCGGTCTTCGCTGGTTTGAGGGTAACGGGCGTTGTGATCTGAATGATGAGCGGCGAGCGATCCGGTTTACGGGTATCGTTTTCGATATTGATCAGAGCAAACGGCAGTCGCTTCGGCAGATCGCGCTTGTCGAGCTTGGTGATCGTCTGCGTGCGCTGGAAACTGCAGATGAAATGGAAGGCGTTGCCGCACAAATTCTGTGTCGGGAGCTTGCTGTGTCCTGTGCGGCTTATGGCGCTGTTGATGAAGCGGGCACCGGTCTGCTGATCGGTCCTGCCGGAACAGCGGGTCTGGGCAAAGGCATCAATCTCCAGCAGCGTGTGTCTGTTCGGGGTTTCCATAGTTTTCGGGATTATGGAGATTATGGGCCGTTATTGGCCCAGGGCCGGACAATTGCCATTGCCGACGTGCAGCAGGATCCGATGACGGCAGGGCGGTCGGAGCGGTTCGGGCCTTTGGGTATTCGTGCCATCCTGAATGTCCCGCTTTTCAAATTCGGACGTCTTGTTGGTGTGATGTGCGTTTATGCGTCTGCTCCCCATGTCTGGACTGAAGAAGAAATTGTTTTCACCCGCGCTGTTGCGGACCGCACCCATGCTGCCATGCGTCAGGCTAAGACGCAGCAGCAGCTTCGGGAAATGAATGTGATGCTGGAGGAACGTATCCGCCAGCGAACGCGGGAACGTGATCGCCTCTGGACGATCGCCAAAGATCTGTTTGTTATCATCAGCCGGAGTGGGCACTACCTTGCTGTCAGTCCATCCTGGTTGCGGGCCTTGGGTTATGCGCAGGAAGGGCTGATTGGTCTGCGGATTGATGCGTTGTGTCATCCCGACGATCAGGCTGCGGTTTGTGAGGCTTTTGACCGGTCGCATCAAAGTTCGTCCTGGTCTGATCTTGGGCTGGATGTCCGGATGCTGCATCGCAACGGGACGTGGCGGATCTACAACTGGAACTTCAATAATGAAGGCGACAGTATCTATGGTGTAGGGCGCGACATTACCGAGCGTAATGATCTGGAGGAACAGCTGCGTCAGTCCCAGAAAATGGAAGCTGTTGGTCAACTGACAGGCGGTCTGGCACATGATTTCAACAATCTTCTGGCCGGGATCGGTGGGAGTCTCGAGCTTCTGGAAATGCGCCTGTCGCAGGGTCGGACAGTTGGTCTGGAGCGTTATCTCACAGCGTCGCAGGACGCCGTTCGTCGTGCTTCATCCCTGACGCATCGCTTGTTGGCATTTTCGCGTCGTCAGCCACTTGATCCAGTGCAAACAGATGTCAATGAACTGGTCAGTGGTCTGGAAACCCTGTTGCAGGGCAGTGTCGGACCAGCGATTGCGCTCAGCTTTACGTTGGCGCCGCAAATCTGGACAACGCGGATTGACGCCAATCAGCTTGAGAATGCCATTCTGAACATCTGCATTAATGCGCGAGATGCCATGCAGGAGAAAGGTAACCTGCTTCGGATTTCAACCAGTAATGCCACTTTGGGAAATGTCGCTGCACATGAAGTCGGCGTTCCTCCTGGGGATTATGTTCTGCTTCAGGTGGAAGATGATGGCTGTGGCATGGCTGAAGAAACAGCGAAACGGGCGTTCGATCCTTTTTTTACCACCAAGCCGTTAGGGAAGGGGACGGGGCTCGGGCTGAGCATGATCTACGGCTTTGCCCGCCAGTCTGGCGGTGGCGTATCTCTAAAGTCCCAGCTTGGGCAGGGAACGTCCGTCTGTCTTTTTCTGCCGCGATATGACGGCCCTGCTGGACGGGCCTCGGCTGCTGAGGCCAATTCCGTGATGACGCTGGGTGGCCCACCCTGGATGTCCGGGAAGCTGGTCATGATTGTGGATGATGAAGAAGCTGTTCGACTGATTGTCAGTGACGTCATCGGAGATCTGGGGGCGAGGATTCTGACCGCAGAGGATGCAATTTCTGCGATGGAACTGGCGGATCGTCTTCCTGCGCTTCAGCCGGATGTGTTGATTACGGATATTGGTATGCCTGGCGGATTGAATGGTCGACAGCTTGCAGTCCGGATGAGAGAAAAATTTCCGGGTCTGAAAGTTCTGTTCATTACTGGATACGCCGAGCAGAACATCCTTGATGAAGGGCTGCTGGAGCCTGGATGTGCGTTGTTGGTCAAACCTTTCAGTACGGATGCGCTTCTTCGCAAGCTCCATCATCTGCTCGAACAGGTCTGAACCGGGATCGACAAAAAGGCGTTTGATAAAAAGCATTGATACTCGGCAGGGAGTTTTTTCATGACTGATGCGGTTTCTTACATGGACAACCAGACACGCATTACCCTCAACGACGGGTGCGTGATTCCGCAGCTTGGTCTTGGTGTCTGGAAGACACCTCCCGAAGAAACTGCTCATATTGTTCGTGAGGCGATAAAGCTTGGATATCGTTCTGTTGATACGGCCCGGCTTTATCGGAATGAAGCCGGTGTTGGCGAAGGTCTGGCTGGTTCTCCGGACGTTTTTGTCACGACGAAAGTCTGGAATGACGAGCAGGGATATGACAGGACGATCCGTGCCTACGAGGAAAGTTGCCGCCTGCTGGGTCGTCCGGTTCTCGACCTCTATCTGATCCACTGGCCCATGCCTGAGCAGGGACAGTATGTTGAGACCTGGAAGGCGCTTGTGGCCTTGCAGAAAGACGGACGCGTCAAATCCATTGGCGTATCAAATTTCGAGCCTGAGCATCTGGAGCGGATTATGGATGCTACGGGAGTGGTACCGGCCGTCAATCAGATTGAACTTCATCCGTTCTTTCAACAGAAGGCGGTTCGCGCCTTTAATGAACAGCATAACATTCGCACAGAGGCGTGGCGTCCGCTGGGGCAGGGGCAGTTTCTGGAGAATGCGACCATTGGTGCAGTTGCCCGTCACGTTGGACGAACACCGGCGCAGGTTATCATTCGCTGGCACCTGCAAAGCGGATTTATCGTGATTCCGAAATCAGCAAATCTGAAGCGTCTGGCCGAAAATCTGGATGTTTTCGATTTCTCGCTTGATGATGCCGATATGGCAGCCATTACGGCGCTTGATCGGGAAGGCGGACGTATGGGCGCACATCCCATGACCGCTCGCTTCTGAGGCCGGGTGTTTCCGTTAGGGTTCTGGTGAGGACTGCAGTTCTCCTGTAAGGGGGCGGAGGTCAAAGATTTCGACGATGGCAGGAGAGTTGTCATGACGACACTGAATGAGCAGGACTTTCGCCGGGCCATGTCCCATTTCGCAACAGGTGTCGCTGTTGTGACGGCCAAAGGAAGCGAAGGAGAACAGGGGGCGACCATCAGCGCTCTGACGTCAGTTTCCCTTGACCCGCTGTTGCTCCTGATCTGCCTCCATCGTGGCAGCTCGACCTACAAAGCGATTGCCGAGGCTGGCCGTTTCGGGCTGAGTATCCTGAACAACAGCCACAAAGACGTGGCCATGCTCTTTGCCAGCCGCACCGCCGACAAGTTCGGTTCGGACGTCGTGGTGCGGTCGGAAGACGGAACGGCCTTCATTGATGGCGCATTGGTGCAGATGCATTGTGAGCTTGTCGAGACGTTTCAGGGGGGCACTCATGCGCTCTTTATGGCGCGTCCCACCAGCATCGAGGTTCGGGATGAGGCTCCGTTGCTGTATTTCCAAGGCCAGCTGGGGATCGAGACGTAATCGCGCGTCTCGTTCGATAACTTCTGGGACGTATGATGGAAATTGTGGAAACGTTAGGGATTTTCTTCCCTTTTGTTGTTGAGAATAATTATCATTAGTGTTATCTCCCCGCTCGCCTTTTCGGAGATTGTGCGGTGCGGGTACGGTCGTGTCTTATTCCCTGTGCAACGATGTTGCTTGGTGTGCCTTCAGGTCTGGCCTGTGCGCAGGAGGTTGAACAGGATCGTGCAAAGCATCCTCATGTTCAGGAAAACCATCAAAATTCTACCGTTCCACTTGAACAGACGGGTCCGTCTTCCATTGCAATCCGCGAAGAGCGCCTGAAGGTGCGGGCAGCCCATACGGGGTTGCTCGCAGGAAGTGGGGCAGCAGCGACGAAAACCTCTACGCCTTTGGAAGATGTTCCCCAGAACCTGACGGTTATTACGCAGGCTCGTATGGCTATGCTCAATTCGCGGAGTATTTCCGACGCCGTACGTTACGCAGCCGGGGTTTCTGACTATGGGTCCAAAGACGATCCACGAGGGTATTTCGGGACTATTCGTGGCTTTTCACCAGATATTTACCTGGATGGAACGCGTACGCCAGATGCTGCGTCTTCCCAGTCCTTCAGTATAGAGCCTTGGGGGCTTGAAGAGTTGGACGTGCTGCGCGGTGCGTCCTCGGCATTATATGGCTCAGGTCAGCTTGGCGGCATTATAAATGCCGTGAGCAAGCGACCGCGTGAAGATCAGCAGAGTCAGGTGGCGTTCCAGACGGGCTCTTATAGTCGTGTACAGGGCGCGGCAGACGTGGGTGGGGCGATAAATTCCGGAAAGACGCTTTTATGGCGGTTTAACGGGCTTTTGCGCAAGTCGGATACATACGCAAAAAACATCAAGAACAATGAAGTGTATGTAGCGCCATCGCTGCGATGGCATCCGGATAACAAGACGGATTTCACAATTCTGGCAAGCTATGAACAGCTTGATGTAGGTTCAACAGCACAGTTTTTGCCCGCGAACGGTACGGTTTCTGCGAGCCGATATGGATATATTGCCCGTAATTTTCTGAGCAGTGACGCAGATTACGATGTGTATTCAAAACGCCAGGTTGCGATTGGTTATAGCGTCACCCGCAAGTTAACCCCCAACTGGACTGTTAGTCAGAATATGCGTTACGCGCATCTGGATCTGGATTATCGGTTCGTGACGGCTGTCGCTCTGTCTTCCGATCAGCGTACGCTGTCCAGGCAGGCACTCCGACAATCTGCAAACTATAATAATGTAACACTTGATACGCGCTCAAATCTGAAATTTGGCACTGGTCCCATAAAGCATGAGGTACTGGCGGGTGTGGATTCCCGAAGTGATTTTCTGGCAAACCGGCGTGGGCAGAAAACAGCTCCGTCTATAGATCTGTACACTCCTGTTTACCGTGCGATTAGCTGGCCAACTTATGGGACCAGGACCAATACCAATGAGACGGAAACCCAGACAGGAATTTATGTTCAGGAGCAGGCGGATTGGCATCACTTTTACCTGACGCTTTCCGGTCGTGAAGACTTTACGCAGAGTTTGACTGTAAACAATCTGACTGGTGGTGAAACACCACAGCAAAACAATGCTTTCACCGGGCGGGTCGGCCTGCTCTATAAATCCAGTATCGGGCTGGCACCCTATGTGTCGTATGCGACGTCTTTTCAGCCTCAGGTTGGAACAACGCGTGAGAATACGGCATTCGTTCCCACACGCGGACGGCAGATTGAGGCTGGCTTGAAGTACAGGCCACCACACGGCGTGGGGGAGGACTTCATGCTGACGGCGGATTTCTTTAATCTTGTGGAAACCAATGTTTTGACGACAGACCCCGCGGATTCAACGTATGACATTCAGACGGGTGAGCAGAGAACGCGGGGCTTTGAAGCGGAAGGAATAGGGCGACTGCCATACAGGATCGACTTTATGGCGTCATTCACTTACCAGGACCCGAGGATTACCAAAACGACCGTCGAGGCACAGAAAAACCAGCGTCCGGTTGCGATCCCGTCTCATATGGCGTCCCTGTTTCTAAAGCGTGACTTTCGTCTGAACAGAAACTGGGTAACGGGCGTGGGAGGCGGCGTTCGTTATACTGGTAACACGGCTGGAGCCCTTCCCGAGACTTTTACGGTCCCAAGCCAGCTTGTCTGGGATTTACAGGCTCATCTGGATTACCAGCGTTTTGGCGTCCAGTTTAACGGTACGAATATTGCAAACCGGCATTACGTCGCCGTTTGTACCCGCTCGGTTGCCTGTGCATGGGCGCCCGGACGGGCGGTTTTCGTCACTTTGTCTTATCGCTGGTAACGGGCTGGTCATGTTTGAGTTTGCTTCTGTTGTCCTGACGATTCTGGCGTCCGGGCTATTTTATTTTTCTGCGCCCTCTCAATGTCTGCTGCGCCGACCTCTTACGGTCATTCAGGGCCTCCTGCCGGGAGGAGGGTGTCTCTTTCTGGCAGTCATGGTGATGGCTCAGGAACAGCATGTTCTGTCCGCCTGCCTGACTGTGAGTGCGCTTCTGATGCTGAGTGGCGCGCTGCTGCCATTTCTGATCGCTGTTTACAGAAGTCAGGGGCGCCTCCTGTGAAGACTGGCGTGCAACAGAAGCCTCTGGACGGCACGGGCTGGTTCGGAAAAGTTATGGCAGGGCTCGTGTTGGGGGCTGCATTGACCAGTGGGTTGCTAGGGGTCCTGGGTCTGCTCTTTCACGCTGATGCCCAGTTTAAAACCGTCACATCGCAGCTTCTGCGCTGGTTTCCGGGGCCAGTCTGGGGGCTTCTGGTGGCGTTTTCATTCCTGTTCCGCTCCCCTCGGCAGGCATGGCTTGTTCTGGCTCTGCTGAACGGAAGCGTGTGGGCGCTGTTCTTTCTTTTGCAGGGCCTCATGGCATGAAGATACGCGGCGATATCATCCGGCTTTACCGGAACGTCCATAGCTGGGCGGGCATCACAGCGGGGCTGTTTCTGTTCATTGCGTTCTATGCCGGTGGCATGACGATGTTTGAACTGCCGCTGGAAAACTGGGCATCCCAAACATCAAAACTTCCTGCCCCCGTTCCTGTCCAGAGCCTGTCAGAGCTGGTGCAGAAGGCGCAGGCTTCTGACCCGTCCATGGCAACTGCTTACACGCTGGTGCTGCATCCCGACGCTGCCAGCCCCTCCAGTCTCATGTGGACGACGTCTTCTGAAAAAGAGCACGGTCCGGCACGGACCATTTATGCGGGACTTGATCCGGATGGTAGCCTTGTCACCCAGACGCGCACGCCTTCCCAGGCTATGTATTTTCTCAATATCCTCCATCAGCGTATCGGCCTGCCCCTGAACCGGGAGTATGGACGGCTCGTCATGGGCATTGTGGCGCTTCTGTATGCAGTGGCCCTGGTGTCCGGCACGATTGTTCTGCTACCCTCTCTGGTCCGTAATCTTTTCGCCCTGCGAATGACTGAGACTCTGCGTCGGGTCTGGCTCGATTTTCACACGCTTCTTGGGGTTTGCTCGCTCCCGTTTCATATCGTGATGGCAGCTTCTGCTGCGGGGTTTGCGTTTCAGCAGCCGATTATGGCGCTGGAAAAAACCCTGTTCCTCCCCGCTGCGGTTCATCAGTCGGGGAAAGGTCGTGTCTACTCCGATCATGGCTCACAACTCCCGCTGGAGCCGATGGCTATTGTGGAGGCTTTTAACAGGCAGGCCCCGGATCTTGAGGCTGATGCACTGGTTTATTCCAGCCGGGGAGGAAAACCTTCCCTGAGAGTTATGGTGCAGAGCAAGGCACAGATCGTGCGTCGACCGGAGGGAGGATACGCAGATATGAATCCTTACACCGGTCGTCTGATCGCAACAGATTTTCTTCCCAACCATCAGACATCGGCATTCCAGGCCCTGACGTTGATTTACGCGCTGCATTTCGGAACTTACGGAGGGTGGCTGGTTCGCTGGACTTACGCCGTTCTGGGTTTTGGAGGTGCGTTTCTGTTTTATTCCGGAAATCAGCTCTGGCTTTCAGCGCGTCGACGGCGAGAGCGTTCTGAAGGGCTGACCGCAGACAGTTTCGGAACACGGTGTCTGTCAGTGCTGACAGCAGGCTGCATGATCGGGTGTGTCAGCGGAATTTCTGCCGTGCTGGCCGCTATGCCTTTCCTTCCCGAAGGTGGCCATTACCAGACTGTGGAAGCGCTGTTTTATGCGGTGCTTCTGGTCTGTCTGCTGGTCGCGATGTGGTTGGGCGGTACGCGCAGTATCGGGCCGCTACTGTGTCTTGCAGGTCTTCTGACGCTTCTGATCCCGATCACAGACATGGCGCGTTCCCTGACGTCTGGATCAGTGCTGCATCCGGGGCTGGAGAGTGTGACGCTGCTCTATGGGATTGCCCTGATGGTTCTTGCGCTTAAAAAGCGGCCGCGTCAGATCATGGGTGCCGCCCTTACGGCGTAAAAGCGCGTTCACGCCATGACTGTACGGCGATTCTGACAGCCTGATCGATTGGAAAAAGGCGAGCAGACGCGGCCCCGACATGGCCATGGCGCAGCATTGGGTGTCCGTCCAGTTTCGCGCCCAGAGCCGGGAAGCGGTCTACATCTGTGTGTGGCATCCGGAAACGGACCCATTTGCGTTCCCCCTCCACCAGAATGGCCGTTGCGTCATCGAAAGTCGGTCCTTGTGGATCGACCAGACGTTCTGCCAGATGAAGTGCCGTGCAGGTTTCCCAGCCTGTTCCGATCATCAGAACGGATGCGCCAACCTGTTTCAGGGCAGCGAGAGGGGATATGACGCCAAATGGATCTTCAAGGGGCTGGCTGGAGAGGATTTCTGCTGCAAGGGGGCCATGAGCGCTGAAAGACACCTGCGGATGCAGGCTCCGGCGTGTGCCCGGCCAGGTGCGGAACATTTCGGCCACAGTCCCGACGCCGCGTGTGGGCGTGAGGCGGGGATCGAACGCCGGCATGCTTGCCCGGATAGTGTCCCACCAGGTCTGAGGGACTGATGGCTCGCACCATCCGGCAGGGTCACTGAGTTCCGAGGACTGGGCTGGCATGACAATCGTGCCTTCCGGCCCTACAGCCTGAAACAGGGCTTCGATCACGGTTCTGGCCCCGCCACACACCCAGCCGATCCGGCTCATGGTGGTATGGACCAGAACAGTCATGCCGGGCTCAAGGCCCAGCCGCCTGAAATCGACCGTAAGGCGTGCCTGAGTGACAGGACCGCCCGACCGGGCAATGGCAGCCGCTTCTGTCATGCCTCAGCCGCGACCCCGGTAGCCCGGAACATCCTGGGACGGAATCCACACGCCTGCGGGCGGCTCGCCCGTTTGCCAGAACACGTCGATCGGGATGCCGCCGCGGGGATACCAGTAGGCACCAATCCGCAGCCATTCCGGATCAAGCAGCTCGACCAGACGCTCTGCGATGGCGACTGAGCAGTCTTCGTGGAACGCCCCATGATTGCGGAAGCTGGTGAGGTACAGCTTGAGGGATTTGCTTTCCACGATCCATTTGCTCGGGATGTAGTCAATCACGAGATGCGCGAAATCCGGCTGGCCTGTGACCGGGCAGAGAGACGTGAATTCCGGTGCCGTGAAACGGACAACATATTTGCGGCCCTGATGCGGGGAGGGGACGCGCTCCAGAACGGCTTCTTCAGGGCAGCTCGCAGCAGGCGTATTGCGGCCAAGCTGGCTCAGGGCATCGGTTCCCGGGGCAGAAGGCCCGGTTGGTGTTGTGTTGGACATGATGGAGTCTACTCGCGAAAAGACAGTGTTTTTTGATGATTTGGACCAGCTTCCGTCCATGCTCAAGTCGTGATTTATGCGAAAAGACTGCGACAGAGTTTGCATATTCGCGGGATTCGGTGCAGAAGACGGCGCAAATTCTTATCTTCGATGCACCGTCTGGAAGACCACATGGAAATCCGTAACATCGCCATCATCGCGCACGTCGATCATGGCAAAACCACGCTGGTTGATGCGCTCCTCAAGCAGTCCGGCTCTTTCCGCGAGAACCAGCACGTTGCTGATCGCGCGATGGACAGCAATGACCTCGAACGCGAGCGTGGCATCACCATTCTCGCCAAGTGCACGTCCGTTGTCTGGAAAGAGACGCGCATCAACATCATCGACACCCCGGGCCATGCTGACTTCGGTGGCGAAGTCGAGCGTATCCTGAGCATGGTGGATGGCGCGATCATCCTCGTTGACGCCGCTGAAGGCGCTCTGCCGCAGACGAAGTTCGTTCTGGGCAAGGCTCTAGCCCGCGGTATCCGTCCGATCGTGGTCGTGAACAAGATCGACCGTAGCGATGCGCGTCCGGACGAAGTGCACGAAGAAATCTTCGATCTGTTCGCCTCCCTCGGCGCTGACGAGCATCAGCTCGACTTCCCGATGCTGTATGCTTCCGGCCGTCAGGGCTGGGCAGATCTGGAACTGGACGGACCGAAGAAGGACCTGTCCCCACTGTTCGATCTGGTTCTGCGCCACGTTCCGACGCCAAACGTCGACAAGGATGCGCCTTTCGGCATGGTTGCCACCATTCTCGAGAGCGACAACTTCCTTGGCCGTATCCTGACGGGTCGTATCGACCAGGGTCGTGCGAAGGTGAACATGCCGGTGCGCGTGCTGCGTCCGGACGGAACGATTGTTGAAAGCGGTCGTCTGACGAAGCTGCTGTCCTTCCGTGGTCTGGACCGCGTGCCGGTTGATGAAGCCGAAGCCGGTGACATCGTGGCCGTGGCCGGTCTGTCCGAAGCGACGATTCCTGACACGATTGCTGATCCGTCCATCAGCGAGCCGCTGCCGTCCCGCCCGGTTGATCCGCCGACCCTGTCCATGACCTTCCGTATCAACGATGGTCCGCTGGGTGGCCGTGAAGGCAAGAAGGTTACGTCCCGTCAGATCCGTGACCGTCTCTTCAAGGAAACCGAAGGCAACGTGGCCATTAAGGTTACGGAAAGCCCGGAAAGCGAAGCCTTTGAAGTTGCCGGCCGTGGCGAACTTCAGCTTGGCGTTCTGATTGAAACGATGCGTCGTGAAGGCTTCGAGCTGACGATCGGTCGTCCGCGTGTGCTCTTCCGTGAAAACGAAGAGACCGGCGAGCGCGAAGAGCCGTTCGAAGAAGTTCTGGTCGACGTGGACGAGCCTTATTCCGGCGTTGTTGTCGAGAAGATGTCCCTGCGTAAGGGTGTGATGCAGGACATGCGTCCGTCCGGTGGTGGCAAGGTCCGTCTGACGTTCCTGATCCCGTCCCGTGGCCTGATCGGCTATCATGGCGAGTTCCTGACCGACACGCGCGGCACGGGCCTCATGAACCGTCTGTTCGATGGTTATCACCCATATGTCGGCACGATCGAAGGTCGCCGTAACGGCTCCCTGATCTCCGCTGAAGATGGCCAGACGACGCAGTACGCCCTGTTCTCCCTGCAGGACCGTGGCACGATGTTCGTGGATGCTGGCGAGAAGATTTACACAGGCATGATCCTGGGTGAGCATTCCCGCGAGAACGATCTGGACATCAATGCCGTCCGTGAAAAGAAGCTGACCAACATGCGTGCCTCCGGCAAGGATGAAGCCCTGCTTCTGACGCCGCCGCGCCGTATGAGCCTTGAGCAGGCCATCGCCTACATCGAAGACGATGAACTGGTTGAAGTGACGCCGTCCGCCATTCGTATCCGTAAGCGCTATCTGGATCCGAACGAGCGTAAGCGCGCTTCCAAAAGCCGCGAAGCCTGATCTTTCCTTCTGGGAAAGAGCATGAAGAACGCGCATCGGGTTTCCGGTGCGCGTTTTTTTTGTCCGAGAGTCGTAGGAAAGAAATCAGGAAGTCCTGGTCGGGACTTTGGCGGAATTGAGGCGTCTTTGCGAAGACAAGTCGCTATCACCCTGAAATTTCAAAAAGTTAATGCACGACGAAGGCGTTGTCTGGTGTTACTTTCGAAGTATGGCCACTTCAGTTTTTCTGACATGTGGTCCGTTTTTCAGTTTTCTGGAGCTTTGTTCTCAGATGCGCCTTTTCAATCGTTCCCTTATCGCTGCCGTTTCTGCCCTGGCCCTGACGGCTGCTCCGGCTTTCGCTGACCCTGCCGCTCCGGCAGAAACCACCACGGCCCCGACGGCTGCAGCTCCTGCTGCAGCGCCAGCCGCTCCGGAAGCTGCTGCTCCTGCCGCCACGGATGCTGCAACGGCTACGGACACGACGAGCAAGAAGAAGCACCACCACAAGAAGAAGCATCACAAACACCACAAGAAGGCTGCTACTGAGACGTCTGCTCCGACGGATGCTGAAGCACCATCCAACTGATTTCGGGATGCTGAACGGTCGTCGTAAGGCTACCGTTGAAGGAAATGGGGTCCGCTTTCGAGCGGGCCCTTTTTTTGTTGAGTGCATTTTGAGGTTGTGAAACGACGGAAAAGTCTTCTCCAAAGACCATCAGAGGTATTCAGAGCGACAGTTTCTTTTCCGGTAGTTTCTCAGATTTGTAATGCTCCTTTGATTTTAAAGGTACAGCCATTGTTCTGGTAGGTCATCCCTGATGAGATAAAGAATTTTGAGAAACTGCGGGTATGACAGTCATAAAATTAGACAGTCTCCTACAACATGAAATTTCTCTGAAAATTTGGAATTTAAATCCGTATTGCGAAGGTAATATTTTATATTATAATATAAATTATTAATAAAAATCGTATTTATTTTATAGGTTTGGGTTAATTTTCAAATTATACAATATAAAATCCCGATAAGATTTTGTATTTTGTGAATGGTATTCTGTAGGATTGTTTGAATTTCATCAATTCAAATTATTTCTAAAACTTGTTATAATTCAGAAAAATTATGTCATAAATAAACGTCCCCATGAGATTTCTGGAGTGTATCATGCGGAGACATAAGTATTATTTTCCTTTTATTTTCGGTGGGTTGATCGTTTTTAACCTTCAAAATGAAGCTTTTTCGCAATCTGCTCTTGCTGATGCGCATCTGTCTCATCGACCGGACAGAACTAAAGAGAAAAAAACGAAGACTACTCATTCGACACTCATCGGGCACTTGGCTAGCGAGTCAGGTCAGCGATTAGCCAATCACCCAGTTGCGAAAACGGATGAAAATTTCATCGTGACGGGGACGCATGCCAGCAACCGGCGTGCAAGAGACAGTACATCGCCGATTGACGTTATTTCCGCAGCTACCCTTCGTCGTACGGGGCAAATCAATCTGACAGATGCACTTGCGCGTACCAATCCCGCTGTTTCGATTCAGACGATGGGCTGGGATGCTGGCGGCCTTGTGTCATCAATACGCCTGCGTGGATTAAATCCAAACGATACACTTGTTCTCGTGGATGGAAAAAGACGTCATTACACAGGCGATGTTTACGAAGATGGTGGTGCGCAGTCAGGCTCGACACCAGTTGATCTGAACATGATTCCGTCAAACATGATCGATCATATCGAAATCCTTCGGGATGGTGCTGCCGCACAATATGGTTCTGATGCGGTAGCGGGCGTCGTCAATATTATCACTAAGAAAACTGGAAAAGGCCTGAACATCACCGGTCAGACCGGCGCAAATGCCTATAACGGAGATGGTTGGCAGTATCAGCTCGGAATCGATGGCGGCTTTCATTTCGGCGATGATGGTTATGTTCACATCAGTGGACAGGAATACCACACTGATCACATGGTCACGGGCGGTGTGGATGATCGTACGGGAAAATACGATAATCCAAGTGAAAGCACGCCTGAGGAAACACGGGAAAACCTAGGCATTACGTTCGGAAAGACCTTGAGGGAAGGTATTGCCGGCTATGGACTGATCACCTATGCGCATCGTCATGCTGAAGCCTTGGAACAATATCGTCTTCCGACTGTAGCTCCGGCACTCTACCCTTGGGGCTTTACTCCTACCGAAACGATCGAAGAAAATGATTATGCTGCAACTCTGGGTCTGAAAGGTGACAATTTTTTAGGGTTTGCCTGGGATGTCAGCACTGTTTATGGCGCGGATGAAGACAATATCGGTAACAAAAATACCGCCAATACCGGTTTGCTTTCTGCATCCGGTTTCACCCCGACCAGTATTCACATCAGTAGCTACCGAATGGCTCAGTGGACCAACAATGTTGATCTAAAGCGCAATTTCAAAATTGCCAATGCCATTCCTGTCACCTTCGCTTTCGGTGGAGAACACCGGTTGGAGAGCTATCACATTGAGCAGGGTGAACCCGCATCGTACCTTTATGGCGGCTCACAGGCGATTGTTGGACTGATGCCTGAAAATGCCGGATCATGGTCGCGTGATGTCTATGCGGCTTATGCAGATGCGGACTTTCACCCTCTCCCGCACTGGGATCTCGATTTTGCGGGCCGTTTTGAGCATTATACTGATGTCGGTAATACTGAAAACGGTAAGATCGCCACCCGTTATGACATCAGCAGACGTCTTGCCCTGAGAGCTACAATCAGCAACGGCTTCCGCGCGCCCACTTTGGCAGAAGAGCATTTCAGTTCGCTCAACGTCTCTGCAACAGGAGCGAGTGGGCAACTTGCCTCCAATTCTAATGCTGCCCATCTTCTGGGAGCCTCCAACCTGAAGCCTGAACGCTCGACAAATGTCAGTGGTGGCCTGGTGACAGAGCCATTTCCTGGCTTACACGTCACTGTAGATGTGTATCAGATCAATATCCGTGACCGCATCATCAATGGTGGCAATTACAATGGTCTCGCGGCAATCAACGCCATTGAGGCGACGGGTGCGACACTTCCCGAAATTTCAAACCTGAATGGCGTAACCGCAAACTATTATTCGAATGGTGCAAGTACGCGAACTCAGGGGCTGGATTTGAATGCGGATTATCTTCTGCATCTGCACCGCTATGGTAATCTGAATCTGTCGCTTGGACTGGACCTAAACCGGACCCGGCTTCACCATCTATCCTATGATCTGAACCATAATCCTATCCTGAACGCTCAGGGAATCAGTTACCTGACCACGGCTTCTCCCCGTAGCAAGATAATTCTGGATGCGTTTTGGACGATCGGATCCTGGGACATCAATATCCGACAGACACGATATGGCGAGACGAAAGATAATCTGAGCTATGCAGACTCTGCACCAGAGGCTCTGCGATATTCAAATAAAGTCTTTTATGAATTCAAGAACACGCCAGCTTGGCTGACAGATTTGGAAGTTGGATACCGCCTTTCATCCCGGTGGCATGTGGCTGTTGGTGCGAACAACCTTTTTAACGTGCGTCCACGCAAGGTTCCTCTCGAGAACGCGTATCTCGGAACAGACAATTATGATCTGAATTCGTCAGGAATTCCCATGACAGGAGGATACTATTATGGGCGCATAAATTTTAATCTATGATTTGCATTTTTAATTAAAAATATATCAATTTACTTATTATTTACATTAATTGGCATCAGTAATCGAAGATGTGTTTTCTGGTGCCTGTCATGTTGACATAACCTGAAATGAACTGGATTTCCTATGGGAGACACACTGACACCTGAAATACGCGCCGAGGCTCTGGCGCGGGGTTACAGTCGTCGGCAATTCGGAAGGATTGCTGGTGTTCTGAGCATGAGCAGCGCCTTTGCCCGGTTTGTTTCCGCGGCCCATGCGTCAGGTGGAGGGTTCGAAAAACCTTCTGGATTTGAGGGTTCCTCTGTGATTCCATCTCTCCTGCGTTGATTGGGGATGATGGCAGATGAAGCAGCCTGGTTTCTTTGATGTTGAAGAGCGGCTGGCCCGGTT
>NZ_JAGEKJ010000011.1:0-90875 GCF_049887835.1 Gluconobacter sp. NFX36 | reverse complement strand
GGCGATGGACCGTGATCTGCTCAAAACGCAGAGCGAAAGTCACCCCGGAAACCCTCAATCAAAGCGCCAAAAAACTAAAATCATCAGACAAGCGCATCAACAAACAGTTCTTCGATCCCTCCACCTGGAAGATAAGGCTGGCCTCACACTAGCTGTTTTTGCTCCATTGTCACCAGTTCCCGAAGCTTCTCAGATTACTGTTTTAGATGTGAATAGCGAGAACATTAAAGGCAGTCTAAACGGACTTTAATACGCTCTTGGACCCATCAAAAAAAGAGGTCCCATAGTGTGTGTCCCTCACTTCCAAATTGAGTGTCGCGCTTCAGCCAGAACATGACGGTTACCTGGTTGAAGCACGTCGGGAGAACGAAATTCAGAGCGATCCTATTGCCGGGTCCGTCTGTCCGGGATGACCTGTTTCCACCCTCCCCGCGAAATGCCAGAGGAAACTGTCATCATCGGAACTGGTCAGCACAACATCATACCACATCGCATGCTGCGTAAGATCGAAAACGATTTCCACATTCTGTCCGGCGGCAATTTTCATGAATCTCTCTCCGCTCTGACCTGTTATCATGCTCACGATGTGCACCGTTGCGTCCCCGCGATTGGTCAGGCGCAGGACGAGATCCTTCTTCGTGCCCCGCAGATACTCACATGCCGCATGTATCCGAAGTCCTTTCGACTGCCCTTTATAGCGCCTGTAAAAACCATTCGGAGCATGAACTGAGACATCGTAAACGCTCTCTCTGAACATCGAAATATCGAGACCAGTGTTCAATGTATCACCTGCTGCGACGGCATAAGTCGCCGATTGCATACCGGATTTCGTATCGATACCATGACAATAGACATTAAAGGGAAGTCCAACGGCGCTGCTGCCATACAGGCCTGTACCGGCATGTAGATTCAGTGTGATAGTTTCACCTTCCCTATCCAACCCTCCGTCGCAATACGGTTCGTAGGGGAGTGCACAGGCCGGTCGTGATCCTGGTTCCTGCTGGAGAATTTTGCCAATTCCGTCATGCGCATTGTGGAGTGCCTTAACCTCATCGGTCGAAAGGGCACGGAAGCCGCCCGGCATGGGTCGATCACGGGCTTCCTCGATCATGTGCAAATGCGTATTGCGATCAAGATATGGCAACGTGGGGACGTGTCCGTCATAAGGACGAAAACATGACGTCAGATCACCACTGATCGCACGTCGCCAAGGTGAGATATTACTTTCTCTTACCGTCTTGCCAAACTTTGCCTCTACGAAGGTTTCCAGAAAGCGTAAGGTCGAGGTGTGTTCAAAAAGCTGAGAATTCACCCACCCTCCCCGGCTCCAAGGCGACGCGACGATCATTGGTACGCGAAAGCCGAGTCCGATCGGACCACTTCGCGCCAGACGGTCTGGCACGCCCCGATTTATCTCATCCTGTGCCGTTGTATATTCGAGACCATCTGATCCAATGGCGGCAGAAGACCGTCCCGTTTCCGGCCGGTTGGGATCGGGCGCGACATAAGAACAGCAATGATCGAAATATCCGTCATTTTCATCATAGGTGATGATAAAGATTGTCTTCTTCCAGACATCCGGATTTTCAGTCAGGATATCCATGACTTCCGATACATACCACGCCCCGTACCAGGGCGAGGTCGGATGATCAGAGAAATGTCCAGGTGCGGAAAGCCATGATACAGTCGGCAAGTTCCCCGTCTTCACATCCTTACGGAATTGGTAGAGGATGTCGCCTTTCGGAGCTTCCATGTGCAGGGATTTTTCACCGTCATGAAAGGTCAGTTTTTCCAACTTGCGATAGTCACTGTCACGATCATTGATCACGAACGCTTTTTCAAAAAGAGCACGTTCTGCGGGTGTCAGCTTTTCTTTTGTATGCCCAACGAGCGAGCGCCGTCTTAGAAGAACCTCCAAGAGGGCACGTGCTTCCGTCAGTTGTTCGCTATGGCTCTCGGAGACAAGCATCTCCCGGCTGTTCAAGCGATCAATATGGTGCTGACATTCACTAATCCGCTCCTCCAGCCAATCACCAAACCCCGGATTGGCAGAAACACAATACTGGTCGAAACATTCCAGAACGTTAGTGCCAAAATTACCAAGCCATCCGCGCTCGTCTTCGGTCATACCACCAGTTTGGGTCAGTTCGTTCTGATAATATTTCCACGATACTCCTGCCTGCTCCAGACGCTCGGGAAAAGTCGTCCAAGTCATCCCTCCTTCGAGGATCTCACCATTACGCATATAAACGTTTGACGTTGGATTTTGGCGGTCCCGCACTGTACCAGTCATAAACAGCAGACGATTAGGTGTCGTGCTGGTCATCGCACCGCAATAATTTTGATCACAAACGGTAAATGCATCTGCCAGAGCATAATAAAAAGGCAAATCTTCCCGGGTATAATACCCCATTGTTAGCGGATAGCGATCATATCCCTGATGATGCGATTTTTTCGCATCAATCCATTGATTGTGACCGCCCTCGTTCCAGGCATCAACCTGGCTGTCACGTGAATGGGGGATCGACCCCATCCATGTCACCCGTGTATCTCTGATATTTAGGCGCCAAGGTAGATAGGTTTCGCCTGACGCACTGGCCTGCGCAAAGACCGAAACACCGCTCGGCTGGCGCATTGCTCTTGGATCATTGAATCCTCGAACACCCTGCAGAGCGCCGAAAACGTGGTCGAATGAGCGATTTTCCTGCATCAAAATCACGACATGCTCGGCATCCCTCCATGTCGAGCCAACCTCGGGTGCGATTGCAAAAGCCCGCCGGATAGACGACGGCAACGCTAAAGTCGTGCCGACGGCCGCACCGGACAGGAGGGCATATTTCAGAAAGTCTCTGCGTGTTGTCACTCTAATGACCTTCCGACAGTTTCATAAAAAATTGTGGTTTGATCAGCACGATAAAGCAAACTAGCAGCTTCCGTGACGGAAAATAAATGGAACGGGTACATATCATTTCCGCTCCATTTTAAAGCCCATATCGCAACCTTAAAAATCTGCGGAAATCGTGCCCATAGCGACGAAAGGCGAACCGATCACATAGGTTGGACTAGAGCCCTTGATCGTCGTCCCGAAGATCCCTTTCTGCGTGGTCGCCGCAGCCGTGTATCCATACATTGAAGAGAGATAACTTGCGTCTCCCAGATTGACGAGATTGAGCTTGACCTTCGGAAGAACGTGCCCAATTTTGGGTAGGGTTCTACCAACACCGAGATTTGCAGTAACATAACCGGGAATACGCTGATCGTTCATGAGCGTCGCATATTGCGATCCGATATATGACAGTGTGAAGTTACCGAACCATGCTCCGTCATTATAAGTTAGACCCAACGAGCCGGAAAATTTCGGCGCGCCAACTTCCTGTTTGCCTTTCGTGCGCAGATAATCGCCACTATAGGCAATGTTGTTGCCGTTTCGAGTGCGCATATACTGACCGGACGCATAGGCACTGACATGATGCCATGGCCGCGTTGCGATTTCAGCCTGGATACCATACGCCTCCATCCCGCCCGCATTAATCAACTGGGATATCGTGGAGGTGGAACCTTCGACATAGCTTTGAGCAGATATCTGATGGTTGGTGACGTTGTAATGGAAACCCGCAAGGTTGGCCATGAGAAGACCATTATAACGATAACCGATTTCCTCAGTGATCATGTATTCAGGCTTGTAATCAGCCAGGGGAAGAGACTGAGCCTGACCTGTCGAACGGCTATAAGACGCAAGCTGTGAACTGAGAGACCCTGGGAGATGGTAGCCTGTCGTTCCATTGATATAAATCTGATGGTGCGAATTAAAGTTGTAATTAATCAATACCTGAGGGGAAGGAACAAATACGTTTCTGATTGATTTGTAGTCATTCCCCGCTACACCCGGAAGGTCCTGTGTATATTGACGGTTTGCCATCGCCATCCGGATGCCGCCGTCGATCGTCAGACGATCATGCAGAAATGACATTTTATCGTCCAGAGCGAAGCTATTAAGTTGCTGGAGACCGTTTTCGTTGTCCTCGCTTAGAGGTATTCCGCCGTTCGCCGTCAGCGCAGGACCATTCCCGTTCCATTGTCCCTTGCTGTTCACGGGATAAAAACGCATTTGGGCCGCTTCCTGGGCATAGGAATACCAATAGGTCAGACTGAGCGTATTAAAGCTATGCTTCCAGTGTCCCGTCAGAATCATCCCAGAAGATAGAGTATACCAGCTAGAAACTTCGGCAGCAGTCAAATTTTTATTGGCGGGATCATAACCCGGGAGACTCTGATAATTATCTAGGGACTTGTAACCTTCAGCACCTACAAATCCTTTTTTGACGGGTACGGTAGCTCCATAATAATAGGGTCCGTGGAACTCAACTGAGTACGCTTGGGCATCAAGGCTCAGACCATGGTCAAAGCTGAAATGATTCTTGATTGTTCCGTAAACCGCGCCGGTGTTCTTGCCATTCATTCCGACATAATGCGTATCGCCTGCACTATACTGGTCATCCAGGCCATATTTCATGCCGTATTTTTTCCAGTTGGCCAGGGAAGGATATAACCATTCTCCCTGTGCTGCCTTTGTCCAGCCGAAGATGACTTTTGAATCGCTATGCGGTGCCCACTGCTTCGTCAGTGCCGCATCAACATGCCATCGTTTGATATCTCCAACTCCGCGCCATATATCACCACGGGAATAGGATCCCGATACAAAAGCCCGCACCCCCGTATGACCGATCTCTCCGGTATCGTACCGGATGAAATCCTTGTTGGTTCCATACGAACCACCGGATCCTGCAATGTGAACATTCCGTTGGTCTGCCGGCCCGCGGATACTGGCAGAAATTTCGGCTCCGGTTGCATTGTATGTGGGAGAATTTATATCCACCGCTCCCTGCATAACATTGACCTGCCCCATGTTCTGGCTGTCAACGAGAGAGGGTGTATAGGTGCTGTATGTAAAGGGGTTAGCGGCTGGCATGCCTTCGAATGTCACACCGATTTCTGCCTGTGCCATGCCGCGTATATGAAGAGTGGAAAAGGAGGTCGTTAGCGGGCCTTCACTGGCTGAGACAACACCCGGCAATGTTGAAATCAGGGATTCAATGGTTGACGTGGGGGACTGCATTTCGATGTAGTCATGAGAAAGCGAACTGACTGTTTTGGCAACAGTATGCCGCACCATCATGCCACCGCCCGCATCCTTGCGGTAGCCAGTGACATTAATGCTCTCTTTTCTGCTTATATCGCGGGAAACATCTTTTTTCTGGGTGACAGTCACTTTTTTATACAGATGTTTTTGGGGCGTTCTGCTTTGTGCTTGGGCGCTCGTAGTAATATTCTGAAAACACAAGCAGCAAGTGGTGATGAACAAGATTTTCTTCATGGTCGCCCGTCCAATGAACCGAAAGTCGTGCCTCAAGTCCCGGAAAAATCATCTTCGCTCAACCCCTTTAAAAAAACTTCATTATATTTACGCAAAATTGTCACCTTATTTTAATATAAATTGTATTGTTCTCCAGTCATAGCGCGTACCATCAATCGGTATTCTCAGTTCTCCATCATTTCTGGATGGAAATTTTATGACATGGTTTCCTAGTCAAGTGGAAGGATCGAAAAACCGTTAACTGAATTTCTTGCGACCTAATTTTTGGGCTCAACGGGCAAGCATTGATGGTTTTGGATGATGAGCTTCACTCTTTTGCTTGGGCAGAGCGAAGTTATTGCCCCCCTAACCTGCTATGCGGATTGGCTGATCCGCTTCAGGCACAGGAAGCAGCGGATATCAAAATACAACGGCTTTCTGCCGTAAAACCTATGTCCATTTCTTCTTGTTATCAGACATAGGGGGTGAGGCACAAAAAAAGCACTAAAGGTCTTTTCGAGACGTGTTCCATAGATGCTCATCCAAGGGTAAAGTCTTCTGCCGGAAAGACAATCTGATCGTCTCTTGTCCTTTTTGCGAGAGACATTTCAACTCACGCAGGCTTGAAACCATCTCTCTAGGTTGCGACTGACTTGGGGAATCTAAAAGTCAGCTTTAGGCGCAATTAATGCCAAAGCTAACAATTTTTCTATCTTCTACGCGCTCAGGGAATATCAATCACAACCTTCCCCATATCTCTTGTACTAGCAAAGTATTGGTAAGCTTCTCTTGCGTGGCTGAAGGGGAAGACACGATCAATCACTGGCTGTATCTGATGCAAAGCAATTGCTTCATTCATGCTTTCAAATATTATCCGTGATCCAACCGTCACACCTTCAATAACCAGATTTCGACGCATGATGTTTACAGGGTCAGCGTCTCCTTCAGAGAGTACTCCCATCAGGTGAATCGCGCCTCCATACCGGCAAGCCGTCATGGAGTTGGACAAAGTTCCTGAACCTCCGACTCGATCACATGATCTGCGCTTCATTACGTCGGGTTCAGCGTTCTTAAGCCACGCATCATCATGGGCGTGCAAGGAGGAATCTCACAAGACGATGCACGCGAGCAAACTCAGTATCTCGATCGCCAGATGACAGAGCACAGGGACTGGGCTGCGGGCATTCATGACGTGCCGGAAATCCAGTTTAACAGAGCTTCAGACTGGGACGAACATCGAAAGCTCAAGCCCGGAGCTCCTGTCTACAGCCCGTTTATTCGGCACCAAGAAAAATTACGATTGAATTGACAGAGATAAACCTCGGATATTGTCTAAACCAATGTCTGCTTTGCTAGCCCTTCTGAAATAATCCAAAGGTCTAAGACGAGGACGGAAACAATAGGTTCGCTTCCGCCTCATATGATACGTCAAATACGTTGTTTGGCTTTACAGATAGCCGACATTAATGAGTAAATTTTGAAAAATTTAGCATGTTCATTGTATTCAGCGGGCTGCGGTAGAGAGAAAAATTGGTTTTCCTCGTGTCATTCTGGTGCGTTTTGGCGGGATGACCGGGGTAATCCCGCACTGTATCAGTCGATTCATAAACCTGCCCGCGGCATACGCCCTGTCGGCAAGGAAAGCATCCGGGTCGATGTTTTCCGGTCACCGAACCGGGCAGAAAGATCACGTCATGGAATACCCGCACGATAGGCGATACAGCACCGCCTCCACGAACAGACGGTTGTCCGCCACTGTACTGCCGACATAGCCTTCACAACCCCGGAGAATATTCTTTATCCCCGCCTACTGGTCATCACGTAAACCATAGCGCCGCATTCGAAGAAGTTCGGGATCAACCCGAAAACAATTGCGAAATGACGGAAGCGTCAGACGGTTGAGGATCAGAAAACCGGCCCTAAAGAGCGGCGCTCAACTGTCCTTCCGAGACGGACGAAGCGGTGATCGTGGCATTTCGACGCCACACTTTATGCCGTTGGATGACTGCCTTTATGCCCTGCAGGGGCCAGCATCCCCCAGCTGACACACTCCCCCTACATCGCTGCTTTCAGCGTCACGAGATCTCACGGCTGCCGTACATCGAGGGATGACAAGCCCAAAAGCCAGTGCCTCAAAAGCTACCTGATGGGATTCTTTCATCTCGACTAGCGGAAGTCCAGATCGTTGAAGGGAAGCTGTACCTCTTGGTTGCCATCGACCGGATAAGAAAACTCGCTGTCACACAACTGGTCGGGAAAGCCGATCAGCAGACGGCCTGGTCGCGTCCCATACGCTTCGACATGATCTGCGAAGCTCATGGGATTAAGCACCGTCTGACAAAACCAAACCATTCATGAACGAACGGGCAGGTTGGGCGGATGAACCGGACAATCAAGGAAGCAACTGTCAAACGCTTCCATTACGACAGTCATGAGCAGCTGAGGACACATCTCAATGACTTCATGGCAGCCTATAAGTTCAATATCCTCATACCTTACGAAGGTGTCGGAACAATCTGGACTTCAGATCCAGAAAGATTCATCATCAATCCAACCCAGAAAATCCCGGGACTAGACACCTAGAGCATTTTTGCAATGGCACCACGCCATGAACCTAACCAGCCCAGACCTTCAGATGTCGTAGAGCGAGGGTTATATTCGCACCCAATCCAGCCACGATAACCAACACGGTCCAGCCACTCGAAAAGATAGGGATAATTGACCTCGCCTGCGTTCGGCTCATGCCGATCAGGGACGCTGGCCGCTTGAATATGGCCGATCGATTCAAGTAAGGTCTCCAATCGTACCACAAGGTCGCCCTGCATAATCTGCGCGTGATACAGATCGAACTGGATCTTCACATTATCCGCCCCGATCAGGTCACAAACTGCCTTCGTTTCTTCCTGATAGTTCATAAAATATCCGGGCATGTTGCGCGTATTGATAGCTTCGAGAACGATAGTCAGCCCAAGAGATTTCGCTTGTAAGGCCGCGTATTCAATATTCCGCAGATAGGTTTCCATCTGTCGTTCATACGGGATGTCATTATCGCGCAGACCGGCCATGACATGCAGGCGGCTGTTCCCAAGAGCCCGAGAGTACTCCAGTGCAAGCCCGATCGTGCGCTGGAACTCTTCTTCACGTCCAGGGAGTGCCGCCAATCCACGCTCTCCCTGATCCCAGTTTCCAGGAGGGGCATTGAACAACGCAACATGCAGATCGTTTCCCCCGACACGGGCCTTCAGGTCATGCCTGTCAAAATCATAAGGGAACAGAAATTCGATGCCTTTGAACCCATCGCGTGCGGCGGCGTCAAAACGCTCAAGAAATTCAAGCTCCGGGTAGTTCATGGTCAGGTTTGCGGCAAAAGCGGGCATGGCGCGAGACTTCCTTTGTGATGAATTACGAGACGAAAGGCCACAGGATGCAGGTTGCCAGAAACCCCAGAATACCAAGGGTCGTTGTCAGAACAGTCCAGGTCCGCAGACCGTCTGCAACATCAATTCCGGACAGTTTCGTGAAGATCCAGAACCCTGCGTCGTTGACGTGAGACACCGATAGCCCTCCTCCCCCCATGGCCAGCGCCAGCAGAGCAAGCTGGTTGGGGTTGGCATGCATCTCGGCAATCATGGGGCCGAGAATTCCCGCAGTTGTCACAAGGGCCACAGTCGTCGACCCCTGCACCGCACGCAGGATCATGCTCAGAATAAAAGCCAGTGCGAGAGCAGGTAGTCCGGTTGTGCGGAGCATGTCGGAGATGACGTGGCCAATGCCACTTTCCACCAGGATATTTCCGAATACGCCGCCACAGCCCGCAATCAGGATAACCATTGCGACGCCAGGCACTGCTGAACCAATAACGGTCGAAACCTGCTCGAAGCTCCATCCCCGCCGCAGTCCCAGCGTATATCCTGCAAGAAGCGTATCAAGCAGAAGGGCTGTTATCGGCGAGCCAATGAGATGGGCAGTTCCTGCATAGGAAGATCTGGGAGGAAGAAAGATCGACAGCATCGTCCCCAGCATGATGAGGACGATCGGAAGCAGGATCAAGCCGACAATCAGCCAGAATCCGGGAGGCCTCGCCGACGGCAGCACGTGAACGGAGGACTCTGGCCCAGCCTTGAACATCTCCCCTTCACATCCGCTGACCGCTGCGCGAATGTCTGGCGCGTACGTGAACTCGCATCGCGTCATGCGCTGCGCAATCAGGGCACCCGCTCCGCAGACGAGCAGGGTTATGGGTACCCCGAAAGCCAGAACACGCCCCATATTCGCGCCAATCTGCGCCGCGGCAGCGGCGGGACCTGGATGGGGTGGCAGAAACGAATGCACCGTCAGCATGGCCGCGCACATCGGAAGTGCGAAAATCATGAGAGAGCGTCGGGTCACGTTCGACACACCATAGAGCAGCGGCATGACCATGATCACGCCAACCTCGAAAAAGACCGGAATGCCGATCAGGAACCCTGCGAGCGTCAGGGCAAGCGGGACGCGTCTGTCCCCGAAACGGGCGATAAGATCGCGTGCGAGAACCTGGGCGCCCCCTGAAATCTCAACGATTTTCCCGATCATGGCCCCAAGGGCGATGATAATGGCGATGTGTCCCAGCGTCTTGCCCATCCCTGCTTCAATTGCAGGGACGATCTTGGCTGCGGGCATCCCGGCAAAAAGGGCGACAAACATGCTGACGATCAGCAGCGTCAGGATCGGATGAAGTTTGAAACGGATGATCAGCACCAGCATCAGCACGATGCCGGCAATGGCGCTGGCCAGAAGAGCCATCGGGGCCATATCAGGACTTCTCCTGCTTTCGAAAAGGCCAAATCAGTCCCATGTCACCCCGAACACAGCCGCAATCTCGGCAAGTGCGGCATCATCCAGCGGTGCGGGCCGGGGCGTGGTCATCAGCCACAGGCGCGCCGTTTCTTCGAGTTCAGCCAGCGCATCGCTTGCACGCGTCACACTGCTCCCCCAGACGACCGGCCCGAGACGATCCAACATGACTCCGTTGACCGAAGGGGCCAGTTCTGCCACGCGCGCTGCCGCTTTCGGCGATCCCGGGCGTTCATAGGGGATCAACGGAACACGCCCGATCTTCATGACTTGGTACGGTGTGATCGGGGGCAGGATGGCATTTTCGGCGTCCACACCCGCCAGGGTCAGCGCAACAAGATGGGTGGAATGCGTGTGGATGATCCCGTTGCAGTCCGGTCTCTGCTCATAAATTCTGCGATGCAGGGTCACCGTTTTGGAGGCGCGCGGCCCGGAAACCTGATTGCCTTCAAAATCGGTTTTGGCGATTCCTTCGGGTGTAAGGCGTCCCAAGCACACGTCCGTGGGCGTAATCAGCCAGCCGTCCGAGAGACGCGCGCTGATATTTCCCGCACTTCCGCTTGTATGCCCGCGCGCATACAGATCCCGCCCAATCGCACAGATTTCCTCGCGGCATGCTCTTTCATCAATCATGACTGACCTCCCGACAATGCCAGCAGCGCTTTTTTAAAGAAGTCAGCCTCTCCGAAATTCCCTGATTTCAGCGCAAGTGCGAGCGGTACGCTGCCCGTTGACACGGTTGCAGGAACGCCTGGTGCTATCGGCGCGCCGATACGCAGGCCCTTGACGCCAAGAGACTGGACGACGGCTCCGGACGTTTCTCCACCGGCGACGACAAAACGTCTAACACCCCGGTCTCTTAAAGACCGTGCGATAAGGCCCAGCGCATGCTCGACCATTTCTCCCGCCTTCCGGGCTCCTATTGCGGCCTGCACCTGCCTGAGTTCATCGGCCGGGCTGGTTGCATAAATGAGGACGGTCTGATCGGTATGAGTGTCGAAGAAGACAATCGCCTCCTCTACAACCGGTTCACCGGCAGCAAGCTTCATGACATCAATCCGGTACGCTGGCCGTTCCGCCTCAATCCACCGCGCCACCTGAAGGTTTGTTCTCAGCGAACCACTGCCGGCGAGCACAACGTCCTTTCCTGCCACGACCGGCAGAACAGCAGCATCCGCACCGGAGAGTTCGTTATGCGTCCTGAAATTGTCAGGCAGCCCCAGCGCAATCCCTGACCCGCCCGTGATCAGGACATGATCATGACAGGCCTGTCCGATCACTTTCAGATCAGCTTCGGAAATCGCATCGACAATAAGAAGGGTAGCCCCCTCAGCCTGAGCCTTCTCGATCGCTGCCCGAACATGTTCCATGCCCTTCAGAACAGTCGGAAGATCAATCAGTCCGACAGTGCCTTTTGACTGTGCCTGAAGCACGCGTACGAGATTGGCGTCCCTCATTGGTGTCAGAGGATGGTTCTGCATCCCGCTTTCATTGAGAAGCGCACGACCAACAAAGAGATGGCCATTATAAACCGTACGTCCATTACCGGGAAAAGAGGGAGCGGCAATCGTGATCTGCTGTCCCAGGGCTTTGGACAGAGCTTCCGCAACCGGGCCAATATTGCCATGCTCCGTAGAATCAAAGGTAGAGCAGTATTTGAAAACAATCTGTCGGCAGCCTGCACCCCGCAGGAAGTCCAAAGCGGCTAGTGACTGTGCCACGGCGTCGCCGGCCGCAATCGTGCGCGACTTGAGGGCGACAACGATTGCTTCAGCATCCGCGATCATCGGATCGTCTGCCTCAGGAATTCCAATGCTCTGCACCGTTTTCATGCCTGCACGGACCAACGTGCTGGCAATGTCGGTCGCGCCTGTAAAATCATCGGCAATACAGCCAATAAAGGCTCCGCGTCCGGTCATGCTTTTTCTCCCCCATCGGAAGAGGGAAGTGTGATTCCGGGAAAAATCTTGATGACTGCGGAATCATCTTCCCGACCATGTCCGGCCGCAGACGCGTTGAGGAACATCTGATGCGCGGTCGCCGCCAGAGGCAGGGGAAATTTCGTCCGACGGGCCGTATCAAGCGCCAGACCAAGATCCTTGACGAAAATATCCACCGCTGACAGCGGTGTATAATCTCCTGCAAGAATATGAGGCACCCGGTTTTCGAACATCCAGGAATTGCCGGCACTATGGGTGATGACTTCATACAGGGTCGCCGGATCGGCGCCTTCGCGCAGGCCCAGTGCCATGGCTTCGGCGGCCGCTGCGATATGAATGCCCGCCAGATGCTGATTGACGATTTTCACACGCGTGCCGACACCGACTTTAGCTCCGAGCCGATAGACCTTGCCTGCCATGGCAGGAAGAACCTTTTCGGCACGGACATAAGCGTCTTCCGGGCCGGAGGTCATCAGCGTCATCTCGCCGGAAGCCGCCTTGGCGGCCCCTCCGGACATGGGCGCATCCAGCAGCCAGAGATCGTGCTTCCTCAGACGTGCCTCGAGCCCTTCAATGAAAGCTGGCGCTACGGTCGCACAGGAAATGACCAGAGAACCCGATTTCAGCGTCTCGACTGCTCCCTGTTCTCCGAAGAGGACCTGTTCTGTCTGCTCCGCGTTCACAACCTGAATGATCAGGACGTTACAGGCCTCTGCAAGAGCGGCGGGCGAAGTATACGCCTTCCCTCGTTCAGCTTCGAACGCAGTCAGCGCTTCCGCACGCATATCATATGCGCCCACACGAAACCCTGCACGCAGCAACGATTTCGCGACACCATGACCCATCGCGCCAAGGCCGATCACTCCGATCTGACCTGCCTGATCCTTATCGTACATCGTCACCCCCTATCTGAAGCGCTAAAGTATTCCTTGCGCCCTCCATCAAGACAGGGGCGCCTGAAGAGGAATAATTCACAGATTTTATGATAGGTCTAATGCGTAAACCGTTATGTTTCATGTTCCTCATGTTATGTTGAGTCCATGCAAGAGAAGCAGCTTTTACCCCCATCCTGGTTCGTCGATATTCGGCTGAAATTCCGGCATCTCCAGCTATTGCAGGCTCTTTCACGTCACAACACACTTCAGAGTGCCGCTGAAAGCCTCGGTCTGGCGCAGCCAGCCGCGTCACGGCTGCTGGGGGATCTCGAAGATGTGATTGGCATTCCCCTCTTTCAGCGAGAAGGACGCCGTCTTGTGATCAACTCCTATGGCAGCGTTCTGACCCGACACGCCAACAACCTGCTTGATGAACTTGACCGCACCCGTGACGAGTTCAATGCGCTTCTCTCAGGTGGCGCAGGTAACGTCTCCATCGGTGCCATCGACGGGCCCGTTGTCGATCTGCTGACGACGGCAGTGCTCAATATCCAACGTGACAACCCGGATATATCGCTCGAAATCCGTACCGGATCGAGCATCGGCCTTTTCCATGACCTGATGAACGGGTATATCGACATCATGATTGGTCGCCCGCCGGAAGATACGCAGAGCATGGCGTGTCATTATACCCCGATCGGCGAAGAGCCCATGGTCATTGCAGCCCGTCAGAACCATCCTCTTTTCAGGAAGACAACTCCAGTGCGGCTGGAGGACATGGCGCCTTTTCCCTGGATCCTACAAAGAAAAGGAGGAAAATCACGCAGCAGACTGGAGAGCATCTTTCAGGACAGAAACCTGCCGCTCCCGAAAGATATCATCGGCAGCGACTCTTTGGTGATGACACTCGCTTATCTGGAAAAGACAGACGCACTGACAGTTCTCTCCGCTGCGGTCGCCAATCAGCAGGCCAAATACAGGCAGATCCAGATTGTTTCGTCTGATGTGAACATCGCCATCAGTTCATACGGAATTCTGATGCTCAAATCCCGCAATCAGTCCCGTCCCACCATGACGGTTCTCGACGAACTGGAAAAAACGTTGCGCCCGGCGATAGGAGGCTGAGACTGCCGGGCGTCCAGATGGACCCCCGGCTTGCAAATCCCGTTACCTCAACTCGTATTCGTTGTAGTCCAAGGGCTCCATGCCGCCGTTAATGACTTCAAACGTGCCTTTCGCCAGAACCTGTGCATCTGCCTGGTCCAGGTGCTGTTCGGAGAATGCCACGGCTCCCTTCTCACGCGTCATCAGGCGTCCTCCGGTGAGAAATACACGCACACCCGGCCCCGACTGCGTATAGTCTCCCGTGCTCTGTCCTGGCTCCAGATGAACATGCCACCCCCGAACGACCGGCTTGTCGAGAATCATTCTGAAAGCCTGACTATTCGCTCGGTCAGCCGGCCCGAAATGTCCAACGCCTTTGCGTTTTATCTCGAATGCGACCTGTGAATTTACAGTATCGCTTGTATTGATGACCTGATCGACGTCCGATTTCTGGCTGTAGGGAAGGTAACGCACCTCACCCTCCTTCATCGTACCATCCTTGGACGGTTCAGATAAGGAGTCCTTGTGTATGGTCGTCCCGACGATCGGTGTATTCACATAGTCAAGCGACTGACGATGCCAACGGGTTTTGCCGTGGGGTGGAATAATGACGCGCATCAGCCTGATATCTTCGTTTTCGAAGATAACATGATGATAGGTGTCCTGTGCCGTCTCGACGATTTCCGATGAGTCGGGTTTGTGTGTAGCCGCCTGAACGTTGCCACCATGAAATATCACCAGCGTCAGGACACAGAGACCACCCAACACGCGCTTGGCAGATGACGTGGATTTCAGCGCTGGTATGGAGAAATCAGATTTTTGAATCACAAACATTTCGTTCCTTGCTCCTCGTGATCTGGACAAAGTTGGACACCTGTTTCACTCACCCGCAGGCTTCTTTTCGTCTGTGGTTGCCTGTCGGATCTTCGCCACCTGTGACGCCGTCATTGCCGCGCCGTGATTGCCCCAGCTTTGCTCGAGAAAAGTGACAAGGTCGGCAATCTGCTGATCATCAAGAACATCCCGGTATGACCCCATCACCAGAGACGACGGCGCAGCCGAAACTCCGGGAAGCCGTCCGCCGCTCAGAATGATATGAGCAGCCGAAGTTGCATCAGGGCCCTGAAGAACCGGATTTCCGGCAAGCGGAGGAAATACACCGGGATATCCGTGTCCGTCTGTCCGGTGACAGGCGGCGCAACGGTCAACATAAATCCTCGCACCTTCCGACGGCATTTTTCCGGCAGCTAGCTGGCGCGATACCGCGTCATCATAACGAAACGCCCCAACCGGAACGCCTTGCGGAGGACCAAGCGTCTTCAGGAAGGCCGCGATCGCCGCCAGGTCATGGTCATTCGTCAGGGAGGTCGAGTGCGTGATGACGCCGTTCATCGCACCGAATGTCGCACCATGCCTGTTACGCCCCGTTTTCAGGAAGGCCACGATATCCTCGGAGGTCCAGCCCACAAGTCCACCGGCGTCATCACTCCGAAGACTGGGCGCGACCCAGTTGTCTACGATGAAGCCGCCGGACAGATATTTCGGCCCATCCGCTGCAGTCTGGACCTTCTCGGCGAGTACGAGATTGCGTGGCGTATGGCAGCTTCCACAATGCCCCGGCCCTTCCACAAGATAACGGCCACGCTCGACCAGCGCATCCGGCGTCGCATCATGAGAGGCAGACGGTAATGGAGGCGCAGGTGAAGGCGCAAAAAGCAGGCGCCAGATCGCCAGAGGCCAGCGTGCTGACAATAACCATGGAATATCCGGCGCCCGGTTTTTCAGGCTGACCGGAGCGACACCCTGCGTGAGGTAGGCGTAAAGGGCCTGCAGATCCTCATCCGTCATTTTCGAATAGGACGGATACGGCATCGCCGGATAAACGCTCGACCCGTCTTTCCTGATTCCCCGACGCATGAGACGCGCGAAATCCTCGTAGCTCCAGGCGCCTATCCCGGTGTCACGATCAGGCGTGATATTGGTGGAGTAAATTGCTCCTATCGGCGACTGAAGAGCCAGCCCACCTGCCAGATATTTGCCGTCATGGGCGGTATGACATGCTTCGCAGTCGCCCAGAACAGCAACATATGCCCCCCGTTTGATCAGATCCGCATCATCGGCATACGCACCTGATGACTGCATGACGCAAATCGCCCCAGCCAGTACCGGAAGAAGGCGCCGCTTCATTGTTTTACGCCTCTTCATGCCTGCACCATTGGTCCGGGAGACTTCAGATAACGCTCCCTGATTGCCTTTGCAGACCAGTAAGCCAGAGCCGCAACGATACCAGTGGGATTGTAGCCGATGCCCTGCGGAAATGCCGATGATCCGATAACGAAGAGATTGGATACGTCCCAGTGCTGGAGATAGCGATTGACCACACTATCCTTGGGGGACGTTCCCATGATCGCCCCACCCGCGATATGCGTCGTCTGATAATGACGAAGGTCGAATTCCTCTCCGAACTCCTTCGTCTCGACCGACATGGATTCTGGTTTCATGGCCCGACCGATATCCGCCATCCGGTCCGTCACGTAACGGATCATCTTCACATCATTGTCGTGCCAATTAAACGTGATCCGCAGCAGCGGACGCCCGGCAGTGTCGCTATAGGTCGGATCAAGAGACAGATAGCAGTCGCGAAATGCCATATTGGTGCCATGGGCATGGATCGATATCGTGTGCTGGAAGTTGTCCTTGACGGCTTTCTTCCAATGAGCACCCCATTGCGGTGTTCCCTTGGGCACCGCGGCGCTGCTGATCGGCTTGCTCCCGGCCTGATTGACCCAGATCGGCGCTCCACCGACAAAGCCCAGCGGTCCATGATCAAAGTTATCCGCATTGAAATCATCGATCGCCACACCGTTGCCACCGGCCCCGATGAACGGATTGGTGAATTTGTCCTGCCCGAAGAACAGCGTTACGCCGGATTCATTCTGATAGACGAAATTACGCCCAACAGTCCCCTCACCTGTCTTTGGGTCATAAGGCTGCCCGATCCCGGAGAGAAGAAGCAGGTAAGGATTGTTGTAAGCAAAACTGGCCAGAATGACGATATCGGCGGTCTGGCGGACTTCCTCACCTTTGGACGTCCGATAGATCACGCCCGTGGCTTTCTTGCCAGATGAATCTGTCTCGACTTTCAGGACATCACATTCCGCCCGTAGTTCAAAACGACTTTCACGCTCGAGTGCAGGCAGGATGTTCACATTTGGAGATGCCTTGGAATAGTTGTAGCAGGCATAACCGCTGCAAAACCCACAGAACGTACAGGCTCCCATCTGGCATCCATAAGGATTGGTATAGGCCTGTGACGCATTGGCGGACGGGATGCGGAAGGGATGATACCCACACTCCGCTGCGGCCTTGCTGTAGAGTTCGGCGGAATAGGTATTCTTCATGGCGGGCAATGGAAAAGGCGTTGAACGATCCGCATCGAACGGATTTCCATCACCTACGATCTTGCCATTGACCTTATAGGCCTGCCCCGACGTCCCGAACACGCTCTCGGCGAAGGCAAAATGCGGCTCAAGCTCTTCATAGGACACGCCCCAGTCCTGAATGGTCATGTCTTGTGGAATAAAGTTCTTCCCGTATCGTTCCTCGTAATGACTGCGCAGACGGAGTTCGACAGGCGAAATACGCCAGTGGCATCCGGACCAGTGCAGGCCGGCCCCACCGACCCCCGTTCCCGGCAGAAATGCCGCGAGTTGCCGGTAGGGAGCCGCCACATCACTGTCGCGATGGCGCACCGTCACCGTCGACTGCGACGGCTGAAGGAAAAGAGCATGTCGGGTGTTGTGCGTGAGTTCGTCGATTGACGAGGGATAGGCCCCTTCAGGCCAGGTGTCACGGCGTGGGCCACGCTCCAGCGCAACCACGTTCAGCCCCGCCTGCGTCAGTTCCCGCGCCATGATGGCGCCGACCCAGCCAAAGCCGACAATCACCACATCGGTATGTTTTTCGTTACGAGAAACCATCATACGCCTCCCTGCACGCCATGAACGCCAACTGAAACGGGCGGAAGGGGGTAGCGCGCCCCATAACGATCAACCCAGTCCGTAAAATCCGCACGGGCACCGGGGAACCCGATCATTTTCCAGGCTCCCATTTCGTAGTTCCCGCCATGTATCGGATCGGCGAAATAGCCTTCCTTGCAGTTTTTGAGGATCTGTCCGAACAGAAGCTTCGACGGCACGGGCGACAGCGTGAGGCTTCCCTTTTCCATCTGGCCGATAATCCGGTCACGTTCCCCCGCATCAAGCTGATGGAACGGCTTGCCATAGCGTTGCATGATCGCACTGTGCAGCGCTGGAAGACCCTGTTTGTAGATATCTCTCGGCGTGAAAAGGAATTGATAGCCCAGCTCAGCCGATGTCTTCATCAGAGGCGGCCGGAGATACCATTCGCTTCCATGGCCGTAAGGCGTATTCATCTGCCGATCAATGAATTCAGGCACATGCGCCTCAAGCGCGCCCGGCCCCTCGGCATCCGCCGGAATCAGCCTGTCTACAAAGCTGTTCAGTGTCTGCCACTCGTCATCGGAAAAAAATACGGGCCGATAAGCATATTCCCTGTCGGCAGCTTCTGACACGCCTTCCGAAGGGAAATGGAATAAAGCTGCTGCAACAACACCCAGCGCCGTCCCCTGAAGCATGGCGCGACGACCACAGACCAAAGCACCGCCATTTTGCGATCTAACGCTCATTCTCCAGACACCTTTGAAAATTCGGTAAAATTGTTATGCGCGTGGATGCAATCAGCCGCGCGGACGCAGCTCAGTACCGTTTTTGATGCTCAGGCGCGCAGTAGCAGGCGCATCCGCTGGACGGCTGCATCCGGCGCGGCAAGAACCGGAATGCTGACAGCAGCCTCCACGGCTTTTAGAGCTTCGGATGTTGAAAAATGGGCAAGCATAATGACGTCACAGTGCTTCAGACGCGGGGCATAGTCAGCAACAAGACGATTATGTGTTTCAATATCACCACGACGCAGCGCGTCGATGGCATCAGGGACAATGATTGTTTCTAGTGTGGCCTTTGACGATACCTGCCCCCGGAAGGTCTCAAACTCCTGTTCCATTGTCACCACGGATGGAGCAAATGTCGCCAGCATCCCGATATGTGTGCCCTTTTCCAGCGCGGCACGAAACATGGCCTCATTGGGACGGAGCACAGGAATCGTCAGCTCGTTTTCCAGTACGTCAATCGCCGGACCAAATGCAGAGCATGTGATCATCAGACCCTGCGTCTGCATGGACGCTCCATATTGCCCCAAAGCAACAAATCGCTGTGACAACTCCGGAGACAGATCAGCGCTTTTTTTGCGATCAATCGTCAATCCGTCATCAAGCAGGTTGACGATCTCTGCCTCCGGCCAGAGGCGACGAAATGCATTCTGAATGGGAGCCATTGCCACGGGAGTGGCATGAAGAAGGACAATACGCGGGCTCATTTCATCATTCCCTGAAAACACGCCACGACACTACAAAAGCCGAAATAAATGTAAGCGCTTTCATACTTTGAATACTCAGTGGATTGCAAACTCATAGTAAGCGTCTCACGAGAACGTAATTTTCTGGATGACGGGTAAGTCATACCAGGAAAAGCCAGGTCTCCGTTCGTCAGCCGATCTGTGGTACGCCTTGCGTCGCAAGGGTCAGGCGATAGATGGATGTATGACACGCCATGAAAAGCTGGTTCCGATGAACGCCCCCGAAACAGACATTCGGACAACGTTCGGGCAGATCAATATGTCCGATCTGCTTGGCCTGCGAATTGAAAATCGCGACCCCGTCCAAACCCTTGCCTGAACCCCATCCACACCACAGGTTGCCGTTGATATCCGCGCGCAGGCCGTCCGCCGTTCCTTCTGCACAATCCAGAAAAACTCTCTGGCTGGAGGTCGTGCCGTTTGCAGAAACATCATACGCCCATATCTGTCGATGAGGGGTGTGGCGGGATGCGATGACATAAAGGGTTTTTTCGTCGGGCGAAAAGCAGAGTCCGTTTGGTCCCGGCACATCCTCCAGCACGGCTTCGGTCTTCCGCGTCCGCGGATCGATCCGATAGATGCGCGCAGCCTGAACGGGGGGTAGATCTCCTTCGGAAAAATTCGGCCCGAAAGCCGGATCTGTAAACCAAATGGCACCATCAGAAGTGCACACGATATCGTTGGGAGAGTTGAAAGGTTTGCCGTCAAACCCGTCCCCAAGAACAGTGATCCGGCCATCGGCTTCCGTACGGGTGATGCGCCGGGTGGCACATTCGCACGTCAGCAGCCTGCCTTGACGGTCAACCGTATTGCCATTGGAAAAATTCGATGAAGCCCGGAAGACGGATGTCTCTCCCGTCGCCTCGTCCCACTTCATGATGCGATTGCGACGGATATCACTGAAAAGCAGAAGATTGGCCTCTCCCAGCCACACGGGACCCTCCGTCCATTCAAACCCGGTTGCGATCCGCTCCACAACAGACAGAGTATTGACGCAGGTTTTGAACGCAGGATCGAGGATTCTGACAGCAGGGTCCGGCAGCCGGAGTGATACCTCCCACATATTCGCATGAGCGGGATGCCACGACGAAAGAGACGCCGCCGCGCCTGCCAGAGCCACGGATCCAAGAAACGATCGACGCTTCAATATGATGCTCATCTCATACTCGCAGACTACGCGTTCAATAGTAATTGAAAGCGTTTACATATTCGATATAAATGTACCATCATTCCATTTGGGTTTTTTGTATCACTTTGTTGTTATTAATGGATAACAAATCACAATGACTGACCAACCCTCCTCAGCCCCCAGACAGTCCCGGCAGCAGAAAAGGCGGCGCCTAAGTCCGGTCACAGGGGCCATCCTGTGCGCATTTTTCGTGCATGACGTTCATGCAGCAGACCAATGGGCCATTTCGGCAAATGACGGCCATACGACGACCAATACTGCCGGGAAAATGATCACTGCCGGGATGATCGTCCCGGACAGCCTCTCCCTGATCCGATTCGGGCATGGCTTGCCTGCATTGGGAAAAACCCTTCACCTGCCCAGCTCGGTCGAAGGGCCTCCGACAACAGTCTGGATCGCTCCGGATTCATGCTGGGCCATCGTCACAGCCGGGTCGCACGCAGGCGCGCATGCGGGAGATCCCGTCATCGAAGATGATGTCGTATCGGTCGTAGCCATCGACCACGACACCCTGCACCTAGTTCAGACGCTTCACGCGGGCTTGGGCGCAAGTCAGGTCACCGTGTCACCGGACCAGAAATGGGTACTCGTTGGAAACCGGAAAAGCGGAACAGTCTCTGTCTTTGCCGTCGCACACCGGCAACTCCATCCTGTCCAGACCCTGAGCATGGGGGCTGACAGCAACCCGGCCTCCGTCCTTTTCCTGCCGGACGGGCAACATGCCGTGGTCGTACTGCGCGGCCCGCATCAGCTCGCCCTCCTGGACAGGCGCAGAGACGGTTTTGACGTGCAGAAGCAACGTCTCGATCTTGGCTATGCCCCCAACACGATGGATATCACCAGATCAGGTCTCATCGCCATAGGAGATCAGGACCCTGCACACCCCGCCGTGCATCTGGTGCAGCTGAACGACGGGACGTTAAATCTGCTCGGCACAATACCGGTCGCCCCCGGCCCCGAACCCCTCCGATTTTCTCCGGACGGGCGCTACCTCGCCGTGGGCGCTGTCAACAACTCCAACAAAGATCCGTCGAAACACGGAACTCTTACACTCTATCGTGTTGACGGAAGCAGGCTGGCGCCCATAGCGAGTGAAAACGTTGGGCGCTGGCCCCAGGGCATCATGTTTTCTCCAGATGGTCACACCCTTGTCGTGCAGAACACGACCGACAAGACAATGACTGTTTTGAAATGGGACGGTATAAGACTGCATCCGGCCGGCACCCTCTCCATGACAGCCGGGCCGGCAGCGGCCGCAACGTCATGGTAAAGCCCTCCGGACCGGTAACGGGAACGCAAGCATTGAGTACAATCAACCCTGACCACCCCTTGCCCAGAAAAAACAGGAGCTCAAACAGCGACGGTCGCACGCGCCTTCCGGTCGCGCAGGATGTTGCGGAACTCGCGGGCGTCTCCATCGCCACAGTGTCTCGGGCCCTGAACGAACCCGAGAAAGTGAGACCGGCAACACGCGAAGCCGTCATGAAAGCCGCTGCGGAACTTGGCTTTGTGCTGAACAGCGCCGCACGCGCGCTGAGTACGCGTCGCTCCTCAACAGTTGGCGTGATCGTGCCCAGCTATGGCAACGAGGTGTTCGTGCGGGCGCTTTCGAGTTTTCAAAGAACGATGCGGGCTGCAGGATATCAGGTGCTGGCGGCCAGTTCCGAATACGATCTCACCACCGAAATGCAGGAAGTCGCTTTTCTGTTGCAGCGCGGCGTTGATGGACTGATGCTGGTTGGCGGCATCCACGATCCAGCCCTTTATGCGCGCGCGGAACGCAGTCAGGTTCCCATCATCCAGAGCTTCAGCCTTTCCGACCGTGAATACTGTGTCGGATTCGATAACCGGGAAGCCACATTTCGTGCCGCAAACTACCTCCTAGACCTCGGCCACAAGCGACTTGCCGTTGTCACCGGCACACGTGAAAACAATGACCGAGCAGCCCCACGGGCCGAAGGTGTGCATCTGGCCATGGCAGAGCGCGGCCTGAAGCTCAGTCCGGTACATGATCTGATTGTCTCGTCAGGGATTGTGGCTGGCCGGGATGCCTTTAGCCAACTGATGGGCGGTCCGGAAGAGCAGCGGCCGACAGCCATTATTTGTGGAACGGATGAAATCGCACTGGGCATCATGAGCGAGGCATCCGAGAGAGGCATCGATATCCCCCGGGCGCTTTCCGTAATCGGTTTCAACGATTCAAGCTTCTCTGCCGTTCTCTCGCCGCCACTGACAACCATTCGTGTCGATGCCGACGAAATCGGGAAGTCATCGGCTCTTGCCCTGCTCAACCTCATGGGCGCCAGAACGACGGTTCAGGTCACCCGGATTACTCCCGAGCTTGTCCTTCGGGGAACCGTAGCCCCGCCGGAGAAGCTCTAGGGACAGGCCTTTCTAACAAAGCTTTCGTTCAGTTCTGCGACGGAATTCACACCCAGCATTGCCATGTCGCGCATGATTTCGTCGCGCATGATGTTATAGGCATGCTCCACCCCTCTCTGACCATCATAAGCTGCTGCGAATAGAAAAGGCCGTCCCATCAGCGTGAAATCCGCTCCCAGAGCCAGAGCCTTGAGGACATCGGATCCCCGGCGAATACCTCCATCGATGATGACCTTCATATCTCCCTTTCGAGACGCGACCTCTGGCAGAACACGCAGAGGCGCCATCGCATAATCGAGTTGACGGCCACCGTGGTTGGAAAGAATGATGCCGTCCGCGCCATGATCCCGCGCCATGAAGGCGTCATGCGGAGAAATGATGCCCTTAATGACCAGAGGCCCCTTCCAGCGCCTGCGAATAAACGCGATATGCTCCCAAGTCAGCTTGTCGCGCGCAACAGTATTACGAACTTTGCGGGACATCATCGGCGGACCGCGATCGGCTTCCGTATTTTCAAAATGTGGCGCACCGTGCTTCAGAAAGGTTCTGGCCACAGTTCCCAAAAGCCAGCGTGGATGGGTTACACTCTGCATCATCACGCGGGGAGTAACCCGTATCGGCATTGCAAATCCCGACCGGATATTATGTTCACGATTGCCAAGTATCGGCGTATCGACGGTAACGACGAGATTTCTATAGCCCGCGGCTTCAACCCGGTCGAGCATGCGCGTGATCCGATCAAAATCTCCGGCAAGATACCCCTGAAACCAGGCATCAGGATTTACGGCAATGACGTCTTCCAGCCGGATCAATGAAGAGGCGCTGAGGATCATGGGGATGTTGCACGAGCGGGCCGCACCCGCCAGCGCGAGATCCGCACGATAGGCGACGAACGCTGCCCCCCCTAAAGGCCCGATCGAAAATGGCGCGGAATACGTTTTCCCAAACAGGCTGGCCTGCGTAGACCTTGCGGAAGTATCGACCAGCGCACGAGGTGTGAAACTATAATCCTGATAGGCTTGACGGCCGTTGCGCATGGCGCTTTCCGTTTCCACACCGCCTGCGACGTATTGATAGATCATGCGCGGAAGGAAAGGCTTGCAGTGCCGCTCAAAATCATCAAGCGCGAGAACATCCCGCAGACGTGCCGACAAAATCCGGGGAGCCGCCTTAAGTGCTGCAGAAAGACCAGGAGGGGCAGTCTGCGGAACGCCGTCAGCCGCTTTTATGATGTCACCCATTTTCAGACATGCTCCTGTGCTTAAGTTTATTATGTAAGCCTTTACATTACTTTTATGTCCCTTTTTCCTCCTGTTGCAAGGGACACATGGTACATCCCCGCACTTCCATCTGTTCACTCATGACGTCGAAGCTTCGAGTAAATCAATTTATGTTATTGTTTTTGTTTTATTTTTCAAATTAGTCCTATCAGGATCCTCTAACCCCGCATTTAAAGATCACGCAAAAATGAGCACCATTTTACGGAGCGTCATTAACGGCACCCTCAAGAGCATGTAATCGTTTCCAAAATTGCCATTCCGGATTCCAATTCACGTAAGAAAGGAGAGCTTATGCCTTGCGGATTTTTCGCTTATGTCGGTTGCTACACGACTGTAGAGCGGCAGGCACGCGGCCGGGGGATCAACGTTTATCATGTGAACGACACGCTCACTGAGTGGAAACATCTTCAGAATATATCGACACCCGACAATCCCTCATTCCTTTCACTTGATCGAAGCGGAGGCTATCTCTGTACCGTTCATGGAGACCGCAACCATATCTCGTCTTACGCTATCGATCACCAGAACGGCCTTCTCCAACGCAGGTCCGGTGTTGAATGCGGTGGACGCAATCCGGTTCATCTCGTTTTTGATACGACCAACCGCTTCATCGCGATCCCGAATTATGCAGATGGCACTCTCACATCTGTTTCCTTCGATGAGGCCAACGGCATGCTCGGCGCGGTCACGTCATCGGCAACACTCCCGGGAGAGCGTGGCCCTCACCGGATCGAACAGCATTGCTCCCATCCTCATGGCGTAACATTCGATCCCGCAGAACGCTTCCTGTATGTCCCAGACAAAGGTCTGGACCGTATTTTCGTTTTCCGTTTTCACGAGGGACACTTTCGGTTTGTCGACAGCATAACAACACGTGAAGGCGCAGGCCCCAGACATATCGTCTTTCATCCAACCAAACCTTGCGCCTATGTCATCAACGAACTGGACTGTACGGTAACGTATTATCGCCATGATTCCGAAACCGGTAAGTTGACCCCTCAGCAGATTGTTCAGGCTCTTCCAGAGAATTACACAGGAAACGGGAGAGGAGCAGAAATCGCTCTTTCCCCGGACGCAAAGTCAGTACTCGTCTCCCTTCGTGGCGCCGATCTTCTGAGCGTCCTCTCCATAGACAACAATACCGGAGCGCTTTTTCTCACCCAATCAATCGGGAGCGGGGGCAAAACGCCACGGTTTTTTAAAATCGTCGTGCCTACATCAACGCTTCTGATCGCCCACGAAGCGTCGGACACAATAGGGCGCGTCGCCTTTACGACTCAGGGACTGGACGTTACGGGTATTCAGCATTGTGTGAACGTTGCCAGTCCGAGCAGTATTGTTCTCAAGCCGGCATCAGCTCAACCGGCCTGAAACAACGGAAAATTCTCGGCCTCCAAAGGCAGACATATCTGTTTACTAAAAAATCTGAACGGTCGATTTAAAGCCCAGAACATGCGCCGTCCGCAGATTTTTCTGACCATTCGGGTTGAAGAAGATTTGATAATCCGGGGCGAAAGCGAAACCCCGGGTTATCTGGATCTGATAATTGACTTCGAAAACAGCGGCATTTTTCTGCACACCCGTCGCATGATTGGGCATCAGCCTTGCCGCCCCCTCTTCAAGATAATTCGCCTCCGTAGCGCTCACGCCACCGGCAATTTTTTCGTACATTCCTATGAAATTCAGAGCATCCTGAGGACGCGAACGGATAAATCCCCGATTGATAAAACCGAAATAGGTCTCCCAGCGCCTGAGCGCAACGCGAGGATCATTGAGAATAAATCCACCGATCAGTGTGGTGCCTGACGAAGCGGGCGCTCCCTGCGGCTGCCAGATTTTCTGATCTGTTTCGAACCATGCAGTCCAACTCCTGTTATGCTGCATCGCCTTTTTGTGGGTCACACTAAGCGGCAAACCGTCAATATCATAATAGTTATCCGAAACCGGAACAGTCAGGAGACGCGCGCCGATCTTATAATGACCAGCGAGTTTGTGTTTCGCTCCAAACTCTGGCTCCCACCCCAGTTCGACGGGTATCGACTGACCAAGGATGGCCGACCCGCCACTGAATTTGAAGCCGCTCCGGTTGTAGAGGTTGGAGAACATGCTTTTCTCAGGAAAATAAACGGCGGCCTGAATATAAGTATAGCGCGACGGACGGCCACGGACGCGGGTTCCCCAGACACCAGCCGGATAACGGCCAATGTAGTCATTATCACTTACAGCCCTGGGACGGCCACACAGGCTGTTGTTGATGAAATTGCAGAACAGGGGCGAGTTGGAAAAATCCGATAGTTCAGTCATACGGCCCCCTGCAATCGCCAGTCGACCACCGAAAAGATTTTCTTCCCCATAAGCCATGACAAGATGAACGACGACATTGCCACCGCCACCATAAATCTCTGACGCATGACCCAGCCAGTCGCCAAACATGCGGTTGGCAGTCGTACCATAACGGCTTGTAAAAACGGCATGTGTTGCAAAGCCGCGCAAACCGATCAGCTTGTCCCAGTTCATGTGCAGAACCGTACTGACCTGCCCCGCATTGCTTGCCCCCTGTCGATAGTTTTTGAAACCCGGCGTGGGTTTAGTGACGGCTCCTGTAAATTCATTGGTATTGGATATCAGCAGTGCGATTCCATGCGCTCTCAACCAAGATTTTACACCAAAGACATCAGGCAAAAGCGCAGGGGGATTTTCAAATGGTGGCACCACCGGTCCATTCAGAGGTATGGCAGGAAGAGGCTTTGCGACCCGAACGCTGGCATCGTAAGTTGGCTCAGCCTCCTGAATCGTTTGAGCATATGCGGAACCACAGAACAGGGCAGCACTACCGATCAGCAATGCAGCCGAATACCTTAAAGAACCAGAAATCATGATCGTTGCTTCTCGCGATTTACCTAGGCTCAAGACCGGACTTTCTGAAACGCTCCGCTGATTTCGGCTCGCGCAGGAAGGCGAGAAAGGCCTCGACCTTCTCTTTCTGGAGGCTGTCAGCCAGAGGCGCGCCCGAGAAAGGCGTGACTTTCTGAATTGCTTCAGGAAGGGGCCCTACGATTTCTGTTCCTTCGATTGCCAGAAGTTCGCTGATCTGTTGGACAGCGATATCAGCCTCTCCCGTTTTCAGCTTTTCTGCGGAAAATCCGGCAGGAATGCGGGTCGCCCGGGCATTGACTGCTTCAGCAATACCAAGCCGCTCGAGGAGAGGCGCAAAATACAGACCACTCTGACCACCAAGCGAATAGGCAACCGAGCGGGCCTTCAGCAACGCCGCCTTGAACGCATCGACCGTTTCTATATCGGGATGCTCCGCCCCACTGGCGACACCGATACCGATTTTCGAGGCCACCAGTGGTGCCAAAGCGTCTGGCGCGACAATTTTCTTCTCAACAAGTCCCGCCAGCGCGTCATCGGTCACAATGATACCGTCAGGTCTTTTCCCTTTTTCAAGCGATGCAAGAATGACCGTCGTAGGGGCCCATTCAATAACAGGCTCCAGACCGGTTTTCCGGGCGAAATCTCGCAGAATTCCGTTATCAAATGCATCTTTTACGACCAGAGCCACGCTCAGTGAAAACTGCTCTCGCGTCATATCCGCCTCTCTCCTTTGCGTAGATGAAACAAAGAAAGCCACGCCAATCTCTCGGGAACCGGAATCTGCACGGCGTCAATGAAAACGCTTACACCAGACACTTTCTTTCACGGTAAACACGTATATGTTATATATCTCATAAAAATATAGAAAATATCTCTATATATCTGAGTTTGTGTGATATTTTTATTTTTTATCGCTGCTGAAATTAGCTTCAATCTGCATATCTCAGCCCAAATCACGCTTTTGAGATTGTTTGTACAGCATTCATGTGATGTAAGCGCCTTTCATTAGAGCGTTATACGTTTTGATTTTCGACACGAAACCGGTTGCGCAGATCAATGCCAGCCATTGAGGTGTATAGTGACAAAAGGCCGCTACAGACTTGTAATCGCCGTGCTGCTGTTTGCGCTTGGAATGATCAATTATACTGATCGTGCCGCTGTCGGCATTCTGGCACCTCAAATACAGCGTGATCTTCACATCACACCTTCACAGCTGGGTTGGGTGTTCAGCGCCTTCTTTTTTAGCTACGCAATATTCGCCTTTCTGGGCGGTTACCTGTCTGACAAATTCGGGCCAAAGCGCACCTTTGGCGTTGCAGTCGTAAGCTGGTCGGTTTTCTGCTCGCTGACAGGAGCGGTCGCAACGCTATTCCCGCTTATTATCGTGCGTCTGTTCTTTGGTGCTTCTGAAGGGCCGATGAACTCCACCACCAACCGAATGGTCACAAACTGGTTTCCCAGAAAAGAAACGGCCCGCGCTCTGGGCTTCACGCTTTCGGGACAGAACCTCGGAAGTGCGGTCGCGGCGCCACTGGTGATTTCTCTGGGTTATTTCTTTGGGTGGCGGCTGGCATTCGTTGTGCTTGGCGCAATCGGTATTCTCTGGTGCGTCCTGTGGCTCACCTTTGCATCCGATCGCCCCGCGGAAAGCCCCCACGTCACCCCCGAAGAACTGGCGCATATCACGTCGGACCGCTCGGAAGCCATCCTGCCAAAAGGAAGCGCGCCTCTGAGGCATTACATTCTTCGGAAATCCACCTGGGGTCTGGCTCTCGGGCTGTTTGCCCTTCTTTACCCCCTCTATATTTTTGTTTCTTGGATGCCCAGCTACTTCACGAATGTCATGCATGTCACGCCAGCAGGGCTTTCCGTTGCGGCAGGCGTTCCGTGGATTGGCGGATTTCTTGGATATTTCCTCGGCGGGTTTATTTCAGACCTGTTTTTCAAGCAGAGCGAAAACGGACTGAAGGCCCGCAAAACAACCACTATCGTGCCCCTTCTTCTGGCCACGATCACCCTTTCCGTCATCCCCAGCGTTCAATCCGTAACCGCAGCTGTAGCACTTTTCACGTTATCGCTCTTCGCCCTATCGATGGCGACCCAGTCGCTCTGGGCCATGATCCATGAAGTCACACCTGTCATCTATATGGGTACCGTCGGCGGTTTCATCCATTTCCTTGCCAACATGTCAGGCGTCATTGCCCCTGCCCTGACAGGCTACGTTATCGAACACGCCGCCAGCGGATATGCGTCCGCCTTCTGGATCGCAGCAGCTGTAGGCCTTTTGGGGGTCCTGAGCATCTTCTTGCTGGTGCATAACAGGCGAATTCCTTCGCACGCCCACAGTTCGTCGGTGACACCTCTGACAACAGAGCGTTCATGATGCGCAAGATCTCAAATTCCTGCACCACCACAATGGCTGTATGCCTTATGGCGTGTTCAGCTTTCACCGCACTGGCGTCCCTGCTGCCCAAGGCACAGGCTGCAGACGGAACACTCGTCGAAAAAGGCCGATACGTTGCGACAGCCGCCGATTGTCTGGCCTGCCATACCGCACCTGGTGGCAAACCCTTTGCGGGTGGCTACCCGATCATAACGCCTGTCGGAACAATCTATTCGACCAATATCACACCTTCCCCGAAGACCGGCATAGGCGACTACACAAAGGCAGAGTTCTCTAATGCTGTTCGCCTCGGGATCGGACACAACGGCAAACGGCTCTACCCGGCCATGCCATATACGTCATACGCTGCCGTCACGGATGACGATATCGAGGCGCTCTACGCCTTCTTCAGATCGGGGGTTGTACCTGTCGAACAGGAAAACAGGCCCGATAATGTCCGTTTTCCATTCAACATCCGCTCGGGCATGATGCTGTGGAACTGGCTTTATCTTGATACACGCACCTTCCAGCCACGGCCCGGAGAAACACCACAAATCGCGCGTGGCCGCTATCTAGTCGATCATCTTGAACATTGCGGCACGTGCCACACACCGCGCACTCTCTTCATGGGCCCAGCGAGTGGACGCTCTCTATCGGGCTCCGTCGTAGGTGCGTGGTATGCTCCCAATATCACGACCGACAAGATCGCCGGCATCGCCGAGTGGACAGACAGCGATCTCAGGAATTACCTGAAATCCGGCCACGCTCTGAATAAAGGCCAAGCGGCAGGTCCAATGGCGGAAGTCGTCACGAACAGCACCCGGCTCCTCACCTCAGACGACATTGATGCCATAATCGCATATCTACGAGACGTTCCCGCGATTGCAAGCTCCGAAAAACGGTCCCGGACGTCTTATGAAGGTGCCGGTCGCCCCGAAGAAGTGGCCCGAGGACAGATAAACCCTGAAGACAGGGGTTGGAAAATTTTCAGTGGTTCCTGCGCCTCATGCCATCAGGCGCAGGGACAGGGCGTCAACGCCTACCCCTCCCTGACGCACAACTCCGCCACCGGCAGCTCCAACGCCCGTAACCTTGTGGCGACCATCCTGATCGGCGTCGAGAGGCAAACCGGTGAGAATGCGGTCTTCATGCCGGCGTTCGGCTCCGGGGCGCTCTGGGTCAACCGTCTCTCGGACCAGGACATCGCGGATGTCAGCAATTTCATTCTGAAGGCGTTTGGTAACCCCTCGGTACAGATCGACGCACGCTATGTCGCGAAACGCCGTGCCGAGCTGATGCCATGATCAGATCTTTTGTCCGTTTGTGGAGCGCTAAACCATGAAACCACAGTCTCTCGTCGCAACGGCTATATGTCAGGTCTCCCGACGCAAACTTCTGCTTGGCAGTTTGGCGCTCGGAAGTATGGGCTTTATTGCATCCCACGGGCTGACCAACACGCCCAAAGGCTCTGATGTCACGGATTTTCTCATACTTTCCGAGTTTCTAACGGGCAGGAAGGACCTGAGCGTCACCCTGGCACGGCGGTATTATGTTGGCTTGCAGGAACAGTTCCCAGACCTGCCAGCCAGAATCGCAAACCTGTCCCGAGACATTCATGCCTCGGGGGTCCGGAGCATGGACGATTACCTGGCTCATGGCCCTACCCCCGAAGCTCGAAGCACCGCAACAACCATCGTCTCCGCATGGTATCTCGGCGTGATCGGTCAGGATCCGAAAAAGAAGATGATCGCCTATTCCGACGCCCTGATGTTTCAGGCTGTCGCAGGAGCCCTTGTCGTTCCCTCTTACGGTGCCGGTCCCCTCGCATGGGGCAACCGCCCCAAACCTTACATGACGTTCAAGGAAGAGTCAGATGAGCAGTGAAAACCTGCATGCGGACGTTGTCATTGTCGGTTCCGGCGTCTGTGGCGCCCTGATCGGCGCTCAACTGGCAAAAGCTGGAAAATCCGTTCTCATTCTTGAGGCCGGACCGCGGGTCAAGCGTCGTGACATCGTCGAAACCTATCGCGATGCTCCGGTCAAGCTGTCTTTGGCAAATATGAAGCTTCAGGGAGCAGGATCGCCGTTTCCAAGCCTTCCTCACGCGCCATCCACTTATGGCGACTATCTGGAACAGAACGGGCCGGTCAAATACAATACAAGTTACCTCCGGGTCGTCGGTGGCACGACATGGCATTTTGGCTCCGCACTCTGGAGATTGCTGCCCAGCGAATTCAAACTCAATTCGCTATATGGCCGCGGTCGGGACTGGCCGATCGGCTATGACGATCTCGAAAAATACTATGGTCTGGCTGAACTGGAGCTTGGCGTTAGCGGAACGGATGATCAGGACGAAAGCGGGGCTGGCGGAAATCCTTCGCCTACACGCGCATCGCCCTATCCCATGAAGCAGCTCCCTCTGACTTACATGTTCAAAACCCTGGCCGAAAAACTGTCAGCCGGAGGATATAATCCTGTCTGGGAACCTCATGGTCGGGCGACGCGTCCCTATAATCAGAGACCTGTCTGCGCAGGAAACAACAACTGCAACCCGGTCTGTCCCATCGGCGCCAAATATGACGGTTCGATGCATTGCGACATCGCAGAAAGCCGGGGGGCGACCATCATGCCCAACGCTGTCGTCTACAGACTTGAAGACGATGATACGGGACGGATTCAGGCATTGTGGTTCAAACGTCCTGACGGTTCAGAACACAAAGTCACTGCCAAGGTTTTCGTCGTTGCTGCACATACGATTGAAACACCCAAGCTCCTGCTGATGTCCAAAACACGACATTCCCCAAACGGAATTGCAAACAATTCGGACATGGTCGGTCGCAACCTCATGGATACCACCGGCATCAGCGTCACCATGAAAACCCGTGAGCCGCTGTGGCCCGGGCAGGGGCCGACAGAACTGCTGGTCTTTAATAGACGCGAAGGCGATTTCCGCCGGAATGCTGCCCAGTACAAGATCAAGGTCCGCAATACGACCCCGGTATCCCAATACGCGGCTACCCTGCTGGAACAGGGTGTTCTGGGCACAACACTCGATCGAAAAATTCAGGAGTTTTCCGCTCATACCCTCGCCTGGGCCGTAGACTTTGAAGTTCTGCCTGATCCCGCTAATCGTGTGACACTGAGCACAAAGAAATTCGATGTTTTGGGACTGCCCGTCCCTTCACTCTACTACAATCTCGACGATTATTGGCATGCAGGCACTGAACTCGCCATGCAGGACCTCAACAGGTTCACGCAGCTTCTCGATGCGGAAATCATCAAGAAGAATATGAAATTCGAAAATCGTCAGCACCCATCCGGGACGACAATTATGGGAGATAATCCCAAGGATTCTGTGGTGAATCGCGACTGTCGCGCTCACGATCATCCCAACCTATACATTGCAGGAACGAGCGTAATGTCCGCTAGTACATGTATGAATCCTACCCTCACAGCTGCAGCTTTATCTATGCGAATAGCGGAAAGAATACAGAAAGAAGTTTGAACATTTGAAGGTTGGAAAATCGAAGAACTGTTGATTGATGCACTGCGGCGTTAATCCTTTCCAGACGGTCGCGTCGGGCGGACCAAGGAAAACCCTTGGTCGTTTACGGGCTGGGGTTCGTGATGCGTTGGCATCGCAATTTCAGATGGTTGCGGGGGCCTGCAACCAAAGAAGACTGCTGATTACCTACGGGTTCGCAGAATGGCTGACAGAATAGACGAGATCTTTATTAGAATATTTCGATAGTAAATCATTTTCATGTGAAAGAAAATAAGCATTCTGGGATAGAAGCATCACGACCATGCACGTCTTGCAAGCAGCTCTGCAGCGATCACAGCCTTCGCTCTCGGCGTTGAACGAAGAGTTCGGGATTAACTGGCAAAGTAGCGGAGATGAATGACGTGCTCGAAATCTAGCGTGCAGCCCCCATCGAACCGGAAAGCTTCTCTGAAAGACTGTCCAAAGTACACATGCCGCCAGCGACAGTGCACTCTGGAATCTGTGGGTACAGCACGACAGGCATTACAGAACTATCAAGGGTGCGCAGTGCCTGCGGGGTTTGGGACTGAAGAAAGACACGAACACGATGTTCTTCGGCGCCATTTTCATATATCGCGAAGCCCAGAGCCGAACCGATGGGAATCTCATCATCAGCATAACCCGGAACGCGGATATGGACGCCCAGCATGGTCAGTAATGGCCCGATCGTATCGTCATGCCCCATGTAAAGCCTGAAGACAGGACCACGTTTATCCCTAAGATCCCCAAGCAGCCGGGTTCTCATTTCCCGCGAGAGTGGTTCGGCCATGGCACGGGGACGCACCACTGCTTCCAGCATTCCGGCATGCAATGCACTCAATTTCCCGAGCTTGCCTGCATCCAGATCTCCGAAAGATGCCTGAACTAGGGGCTTGCCGTCCAGATAGGCCAACATGAGCGCTTCTGCCAGGGAGGACGCCTGCGCAACAGGACCCGAGAGAACAAGCTGATGCCCTGTTAAATCCGGATCGACATGAGCAGGCGCGCCCAGAAACCCACAGGAAGCCGAATCACAGTCCAGCACAGTCCCCAGCAGTTTGAGGGCATCTTCTCTCGCACGGAAAATATGATCCGCATCCGGCAGTTCCGGAACGATTGTAGCCATATTGAAGCGCGCCGGATCAGCATCGAGAGGAGAAAAAAGAACGTCTGGCTGGCCAAGAGGCTTATGCACGACAGCTATTACGCATCCCGGGAGGAAACCCTGCGTAAACGCGCCAGCGCTTGCAATGGTGCGCGAGGAAGAGTTGGCACGTACAGAAACGGAATCTGTAGCGGGGCAGGCATTCGCAGGCATCAGTCCCGCTTCCGTCAACCACATCCGGTCAAATGCCCCGAGGGCCATCATACCCAGCGCGCCATGGGGCGTCAGATCCCCCGGAGTACCACTCCATTTAGGCCATCCACCCGGAATCCCAACCCCTGCAGGGACCTGTCCGGCAAGAGGAGAACGGATCCCATGTCGCATCACCATGATCATCCGTTCAAGGTGAAAATCGCCTTTTGCGGGCTGTTCGATCAGACGGGACTGGCAATCAGCGGAACCAGAAACCGGATTGCAGCGAATAGCGGCGTTATCGAGAAACCCAACATGATAGCCGCTCCAGTGCGCAGGTTCGGCATCAGGATAATCCGTACTGACAATCTGCGCGCCACTGGCCAGCATCGCGTCCCGACGGCCCACATCTCCCGAACGCCCCTCAACGGTGTCGGCATCAGAACGTGTCCGCACCAGAAAATGACTGCGTACCAGCGTTGCGATATCGCGCGCCGGCCCGTCATTCATCTCGGTGAACGCCGCATCAGGCGCACTTGGATCAGCGTTCGTAAAGGCCACACGACCGCGCAGCGAGGGATGTCCTCTCAGATACAGGGGCCGGTCACTGCGCTGATCCAGCAGAAACACGACCTTCCCCCGCGCCTGCCTCATCGTAGACCAGCCCCTCGTGACGATCGCGCTGCGCAGATCGGGGGAATCTCTCCGCACATCATCCGGCGTCAGAATCTGAGACGGCAAAAATACGCTGCGAATAACCGCGTCAAGCGCATCGAATGTCACCGCCTTGAAAGGCTCGGCTTCTGTCCCTCCGGGAATATCGTTGTGCTGCTCAACTTCGAGAATAACAAAAACCGGCACATGCCCCGGATGCGCGACAGACCAGTCGCGGATCTGACTCAGGCACTGCCGCAACGGCTGGCACGTCGCATGCTGATCAATGTCCGGAATGTGCATGACCTTGAAACCGGGCTGACGCATGATCGCCTGATCGGAAGGCGAAAGTGACCACACATCTTCCGGAACACCGGGCCGATGCGGATGAGCAAAGCGCCCCCCCGCTGTGTCCGCGTAAATATCCAGTTCAAGCTGCCGGACACCCCCATCAAGCTGGGCGGCCAAGGGCGGATGCTGATAGTCAACCTCCCGAACGAGGTTCGGTTCGGATGCCAGAAGCCAGGACCGGATCGCAGGATCAAGACCGGCATGATAGCTGTTATGGGATCCGATGACCTGTATCTGATCTAGACGCAGCCTGTCCTGTGGCGTTTCCGCCATGGCCCTCGCCGCTATCGAGACACCCCCCGCGGCCATAAGAGCAATGGCCAGACGCGAAGTAACGGGGAGAGAAATCATAGCTCTGTTCCGCAATAAAAACCGGACGATGACGCCATCCGGACAAATGAACGTCACGGCATCCGTCGTGACAGAACAAGGACAACCGTCCAGATCTAGATATCCGGACGGCGCATATCATATCCCGGAAATCAGAAGCGATAACCGGCGTTCAGGAAGAAGGTCCGCGATGTCAGGATATTCTGCGGAACCGCATTGCTGTGCCGCCCGATCGTCAGACGGTAGAAACGGTTCACACCCAGGTTCTGGGCCGAGAAATCCACGTGCAACCGCTTGGTCACCGCATATCCCAGATGCGCATCCAGATTCAGGCTCGGCTGCACCCATGCATTCAGCGAACTGCTGTTCAGGTTCGTCTTGAAGTTGTTGGGCGTCCCCCACAGGCCATACTGGTACAGATATGCATCCACAAAGCGCCAGTTCACATCAAACTGGAACGGTCCCTTGTTGTAGAAAGCTCCCGCATTGGTCATCCAGCGCGGCGCATCCTGCATGTTTTCCGTCGGGCTGAGATACGCGTTGTTTAGATGCGCACGGGACATTTCCCATGTCGCCGTACCGCGGACACCCAGACCGTCAAAAGGAGCAGGCAATCCCTTGAACTGATGTTCGAACGCAAATTCCACACCAAAGAGCGTGGCGCTTCCACCATTTTCAGGATGGGACACGCTATTGGCGATCCCGGCCGTCGTGGTCTGGTTATTGTACGACCCGCCATTGTCATAGATGTAGTTGGAAAGCTGCTTGTAGAACCCGGCCAATGAAACGCTCGTGGTCGAACTCGGCATCCACTGCCATGAGAGATCGTAGTTGACGGCGGTCGTGGCCTTGAGGTTCGGATTGCCCGTCGTGATGTTCAGCGTGCCGTCATCATTACGTGTGGTCTGTGAACCACCACTGAGCTGGAAGAAAGACGGGCGCGTATAGCTGGTCCAGACGGACGCACGATAAACAGTGTCCTGCCAAGGACGATAGGTCAGGTGAATGCTCGGCAGTGCCTTGAAGTAGTGGCTGTTGCTGGCCGACCAACCGTAATGGGCATCGGCGGTCGATACGCCTTCATTGCCACTGGCCCAGTACGTATTGTGAAGGTCGGACTGCTCGAACCGGATGCCGGGAACGACCTGAAATTTTCCGAAATGCATCTGCGCGGAAACATATCCGGCATAGACGCTTTCTGTCCCGCCGATCGTATTCTCGTTCCAGGAATCCTTGTCCATGTACTTCCAGTTATACGGATCGGCCAGATATTTACCGAGAAGGACAGAACGGCTGATGGTCGGCGTGTAGAAATTATAGGCGCCCGGAATGAGCGAGGATAGTCCTCCATCCACAACACCGCTCTGCGCGAGCGTTCCCCCGGCGGGATAGGCACCAGAACCCCCGTTATCCTGACCTTCGGTGTCACGATTGACGTAATTGCGCCAGCTTGTCTGATATTTGAAGCCCGCGGAAATCGTGTCGATATGGAATTTTTCAAGACGGTAGCTCATGTCGAGGGACGCGCCCGTCCGCACCTGCCAAGCATCCGACTGGACATATTCGCCGCGATTATGCGACGGGAAATTCAGCGTGTTGTTCGCAACAGCCGCCTGCGCCGCCGACAGCCCGAGCGTGGGCATCCCGTCACTGTAAACGAAATTGGGACTGCCTTCGAACGTGGTTTCGCCCGAATTCCACGCGGACGTCTCGATATGGTCACGGCTGATTGTCCCCCAGCTCAGAAAAGCGGACGGCGAAATGGAAAAGCGTCCGAGCTTCTTGTCCATTCCGAGCTTCATCGTCCCAAGCTGTTCCAGTGTCGGGTTTGTTTCGTACCAATAATGAACATTCGTTCTGGTAATGGATGGCGCATAGGAGCCGTCCGCCTGTTCCACATAGGAAATCATGCCTTTACCGGCGGCCCCTCCGTCATTGCCATGAACCGCGACCTGATAAATGTCCTGCTGCGTGTCCGAATACGATTCCGTACCCTGGATATAAACGCGCGTCGTACTGTCCGGACGCCATTCGAAACCCGCCGTGCCACCATAACGTTTACTCACACCAATACTGGCCTGAGGATCGACACCGAAAAGCTGAAGGCTTTTGACCGGATCCTGCCCCGGATAAAGTTCGCCCTGGGCGTTCATCGCACGCGACACACCCCATTCACCCCCGGAATAGGTCTGCTCCCCAGCGGCAAAATAACGCTGATTGTAGTATCCACTCATGTAAAAGCCGAATTCATCCGACTTCCCGAAAACGGACGAAATCTCCGCCGCACCGTTCCCGCCAATGGCGCTCGCGCCATAATCGGCGGCTTTTTCGTTATACTGTCCACCAAGTTGAAGAGAACCGTGCGTTCCATGACCGTAATCGAACGCATTCGGCATCTCGAAATTGACGATACCGCCAATGGCGTCTCCATCCATGCCGGACGTCAGCGTCTTGTTGGCATCGATCCGGAAAAACCCGGTCGGCGGAAGCAGATCCAGCGAGACCGTACGGCTGAAAGGAGCCGCTTCCGCAACATCGATCCCGTTGATCTGGTTGATATTGTACTGTCCGTTCATGCCGCGCAAAGATACAGTGGCCCCCGTTCCACGGGCTGCCGTGTCAATACCGCCGAAATTACCCTGCATACTGGTCGGCATGACGGTCACACCCGGCAATCTGGCCAGCGCCTCCGTCACATTTTGGGCTGGTAGTCGTGCAAGATCTTTCGCACTCAGGCTCATCATTTCATTCTGCGCCTTGAGCTGCCTCCCCGAAGACGTCCCGAACCCCGTGACATGTACCTGTTCCTGATCACGGCTCACCAGATCTCTGGGCGGAACATGAGCAGCCGTGGCAGGAGGAGGAACGACAGCAGGCTTTGCCTGCGCAGCGACAGGCGCCTGATGCGTTTTCACTGCCTTGCGGGTATGGATTTTCTTGAGCGACTTCGTTTCGGCGCCGGCCGGCTGCCCAAGCTGGGCTCCCACGATCACCACAGGAATAAGACAACCGAACGCCTTCCAAGGCGACTGCTGCCGGTATGATTTGAACATCAGGACTTCTCCATGGAGCGCGCGAACAGCTTCCCCATCCGGAGATCCTGTTCACACATTGATTTCTGCTAAGGTTAAGCGCCCTCAGACGGGCGACATGCTGGCTTTGCGACTTCGATGATCTGCCGGCACAGGCTCAGATCAGCGAGGGCATTGGAAAAGGGATCTGCAAGCGGCGCCCCCGTCACGACCGCGTCGTGAAAAGCGACCAGCTCTGCATTGAACGGATCCTGATAATAAGGACCATATTCCGTAACGCGGTTCTCGAAACCGACGGTTTCCTGAAAGATGACACACGCCGGAAGATTACGGATGTAAGGGGTGTCGTAACGGACCTTAAGGCGCTGCGTATTCGAAAGCACCTCGATGGATGATTCAAACCGCGCAACATCGTCGATCAGGCATTCATAGGAGGCAATGAAGCTTCCATAATCAAACCAGATACTAATTTCCGTTCCCGTAGCGCCAAAATGCGCCGCGAGAACACGTTCCGGGCTGCCCAGCAGGACACGCATGGCCGAAAACGCATGAATTCCCAGCCCGGTCAGGACCTCGTACCCCCGCAGAAGCGAGGGAGGAGCATCGGCCCCACAGATAGAAAGAATTGCCTCTCTTCGCGCCTGCCGCCCAGCGGTCAGCAGATCGTCCCGAATGTCACCATCCGGCACGACAACCGGCGTCACCTGCCCGAAAAACCACGGCCCCTCACAGATGACATCCCGGATACGGACATGACGGATCGGTCCGAGTTTAGGTAGCAGCTCACGCGCCTTCTGGAACGCCGGAGCGTAACAGCGCATGTAACCCACCATCCCTACGCGATCCGTCCGTTCGAAATCCTCGTTCAGAGGCCTGAATTCTGCTTCTGTCAGACATGCCGGCTTTTCGAGAAAAACATGCAGCCCTGCAGCAAAGGCCTTTCGTGCATGTTCCGCATGATACTGGTCCGGACTGAGGATCATGACAGCATCGAACACCCGGTCCGCAAAAAAATTCTCAATATCCGTATGGATATGCGGCACACCCCAATGATGCCCCACAGCCTGCGCCACTGAAGGGGATGGATCATAAATCGAAACGACATCAAACCGATCTGACAGCTGGCGAAGAATCGGGAGGTGAATGAGTTGAGCCACTTCGCCAGCACCAATCAGCCCGAGGGTAAGCCGTCTCACCATGATGAATGATCCTTGCTGCTAATTAATTTCGTGCAATTGATTTATTTGAGAGGGCACTCGTTTAGCAACGGTAACTTGATGAAACTATCATGACACCCCAAACCCCTATTCGGGCATGCTGGGAAAATATCTTCCCTTAGAATGCAAAGAATTAGAAAATTGTTTATCTTCAATAGATTAACATAGAATACCATATAAAATGGCAGCTTTTTCGCGAAAGTTTCACTTTACTTTTGTCCAGACAACATCAAAGCCTGATTGCGAACGGTACGTCCGCTCCAAAAAAGAAAACCGCACCAGAAAACACATAAAAGGTGTCAAATTTCGGGAATAACCTTCAATTTTAACGATTAAATCTCTTTATATGATTAAATATTTTTCAAAAATAATACTGTTTTTTATCCACACATCCTCACCATTTCGGAGACAGTTTCAGCCTTCTTGTATCGTAAAAAACTTTTCCCGGATTTATTCCACTTTGAATGTCAGTTTTCACGATGAAACTACGGATGCGTCATGTCAGCCCGTTCCTCACCACGCTCTGCTCTCATAAGCTCAAGGCCTGAACCCCCGATGGCACACCCATGGTCTGTAATGCATTCCTATAAACAGGCCATCAGGACCATGACTGCCCTCACAGTCTTTGTCTTGGGCTCATTTCTTCCTGCCTCCAGGGCCTGCGCGCAAAATCTGGAAAAACAGCACACCGCCATTGTGTCTCTGCAAGACCAGACTGCCCTGACACTCCAGACCCTCATGGGCCGCTATGAAACTCCCAGCCGTTCAGACTGGCGGGATCTGCACGCATGGCAGCGTTTCGTGACGGTCAGTACGCTGTCGGATTACGAAATCACGTCGGGGAATACCCGCTTTCACGACAGCGCCCTCAATGCGCTCAAGAACCGCCAGGGTCTGGACGGAAACGACGATGACTTGTGGGTAGCGCAGGCGGACCTCGATATGGCACGCTTTACACACAGTCCGACCCAAGTCCAGGATGCACGCAATATTTTCGATACCATCGCCTCAAAATACTGGGATGGGCATTGCGGTGGCGGCATATGGTGGGATCATGCACGAACCTACAAGAATGCCATTACAAACGAACTATTCCTGAGCACGGCAGCCCGACTTTATCGCTTCACGCATGAGGCAGTCTACAGAAACTGGGCCCTGAAAAGCTGGGCATGGTTCCGCAGCAGTGGAATGATTGCCCCCGACAACCTGATCAATGACGGACTGGACAACCAGTGCCGCAATAATGGTGGCCCGGCATACAGCTACAATCAGGGCGTAATCCTTGACGGACTGCTGGAAATATCGACCCTGACAGAGGCCGGCGCACCACAACAGACGGCATCGCGAATTGCATTGGCCGCCATCAGAACCTTCACGTCTTCTACCGGAACATTCCAAGAGCTCGGCGGCCTCATGAACACGGATGCAAGAATTTTCCGCGGCCTTTTTGTCCGGGCACTCGGCCACGTTGCAGCTTCAGAAATCGACAATACGACGCGCATCGTAATTGCGGACTGGCTGTCACAGCAGGCCCGGTCCGCGTGGAACACCAGAAAACCTGACGCCCTCATAAGCGACACCTGGAACAACCATCCCTTTCACGTCTCAGCGCAGGGACAGATCACCGCAGCGTCTCTCTTCATGGCCGCCGCCCTTTCCCGGGGAACAGAAACGCCATGAGCAGGAGAGGACATGTTGGACACCGCGTACGTCGGAAAAGTACACATGCATGGGCTCTCTGCGGGCTCCTTCTTGCCGGAACAGCCGCTGCATGTCCTGCCACGGCCGCCACGCTGACCGTTTTCTGCTCATCCAGCGGAACCGAACTGTCTCTGTGCCATCACGCTGTCCAAAGCTGGATGGAAAAAACGGGCCATGAAGTCCGGGTCATAGCCCTCCCCTCTGACTGGGGAACAGTCCTCCCGCTCTACCGTCAACTGCTCTCAGCACATCATCCTGTCGCCGATGTCCTGATCCTTGACAGCACCTGGGTTGGAGCTCTGGCCCCGCTCCTTATGGACATTCCTCCGACCGACGATGACGCAGCCACCCTGCCACCCCCGTTTCAGGTTGAGGGTCGACACGTCGCATTGCCGTGGTACCGTGACATCGGACTGCTGTTCTACCGTCGCGATCTGCTTGAGCGATACCACTTGCCCGTCCCCACACACTGGAACGATCTCGAACGAACCGCCACACTGATCCAGAATGCCGAATATCAGAGAGGGCATCCGGTCTGGGGTTATGTCTGGCAGGGCCGGACCTCGGAAAGTCTCGTCTGCAACGCCCTGGAATGGGACGGTGCGGAAAATCCCGTCGGAACCGACGGTACGGTCCGAACCAGCCTGCCTGGCCTGCAGCGCGCCCTGGAGCGTGCCGCCCACTGGATCGGCACAGTCTCGCCCCCCGGAGTTCTCAACTACGACGAGGAAAATGCCCGAGGTATTTTCCAGTCCGGTCATGCAGTGTTTATGCGCAACTGGGTTTATGCCTGGACACTGGCCAACAGCCCCGACAGCCCCGTTTCCGGAAAGATCGGCGTCGCCCCCCTGCCCCACGACGCGCAGAATGCTCCGAACGGCATAGACGGCACAGTCTATCTGGGGATCCCCCGCAATACGGCACACTCTGCCGAAGCCCTCTCCCTGCTGCATTATCTGACCAGCGAGACCGCTGAACGCAATCAGGCCCTTGCAGGAGGCTATATCCCTGCCCGGACATCCCTTCTTGATGATCCTGAAATCCGCAGCGCTATTCCCATCCTGGACACCATTCGCCCGGCCCTCGCATCTCTCGGACTCCGGCCGGTCGCACAAACGGGAATCGACTACCCCCGCGTCTCGTGGATCATGGCGAACCACTTCAAGGACGCCCTGCGCAGCACACACCCGGCGTGGCAGACGCTCACTTCTCTCGTCTCCTCACTGAAGCAGCTTGCAATGCTCGGTCAGTGGACGCTTTCCAACTCAACGATCGAGAGACACGCACCATGACCATCCGAACCGCCACGGCCCCTGATGCGTGGGGTGTCTGGTACGCCAGTGACCCGAAACAGACCCCGTGGGAACGTTACCTCGATGAGGTCGCAGCCTCCGATTACAGCTGGACCGAACTTGGTCCGTGGGGCTACCTCCCGACTGATCCCGCACAGCTTCAGGACGCGCTTTCCAGCCGTGGCCTCGGCCTCTGCGGCTCAGCGGTCGTTCATCCCCTGACCGCACCGGATGCCCTGGAAACCCTGCGGGACAGACTGCACCCCCTGTGCCGGACCCTGGTCGCCACCAACACGCCCTGGCTTCTGCTGATGGATGATTCAGACGCCTATCTCACCCCTGAAGCCCGGATCGCCACTCCGGAGGTTTGGAGGCGCATGATTCATGTCATCACGACGATTGCCCGGGAAATTCGACATGAGCATGGTCTGCACCTCCTGTTCCATCCTCATGTCGGCACCGCTGTCGAAACCGAAACGGAAATCCTGCGGCTGCTGAACGACACCCCTGCCGATCAGGTCGAGCTCTGCTTCGACTTTGGCCACCACGCCTATACCGGAGGGGACGCACTCGCTTTCATGCGCCAGCAGGCATCACGCATCCCGTATTATCATTTCAAGAATCTGGATGGAGCCATCCATGCCCGGGCCATGGCTGCCGGAACACCTTTCATGGACGTCTTCCAGAATGGTGTGATGTGTGAACTGGACAAAGGGATTCTGGACTTTACCAAGGTCGTGGATTTCCTGAAAAAACAGAACTTCGACGGCTTCGTCGTCGTAGAGCAGGATATGTATCCCTGCCCCCCTGACAAACCCCTTCCCATCGCACGCCACAACAGAAACGTACTGAAACGGCTCGGCCTGTGACCCCTTCCCTGTCCCGATCTCCCATTCTCGGAATTGACGTTGGCGCCACCAAAATCGCTGCGGGCATGGTCAATCCGTGTACGGGAGAAATATGCTTCCTCACCCGCATTCCCACACGACGTCACGTCGCACCTGAAGAAATCGTCTCGGACATCACCGCTATCGTGGCACAGGTCATGAACGCGGCCGGGCGGGATGCCCCCCGCCCCGATGCCATGCCCCAGGTCGCGGGCATTGCCGTTCCGGAACTGGTGGACATCACAGGACAGATCCGGAGCGCCTGGAACTTCCCGCTCCCCGATCTCACCCGCACCATCCACGAACAGACCGGCCTCTCCGTCCGGCTGGAAAGCGATGTCCGTGCGGGGGCTTTTGCGGAAGCACGTTTCGGGTCCGGCCAGTCCTGCGACAGCTTCGCCTATTTCTCCCTCGGCTCCGGGATCAGCTATACGCTATGCCTGAACGGACGCCCCTACAGGGGCACACATGGTTTCGCCATTCATTTCGCCAGTTCCAGCCTTGCGGTCCCCACGGAAGACCGCTCCCGTCTCAGCATCGCCATCCCCGAGGATTTTGCATCCGGGCTGGGGATGGAGCGTCTGTGGGCCGCGCGGGGCGGCGGAAAACTGAAAGAGGGTGTCCACACGCTCGAAATCCTTGCCGCCGCCGGAGACAGCCGGGCAAAAGGCGTCATCGAGGACGCCGCCGGCATTACCGGCCGCCTCATCGCACAGGCCGTCAATATGCTTGACCCTGAGAGGATCGTGCTGGGCGGGGGTCTTGGATGCTCCGAAGGATTTTACCGCCAAAAGCTGGAGGAGCATGTCCGCGCCAATATCTGGGAACGATCCTGTGCAGATATTCCCATCCTCATCGCCGGATTGGGAGAACAGTCCGGCATCATCGGTGCGGCATTGAGCGCGCTGGCGGCGGACTGACAATCTCCCATGCTGACTGTCCCGGTTCCAAAACGGTTTAACTGGCGGCCCTGGGTTCTTGTCGCGCCGGCAATGCTCGTGCTGATGGCGGTCACCGCAATTCCCTTCGCACGAACGATCTGGCTTGCCTTCCATGATGACCCACACGGTTTCATGCCGGCACAGCAGGGATGGAGCCTGACCAATTTCCGGGTTCTGCTTCAGGACAGGGCCTGGTGGACCGCCGTCAGCACGACGCTGCTTTTCGCAGCCGGAGCGGTCATCAGCGAAACCTGCGCCGGTCTGGCGATTGCCATGCTTCTTCAGGGCTACAGTCTGAAGCTCCGGGGGATCCTGCTGGCCATTATTCTTCTACCCTGGGCCGTTCCCTCTGTCGTGGCCGCCCGTTTGTGGAACTGGATGCTCAACGACCAGTACGGCATCATTAACGCATTGCTCGTCCGGCTAGGCCTGCTGCATCAGGGTGTCGCATGGACCACCCATCCGCGCAGCATGGTCGCCGTCATGATCGCCATAGATTTCTGGCAGGCGACCCCTTTCATGGCGTTGCTTTCACTTGCCGGTTTACAGTCTATCCCCACGGATGTTTTCGAAGCTGCAGAACTTGATGGCGCTTCACCCTGGCAGCGCTTCATCTCCATCACCCTGCCGCTCATTGCGCCCGTCCTAGCCGTGTCCGTGCTGTTCCGTCTGCTGGATGCCCTGCGGATGTTCGATCTGGCCAGTGTGCTGTACGGAACGGATATGAGCGGCATGACCCTCTCTGCATTCGTGCAGAGCCAGGTCGTCCAGTTCGGAGCACCGGGCTACGGCGCAGCGTCGGCACTTGGAACCCTGGGTATCATCGCTCTTGCGGCAGTGCTCTATGGTGTCTGCCTGAAGATCCCGGGGTGGATACGTTCATCGTGAGACTCCCAACAGAGATGCTGGTCACAGGACGTCTGGTCGCGATGGCCTTCATCATCCTCCACACGCTGTTTCCACTCTACTGGGCGCTGGTTACGTCATTCCGTCACGGAACAACACTTTTTTCCACAGCCCTCTTCACGTTGCCCGACCTTGAAAACTACAGGAAAGTCCTCGGCGGCCCCGAACTGTGGCGAGAGACGCTCAACTCACTCCTGTGCGCGGGTTCCGTTACGCTCATCTCGCTCATCCTCGGCATTCCGGCAGCCTATGCCCTCGGCCAGATGAGTTTCCCCGGGCGCCGGCTGGTTCTTGGTCTCCTGCTGCTCTGCTCGATGCTGCCTCAGATCGCCATCCTGTCAGGCCTGTTCGAACTGATATCGGCGCTGGGGCTGTATGATCACGTCGAAAGCATCATTTTCGCCGACCTGTTCTTTACCCTTCCCTTCACGATCTGGTTATTGACGGGGTTTTTCCGAGACCTCCCCCCCGAACTGGACGACGCGGCAAAACTGGACGGCTGCAGCCTGATGCGCAGGATCTTCAGCATTCACCTGCCCCTGGTCTGGCCTGGAATTGCCGCCACAGGGCTGCTGAATATCATGACGTGCTGGAACGAGTTTCTTTTTGCCCTGACCTTCACACTCAACGACTCAGCCCGTACCCTTCCGGTCGGTATCGGACTGATTTCCGCTCCAGGCCGGTTTGAACTTCCTTTCGGGACCATCATGACCGCATCCCTTCTCGCAACCCTTCCCCCGATCCTGCTCGTCCTGTTCTTTCAGAACCGCATTGCCTCCGGCCTGACTGCGGGGGCTGTCAAATGAACGAAAACACCCGATCCGACGGCGCCGGGCAGGCCTATTCCCGGATCTACAACCGTCGCCTGATCTTCGAACTCCTCCATCAGGCCGGACCGCTAAGCCGGGTGGATATCGCGGACCGTATCGGCCTCAAGCCGCAGACAATTTCCGGCATCACCCGCGAGCTCCTGACACAGGGACTTATTCATGAAGTCGGCAAATCCGTTGGCCAACGCGGACAGCCCCAGACCTATCTCGCCCCCAATCCCGACGCCGGATATTCGCTGGGCATGCATGTCGATCAGGGACGGATCTCGATTGTCCTCGGCGATCTTCTGCTAAACATCCGGCAACGGATCGAATGGGTAGGAGAGACGACCGATCCCGCAGCCACAACGAGCGTCATGGCACAGCTTGCAGAAGCCATGATTCTCGAAAGCGGGATCGAAAAACAGAAGATCTGGGGGATCGGCCTCGTCCTCCCAACACTCAACGCGGATACCTACGAAGCCGAGATGACCATGCCCGGATGGGATCTGTGGCGCGGTTTTGACGTGGCCGGAAAGCTCGGAGCCCTTCTGGACCTGCCCGTCCTAATGGAAAACGACGCCACCGCAGCCGCCATGGCTGAACTGTTCTCCCATTCCGGAACCCCGCCCCGCAATGCCGTTCTGGTTTATATCGGATATGGCATCGGAGCAGGCATCGTCGTGGACGGAATGCCCATGAAAGGCGCCCGCGGGAACGCAGGCGAACTCGGCCTTCTCCCTCTGCCTCTCTGCCTCCCCGACAGTGCCGGAGGCGTGATCGATGACCAGCTTTCGCTCCATGCCATTGCCCGCATGCTGCACTGTCCGGTGGCGGAACTGACCCGTGAGACGATCGGCAACATGCATGCCAGCCGTGACAGCATCCTCATGCACTGGATGGAAACAGCAACACAGACCCTTCGATTCCTCGTGGCAATCATAGAAACCGCGTTCGATCCCGAAACGATCTTTTTGAGTGGCGGATTTCCGGAATCGGTTCTCTCGGCCCTGGTTGAACGGGCCTACCCACTTCTGCCATCGCTGAGTGCAACCCGGGATCGCGAATTACCGCGCCTCATCACAGCGACCCTCCTCACGGACGGCCCCGTAATCGGCGGGATGACATTGCCGGTCTTCGTCAACACGAAACCGGATTTCCGCCATCTCTACATCCGCCAAGTCGGCAGCGACGAACGCCCATTCGACCATCGATAAGGATTTAGTCCCGCGTTTCGAGTTGAGGTGTTCGCGTCCGTTCGGACAGTTTTGTGTGCTTGATAAGCTATACCCGATTGTCGTTATGCCGCCATTCTGACGGAATTGCTGTTGGCCATCTGGTCCGGGGCTAACCCCAGACCAGATGGCGTCGCCCCATCATGATACGCCTCATCGGGCGTGCGTCCAGCCAGGGCCGAGTGCGGACGCTGCCCGTTATAATGGGCGATCCATCCGGCAAGCCCGGCCCGTAGCTCGAATCCGGTCTCGAACGTGTGCAGAGAGACGCATTCGTATTTCAACGACCGCCAACGATACAGCATACTGGATGTCAGACCGTTCATTTTGACATAGCGATCCAACGACATGCCTGATTGCCGGGCATCGACCAGAAGCGCCAAACTCTCCTCAGATGTCCATGTCTTACGCACCCGAAACGCCAGAAGATTTTTCAACTCCCCAACGGGGATCGCAAGATCCATCTTCGACGAGCCAGAGAATGCCTTAGCCCGTTCTCCTGATGTCCTGCCCGGGGTCAACACCTTGATCGGGGGCGGCCAGACAAAATCGAGCAGCCGCGCCCAGAGCCGAAGAGCTTTGGCGCTGAGAGCATGGCGGCTGCAAAAAGCAGTTTGCGTCAGTCAGCTCTCAGCAAACAGGACAAGCCGGTCTGGCCAAACATTCCGTGAGCGGCAAAGAAGGGCCGATAGCTGTCATGAGCATAAAAGCCGTGAATGGCAGCATTCAATCATTTCTTCCCGGTAACCGACATTCCGCTTCCCCCCCCCTAATGACCTGTAGCTTAATAAATAATAGCGAACAGGCCTTCGTTGCCCTCTTGTCGGATAAACCGGCGCTCGGAGAAAGTTCAAGCTGTGACTAGTATCTTGCGCTTTGCCAGCCAATCGCGACGTATCGCTATGCCTGACGCAAGCCACAGCGCTCCTGCGGCCATAAGGCCAGCAACCTCACCGCCCATAGGCACTCCGACCAGGAAGCCAGCGGTCGCGACGACAATCAAAGTAGCTCTCAAAACATAGAACGGACGGAAGCCCCCAGCGAAAGCAATGGGAAGGAAGTGACACCCGACAACCAGAGCCATCGAAGGCAGGAGAAGGCCTGGCCGATGCCTTCGCCGATGCTACTCCACATAATGGCACGTTCTTCTTTCGGATTAGGTTTGATCCCATCCCCGGGTAAACGGATAACGTACATCGCCGCGAGGCCGATCAAGAGGGAGCCCAGGAAAGGAAAGGCCAACGCGATCCTGGAAGGATCTAGATGCCAATACAACGTCAATGAGGCGAAGACGGCCCCGAAGAAACTTATGATGAGCGCGCCCCAAGCCCCCACTGATATTCCCCTTATAGTTCGGTAACGGCAGAGCAGGTCTGGCACGTGAAATAGTCGAGACAGATTAGGTTCAGGCCTCATAGCCAGAACATGATTTCGATACGATTACGACGCCGGTATTTGTGCTTGTCGTAACTGACTGGCGTCGTGCAGGACTTTTTGCTTGGAATGCAGGGGCTGATCCCTTTCTCCACCAGTCCGTCCCTGAACCAATAGGCGTCATAGCAGCGATCGGCCACGAACCACTTTGCCGCGGGAAAACTGTCCAGCAGATCATCAAACCTGCCCTTTATCAGGTCGGATTATAGCTTACGCCCCTGTTCAAAAATCGGGGATGACCTCTTTTTCCATCAGACCATGAAATTTGTTAGAACTCCTCATTGAGAATGAATGACGCTTTGTCGAGATTTTTCTGGTATCTTAGTTTGCGGTAAAAGTTTTTATCTATGGGCCTTCTGTCTCTTCAAGCTTCTTTTGCTCGAAACGGTCTGCCGTTGTCATGAAAAAGTCTTTCTCTTTGGCCCCTGTCAGCCTTCTTGCCGTTGCTCGCGAAGCTGGCGTGTCCAGAGCGACAGCCTCGTTGGTCCTGCGCGAAAGTCCTCTGGTTGCGACCGAAACGCGCGAGCGTGTTCAGGAAGTCATGAAACGTCTTGGGTATATTTACAATCGGGGTGCAGCAAACCTCAGACAGAACCGGACCCATACCGTTGGCCTTGTCCTTCCCAATATTGCGAACCCCTTTTTCAGTAAGCTGACAGCGGGAGTTGATGAGATCAATGATACCAATGACGTTGTCTGTTTCATCGCCAATAGCAATGAATCGGTCGACCGCCAGGCTCGCCAGCTACAACGGCTGCGAGAACACAACGTTGATGGGGTCATCATCTGTCCTGCTGTGGGAAGTTGCCAGACGCTTCTTGATGATCTTAAGCGGTTAAAACTGCCTTTCGTGCAGGCCCTCCGGCAGGTTTCTTCAGATGAGAGTGATTATGTGGCCGCGGATTACGCTACTGGTATTGAAAAAGCAGTAACGCATCTCGTTCGGACTGGTCGCAGACGAATCATGTTCGTTGGCAATACGAACGTTCATTCTGCCGCACAGGCTCGTTATGAAGGATTCATGCGAGCGGTGGCACTGCATCACCTTCCCCAAACACTGATTGTTTCGGGTGGAGCAGAAAATACCTATGATGAGGCGATGTTTGATACGCTGCTAAATTCCTCCGATCCTCCAGATTCAGCGATCTGTTACAATGATATCATGGCCTTAAATGTCATGAATCGTCTTCAGGCGCATGGTATTGCCGTGGGTAAAGAATTTGCAGTTATCGGGATGGATGATTTGCCCCAGGCATCGGCGTCTTATCCCGCTTTAACGACCATCGGCACCGGTCCCCGCGATATCGGTCGAGCCGCTGCGAATCTTCTTCAGGCTCGACTTGAAAACCCCGAGCGTTCAAGGGAACATATTATTCTCTCTCCTCAGCTAATCATCCGTGCCAGTTGTGGCGAAAATGCTTACCTCGGGTGATGTCTTTACTCACCTAAATGACGATGCGATCACAGAAAACGTGATGAAAAATCATATAATCACACAAGAGTGACGTTTACCTAACGTTATTTATGTGACTTTTTTTCAAAATTAGCATTCCCTGTACGAACAGCGGTCTTTTAGATCGATCTAATTGAAAGTTCTGTTTCGTCATCAGAGACGAAACTCAAGGAGGGCTTATGACAACACCCGTGAAATGGGCTCTGATTGGGGCTAGTAACGTGGCGCAAGAGTGGATGATCGATGCCATTCACTCGCAGCAGGAAGGTATAATTTGCACAGTATTCAGTCAAAATGCTGAAAGAGGAAAAGCTTACGCTCAAGCCAATGGTATTCCACGCAATACAACGCTGCTTGACGATATTCTGCAAGATTCGGAAATTCAGGCAGTATATATCAGTTCTCGAAACGAGTTTCATAAAGAACAGGCTCTTGCTGCCGCGCGTGCCGGGAAGCACGTTCTGTGCGAAAAGCCACTCGCTTTATCGCTGGACGACGCTGAAGACATTGTTCGTGTCTGCCATGAGAGAGGTGTGGTTCTCGGCACCAACCATCATTTACGCTGTTCCGCCGTGCATATTGCTCTCAGAGAACAATTGCGTGCAGGAACAATCGGGAACCTGAATACCGTCCGGGTTTTCCATGCCAATTGTCTTGCCAAGTCAGTGGATGGATGGCGCCTTAACGACGCCGGGGGTGGGCTCATCCTCGATAGTACTATTCACGACATTGATACTTTACGCTTTTTACTGGGGACTGAACCGCTTTCTGTGTTTGCCATGACGCAGAGCGGTCGCAAAAGTGTCTCGGGCATTGAAGACGGTCTGATGGCGGTTATGCGCTTCCCTGGAGACGTTCTCGTACAGATTCACGGGTCTTACGCTGTTCCATATGCACCTGGAGGCATAGAGATTTACGGAGACAAAGCGGCTTTGATCGCGCGGGATTGCATGTCCCAGAAGCCCGTAGGAAGTCTTGCTTTACGAGATGCAGAGGGAGAGCAACCAATATCCCTCACTCATCATAATCTTTACCGCTACAGTGTCGCCCGTTTCCTCGGTGCCATCAATGGCAAAGGAACACCTGCCGCAACAGGCGAGGATGGGGTGGCTTCTCTCAGGATTGCACTGGCCCTCAAGGAATCCGTCCGTACAGGACAGGAGATAAAGGTCATCCCATCATGAGCGCAACGACGATGACGACGCCCCTTCCTCTTGATCAGGAGCAGTCTCTGACTATGACTGAAGCATTGTCACAGCGTCCTGAAATGACGCCTGAGGAACTACGTCGTGCTGCATGGACATGCTCTGTTGGGAGCGCCATGGAGTATTACGACTTTGCGCTCTACAGTCTCGCGTCAGCGCTGGTATTTGGGCCGCTTTTCTTCCCAAGCACCATTCCTGGCATGGGGTTGGTTGCAAGCTTCGCGACCTATTTCATCGGATTTGCAGTTCGGCCGATTGGCGGTATTTTTTTTGGTCGGCTGGGAGACCGTCATGGCCGCAAAAAAGTCCTGCTTCTGACCGTAACACTCATGGGACTGGCGAGTGCAGCCATTGGACTTATTCCATCTTATGCCACAATCGGCATTGCAGCCCCTCTTCTGCTAGTTTTCATGCGTATTCTGCAGGGGTTTGGTGCGGGTGCCGAGCAGGCTGGCGCAGCGGTCATGATGACGGAGTCTGCACCGAAAGAACGTCGCGGATACTTTGCCGCCCTCCCCTTCCTCGGGATTCAGATGGGAACGGTTGCAGCGGGACTGATCTATTTTGGCATGCTCACGGGCGTACCGAATATTGCAGAGACCTGGATATGGCGCGTGCCATTTCTAGGGAGTGCGTTTCTTCTCGTCATCGCCCTCTACATGCGGCTGAGACTGAAGGAATCTCCAGCTTTTGCAAAGTTGAAGGAAGAGGAAGAGCATGAAGAAGTCATGCCAATCCGCGAAGTTCTGACCACTTCATGGCGCCCCATCACGGCTGGACTTGGTTTGCGCATGGCCGAAAACGGTGGTTCATCCATCTATCAGGTGCTGTCGATCAGTTACCTCGTGCATACCGTTGGGATGAGCAGCCAATGGGGAACCCTCGCCCTGATTGGAGCCGCGTTTGTTGGTGCTGTTACAATTCCGGGAGCCGGATGGTTGAGTGACCGCTACGGCCGCGTCCGGGTGTATCGTGCATTTGCCATCCTGCAGGCTGTGACCGCTATTCCTGTCTGGTACATTTTCAGCCAGGGAAATCCAGTTCTCTCAATGATTGCATTGTCTCTGGCTCTTGGCGTCGCAACCTGGGGAATGTTCGGTACACAAGGGGCTTTCCTGCCTGAAATGTTCGGGGTCCGACACCGTTATACAGCCGTATCGTTCACGCGTGAATTTTCCTCCGTGATTGCAGGAGGTGTATCTCCCATGGTCGGACAGTTTCTGATCACGATGTTTGCCCGGTTCAACATCGGAGGCGTCTCGAGTGGCAAGTTCGCATGGATACCATTGGCAACCTACGTGATTTTTCTGGCCGGGCTTGCGGTTTTGGCAACTTTTTTTATCCCTGAGACCAAGGGAAGAGATCTGATGTCTCAGAACGACGTGTTCTAAAAAGTCTGCTTCCTCGCTCTAAAGTTTTCAGGACACTTCTGACTACCGCCTGACATGCACACGCATCCGCAGACGGATCATGATCAATTCATGCCTGAGGTTTAACATGACATCTGATGTTTATTCGCCGTTATCGGACGCTTTGAAACAGTATGCAGACCTCCTTCTGGACGCGCGCAAAACGGGTCATTGCCTGCAACAGATCCCAGCATCTTCTGTTCCCCAAAATACAGAAGAGGCTTACGCAATACAGGATCGGGTAGCGCATGCCTTAATGTCATCTTTTGGATCGATCCAAGGGTGGAAGGTTGGCGCTCCAACCCCAGACAGCGAACCTTTTTGTGCTCCACTACATCAGAAGACAATTTTTTCGGGAGATACCAAACTTCCAGTGGATTTCTGTCGCCTCTACGGTGTTGAAGCAGAAATCGTCTATGTTTTTGGCTCATCTCTGCCAATGCGCTCCAAGCCGTGGACAGAGGAGGATATTCGCAAATCCATTGTAAGTGTACACGCCGCAATCGAGATTTTCGACACGCGCTTTTGCACACCCGGATCCCAGTCCGGTTTGGTTCACCTGGCGGATCAGGGAAACCATGGCGCCCTTATTTACGGAGCGCCCCTGGATGACTGGCAACGCCTTGTGCCGGTTGATGAACGGGTCCGTCTCACTTTGAACGGTAAAACACTCATTGATCATACTGGAGGAAATTCCGCCGGTGATCCGATGCGACTTCTTGTCTGGCTTGCCAACCATGCTGCCAAAAGGGGTTTCCCCATACAGACAGGGACGATCGTCACGACCGGGTCCATGACGGGAACTGAATTTGTTTCCGCAGGCACGATCGCTGAAGTCCAGATTGGCCCATTAGCGCCTGTTACCGTCACACTTCTTTGAAATAGAATGATGAAAAGGGTTTTTGCGGTCATGAAGACGGAAATACTTCTTGTTGAACCCATGATGCCTGAAATCGAAGCTATTCTTGATGCCACATATATTGTGCATCGTTACGATGGTTCGATTATTCCGCCAGATGTTGCCGCGCGTATTCGCGGGATTGCAACAGGCGGCGGAACTGGAGTGCCAAACCAGCTAATGCAGAGCCTTTCGAACCTTGAAGTCATTGCTATCAATGGTGTCGGAACGGATGCCGTTGACCTGAAAGAAGCAGCACGACGTAATATTGGCGTAACTACAACCTTGAATGTTCTGACGGATGATGTCGCGGATCTCGCCATGGCACTGATGCTGGCGGCAATGCGTGATCTGGTTCCGGGAGATCAGTTCGTTCGGGATCATCAATGGGGTGTCGGTCAACTTCCCTTGGCTCGTAAAGTGACGGGACAGAAACTCGGAATTGTCGGCATGGGACAGGTCGGGCAGGCTATTGCCAAGCGTGCGCGTGGCTTTGATATGCCTGTTTCCTATTACTCCCGCCGTGATCTGTCATTGCCAGAAGCGCCTTTTGTTCCTGACCTACGAGCACTCGCTGAACAGAGCGATATTCTGGTTGTCTCAGCTTCTGGCGGTGCACAGTCTCGACATCTCATCAGCCGTGATGTCATGGAAGCCCTCGGTCCATACGGACTGCTCGTGAATGTCTCCCGAGGAAGCGTTGTGGATGAGCAGGCCTTGATAGAGTTGCTCACGCAAGGAAAACTGGGGAAGGCTGCTCTGGACGTTTTCGAAAATGAGCCTACGGTTCCAGAGGCTCTTCTCACGATGAAAAACGTTGTTCTCCAGCCTCACCGCGCCAGCGCTACTGTGGAAACACGCCTCCAGATGGGGCGTCTGGTTATTGCCAATCTGACCGCACATTTTGCGGGCGCACCTCTCCTAACGCCAGTGCAGTAACTCTGCATGGGTCAAGCAGAGGCGTTGTTTCGTCCAGAACAATGTTTCGCTCCGAGGTAATACCATGATGTATTCCCTATTTTTTCGCCGAAGGCTCATTGCCCTTGGTGCTCTCTCGGCTGGGTGGCTATGCACCCAATCGGCCCACGCTCAGTATCGTGGGCCGATCTCCGAAACTGCCCCTCTTTTCGCTCTGGATACTCCAACGTCTTACGCCAATACGCCTTTTACGCCACCAGTGGAAAACATGGTCAACCCGTGGGGCAGACTGGTTAAACGCCTCAATAAAAAGGGAATTGGGATTGTCGTGGACTACACGAGCGAAAGTGCCATCGCCCTGAATGCTGGGCATGGCGGTGATGCCGGGTATGCCCACCAGATTGGGGTTGAACTTGATCTGGACTGGGAGAGGCTAATCGGATGGAAAGGTTTCAAGACACATGCCGTCTTCGTTAACCGTGCGGGCCATAATCTAGCATCTGATATGGGGGAACGATCCCTTAATGGCTTCCAGGAGATTTACGGTGGGGGCGGTAATGTTGGCGTGCATCTTGTGTATGTTTACGGAACGCAGGACCTTTACAAAAACCGGGTTCAGATTGCTCTAGGCAAGATGCCTGTCAATATTGATTTTGCCAATTCTCCTTTGTTCTGCACTTTTATGAACAAATCGAACTGTGGTATTCCAAAATCCCTTACCCGTGGTGCGGCAGGCTATGCGACGTACCCAGGATCCACATGGGGTACGAGAGTACGATACTGGCCATTACATGGAGTTTACGCTCAGGCCGGCTTGTATGGTGTCAATCCATATCTGAATACAAACAGATACGACCGTACCGGATTCAGAATGGATACCAAACTTTATACCGGCGTCTATATTCCGGTTGAAATTGGCCTTATTCCATCTTTCGGAAAAAATAATCTGGTAGGCCATTACAAATTTGGCGTTGCTTATGATTCTTCGAATTACAGAGACGTCTATTATGACACGTCATTACAACCTGCTGCCAGAACCGGCATGCCCTATCGCTGGACTAACGGAAAAACGCAAATTTGGCTTCAGGCAGACCAGATGCTGATCCGCAATGGGAATGGGCCCCTGCACGGCCTTTATGCAATCGCGGGTTTCACGAAAAGTCAGGGGAACAACAGCCCTTATACATATCAGGTTTATGCCGGTTTTGTGGACAGAGGCGTCATTCCTAGCCGCCCACAAGATACAATGGGCGTGGAATGGTCTGAAACATTTGCCAGCCCGCAACTGATCGCATCACAATGGATCCGGTATCGGCAAGGCCTTTCTCTGCCAGGAAATGCAGATTATCCGCAGAGTCACGTCATGACGTTTGAAGCGACTTACAATATTCACGTTTTCCGTGGCCTTTCGATCCAGCCGGACTATCAACATATTTGGAGAACCAATCTTCAGAAAAACAAGCCAGAGGTTGATGCACTTGGCCTCAAAATCCATGCTGTTCTTTAGGTGTTTGGTCCCGGAATTTGATGGTGTGATATTTTCACGTGAGTGGAAGGAAGAATTATGGAACAGAAACGCCATGGACGTGTCCCGGTTTAGTTCCGGACCATAGGTTATCTGTTAAGCGGCGCTGCGCTCATGATCCAGAGTGCTTTTCCATTGAATTGCGGAGCGCAGCCTCTGCGGATTATAGAAATCATTGATGTAGGATGTGAGAGCCTACTCAACTTTCGGACCTGTGCTTAAGGCCTGTCGCAGAAGGTTGGGTTCAATGGCATAACTGTGAGCGCTCTTCGTGGTCACTTTAAAGCGCTGCGTTCGGACAACCCGGATGTCATTCTCCCGCATCAGCCGTCCCACACGGCGATGTCCGGCAGAAAAGCCACGAGCTCTGAGTTCCTCTGTCATGCGGGGGCGTCCATAGCTTCGCCTGCTCTGCGCGTGAATGGTGCGGATATGGACCATCAGAGCATCATACTGCCTTCTGCGGGACAGGCCGGACGACGTCGCCAGGCACTCAAACCTCGGTCGCTGATACCAAATAGCCGACAGACCCGTTCACGGGAAAGCGGACCGTGATATCGCGCAATGAACGCAAACCTCACGATCTTTGGTTCGCGAAGAACTGTGTCGCCTTTTTTAGCAGTTCCCTCTCCTCCTTCAGCAGAAGGTTCTCACGGAAGATATCTGAAACCGGAAATCTCGTCCTGTCATCCTGTCAAAGAAGAATGATCCAGGGTCCGTCTGCCTCAAATGAGCTTACAGACACCGGTATCTGGTCTAAAACTGTGGACGAGGCTCAAGGAATGGCAGGCTGTCGCAATCCGACATGAGAAGATAGCCGCATTCTTCCTCTTCGCCACCCTCATTGCTGCTACAGCAGACTATATCAAGACTTAAGAGGTCTTAGAACTCTCGAAATCGTCTCATCATAGAGTATGAAAAACACACTTATATTTTTAGTATCCGAAAGATCTGTCAATCTCTCCGATCATATTCAGTGCATTTTCATACTGCATAATATTTTTTATAATCATTTCTCCACCCGCTGCTGCACGAGACGAACTGGCGATATGGGGTGTGAGAACAATTGACGGATGATCCCAGAGTGGGTGACCCTCAGGGAGGGGTTCGGGATCAGTCACGTCAAGAACCGCCTGACTCAATTGGCCATTATCCAGTGCCCAGAGCAGATCATCCTGTACGAGATGCCCTCCCCTGCCACAATTGATAAGACAGGCCCCTTTTGGAAGCTTTTCAAACAGTTTCCGGCTTAAGATGCCTTTTGTGGCTTCAGTCAGGGGCATTAAGCATACAAGGATATCTGTGGCCGCCAGAAAAGCATCCAGTTCTTCAGGCCCTGCATAGCTTTTGATTCCGGGAATGTCATGTCGGCTTCTGCTCCAGCCATGACAGACGTATCCAAACTGCGACAGCTTTTTTAGGACAGGCGTACCAAGCGCTCCCATGCCCATCACGCCAACCCGAAACAGGCTTGAAGATACATTTGGCGCACCTTTCCAGACATGCGCCCCTTGCTGACGCGCGTATTGGAACATATTCCGATGATAAGAAAGAACAGCCCAGAGGACGTATTCTATCATTCCCTCCGTCAAGCCTGGCTCCATCATGCGGACGACCCGGACATTTTCGGGGATTGAGGCAAGGTTCAGTTGATCCACACCTGCACCAACAGAAAAGAGCACTTCAAGATTAGGAAAGTTTTCTGCCAGATTTTCCGGTGGCTGCCACGCCGCCAGGTAGCGAACCCTCTGCGGATCGCCGGTCTCAGGCCAGATATGAAACGCAAGCTCAGGCAGTTCGCTAGCGAACATTGGCTTCCACAAACGTGCACGCTCTTCAGTAGATTTCAGCACAAAAGACATTTCAATAATCCTTAACCGAGAGCCTGACTGGTCAGAGCAAAATATTGCGGAGCATGTTCAGAGATCACCACAGGCTCGGTGGACATTGTGTTGACGACGTCCACACGGATCAGCCCCATTTCATCCAGCCAGCCTGAGAGACCAGATGAAGTCGGCGTATCAATTCTGATAAATTCTCCACCATACGTTCCGATCCAATGAGAAATGAGCGCCTTTGCCTGCTCTGTCGTTTCCGCTGCGACAGGACCAATCAGCCAGCCCCATCCGAACCGACGGCAGAACGAGTATCCCCTGATCCCCTCTTCCGTATCGATCACCACGCCTTTGGCGTTCTGCACCAGCTCCTCAACAAGCGCAGATCGATCCATCCCCGTAGCGGCCCTATCGAACGCTATGAGATCCTGAAGATCATATTGAACAACCGGACGCAGTCGCTGGCCCGCATCCAGAGCAATGATGGGAGAAGACACACCATTACCCTGATGCTGCTCCACAATCCCCGTCGGAACAAAACCCAGTTTTTCATAGAGCGGCTGGCCAGCCGACGTCGCATTAAGGGATATTGAGCAGCCCGGCAGAAGCCTGCGCACGGTGGTCAGCATGTTTGTGCCGATCCCGTGCCCTTGCCACGCACCGTTGACAATAATAAGCCCGACTGTGGCGTGACGTTCCCCAAACGACCACCACATAATGGTGCCAATGATTTCTCCATTTTCCAACATCGCCACTAACCCATGACCAAGACGCAGCATGAAATCCCAGTCTTCGAGACGGTGTGGCCACCCCAATACCTTTGATAGACCCGATGCAGCCCCCAGATCTTCCTCGGTCATACTCCGGAGGTTAATGGCCGTTTGTTCACGTACATTCGCGTTTTCTAGGCTCATAACGAACGCTCCGTGTTTCTGGTAAGACTTTCAATCAAAAATGCCGGCTTTAAAATGGGGGACTTTATAACAATATAACTAAAGTACTTCTCGATGCCGATATTTTGGTCCAGAAGAGACTCTATTGTTCCCTGATAATGATCAATATTTCTAACCATAAATTTCAGCAAGTAATCATAGCCACCACTGATAAGATGCGCCTCCACCAGAGATTCTACTTTCTGCATTGCAGTCTCAAAGCGAAAAAAATCATCCCGTCTGTGATCTGACAGTGTGACCTCTGTAAAGACAGTCATAACGCTTGAGATTTTTTGCAGGGCAATCTGCGCCCCATATCCCACAATGTACCCGGCTGCTTCCAGCCGCTTGACACGAATGAGACATGGGCTCGCAGACAGCCCGACACGGTTTGCCAGTTCTACATTGGTCAGCCGACCATTCTTCTGCAGCTGAGCAAGGATTTTAAGATCAATACGATCAAGCTTGGGCGCGATTGCCATAAGTCAGGCCATTTCCTCTTCAACGGAGGTCATTGTGCAGTCGGCAGTCCAATGTGAAAGCTCTTCACTTCCAGGAATTCTTCGAGGCCCAGTGCGCCCCCTTCCCGGCCGAGCCCGGACTGCTTCACGCCCCCGAAGGGTGCTGACACAAGGGAGATGGAACCGGTGTTCAGTCCTACCATGCCAAAATCGAGAGCCTCGCCAACCCGCCAACCTCTCGCGATGTCACTCGTGAAGAAATAGCTCGCCAAACCGAAGGGGGTAGCATTAGCCTGCTGAACTGCATCCTGCTCGTTATCGAAGCGAAAAACGGGCAGGACCGGACCAAACGTTTCTTCCTGTGCAATCCGCATCTCGGACGTCACATCCGCCAGTAGTACGGGAGATGCGAACCGACCGTTAATGTCCAGTGGTTTACCCACAATGCGAGCGCCCTTAGCCAAAGCGTCTTCTACATGTTCTTTCACCTTGGCGACAGCAGCGTCGTTAATCAGCGGCCCAATCTGCGTTTGCGGATCAAATCCATCGCCCGTCTTCAGAGTCATCACCTCTGCTGCGAGTTTCTCCAGAAATGCATCATGAATTCCGGATTGAACGTAAACACGGTTCGCGCAAACACAGGTCTGTCCGGCGTTCCGGAATTTGCTCAGCATTGTTCCGGACACCGCAACAGAAAGATCGGCGTCATCAAAGACAATGAGAGGAGCGTTCCCGCCCAGTTCAAGACTGAGCTTTTTGATCGTGTCCGCGGACTGACGCATCAGCAGCGCCCCAACTTTCGTAGAGCCCGTAAAAGACAGTTTGCGCACAACCGGACTTGAGGTTAGTTCCGGACCAATCTCCTGCGCATAGCCCGTCACAATAGACAGGAGCCCTTTTGGAAGACCTGCACGTTCTGCTAAAACGGCTAGAGCCAGAGCAGAATACGGTGTGAGTTCGGACGGTTTGATCACCATGCTGCACCCTGCGGCAAGAGCCGGGGCACATTTGCGGGTAATCATGGCAAGAGGGAAATTCCAAGGCGTAATGGCCGCCGTCACTCCCACTGGCTCTTTCAGGATGATGACCCGACGCTCGGCTGTCGGCACCAGTACACTGCCCTGTACGTGCTCGGCTTCAGCCGCGAACCATTTGAGGAACGATGCAGCATAAGCAACCTCTCCCTTGGCTTCTGCCAGAGGCTTACCTTGCTCAAGTGTCATGATTTTGGCCAGATCATCAGCGTGGTCCAGCATCAACTGGTACCATGCCATCAGCAGACCCGCACGATTTGCGGCTGAACTCCGACGCCATTTGCCCTGCGCAATCCGCGCGCTTTCGATGGCAGCACGGGTTTCTTCAGCCGTGCAGGCCGGAATACTGCCGATGATCTCACCTGTTGAAGGGTTATCGACAGTCAGGGTCTTGCCGCTCGTGGATGCTTTCCAGTCTCCTCCGAGAAAGGCAGTCTGACGGAAAAGATCTGGATCGTTCAGGAAAAATGTCATGTCAAAAACTCCGAACAGATTGACGCAGGCAAATGACAAAGAACTCTGGGGCCTGCTGGAACAGAGCGAACAGGAGGAGGAACTCTGTCACAGAGGCCGCTCACACGATCAGGGCATCGCGCAAGAAAGCAGCATAGCTCTGGATCAAGAGAGAGTGAATTTAATAGGGTCGCAGGCATTGCTTCATCCGCGTGCCTTATTCGTGTACTCTCCAGCCACCCTGGCTCCATGAGAGGAACGGAATCATGCAGCAGCCGGGTGTAAGGATGATGCACGCCCTTCCCCAATGCCATAGCTGGACCAACCTCCACGGCCTGTCCCGCATACAGCACGGCAACAAGATCACAGATGGACTGAAGAGCATGCAGATCATGGGTAATAAAGATGAACGAAAGCCCCAGATCACGCTGTAATTCTTTCATCAGATCTAGGATGGCAGCCGCCACAACCGTATCCAGGGCCGCTGTAATTTCATCGCACAATACGATCTGCGGATCGGCTGCCAGTGCCCGTGCAAAGTTGATCCTCTGTTTCTGGCCGCCAGAAAGCTCCGAAGGCAGACGGGATGCGAGTGAGGGTGAAAGGCGAACCATATCCAGCAACTCATTCACACGCCGTGTGGCGGCAGCCCCTCGCAAACCTCCATAAAAACGAACGACCCGCGCAAGGGTTTGTCCTATGGGTTTCGAAGGGTTCAGCACGCTATCTGCGTTCTGAGCCACAAGCTGCAGATGGCGTCGCTGATCAGGCGTACGCTCTCTCACGTTCCCAGTCAGCGGTTCTCCATTCAGCAAAAGCTCTCCGGCTGCCCAGGGCTGAAGGCCGGAAATCGCGCGAGCCAAGGTGCTCTTTCCACAACCGGATTCCCCAATCACGCCCAGCATACGTCCTCTCGGAACACTGAAGCTGACATGATTGACTACCACTTTCTCTGGCAGTCCAGCGGCGGTGTGTTGCCCGTACCCCACCACCAGATTACGCACGTCCAGCAGGCTACGTTGCTCAGGCTGTCTGGCAAGGTCCGCTTGTCGTGAACGGGGTTCCGCAGCAGCAAGAAGGGCCTGACTATAAGGATCCTCGGGCTTAAACAGGAGCTTCGAGACCGTTCCGGCTTCCCGGATGGCTCCATCTTTGAGGACGACGGCATGATCGGCAATCTGTGCCACAACCGACAGATCATGCGTCACATACACGCCCGTTATGCCGCGCTCTGCGAAAACGGCCTTGAAGGCAGAAAGCACTTCAATCTGGGTCGTGACATCCAGAGCTGTCGTCGGCTCATCGAAAACGACGACTTCTGGGTCTGTCATCAGAGCCATGGCGGCCATTAACCGCTGCAACTGGCCACCCGACAACTCTCCCGGGTACCTTTCACCGATTGTTTCGGGGTCAGGAAGCGCTAGCGCCCGGAACAGGGAAACTGCCCTGGCTTCCAGATCCCGCCTGGGCAAAGTGCGATGAACCAAAGCTGGCTCTACGACCTGCCGCATGATGGACAATGCCGGATTAAAGGCACTTCCGGCATTCTGCGCGACATAGCTGATCACTCGCCCCCGAATGGAGCGGCATTCATGCGGAGTCAAAGCCGTCACGTCATATCCCGCAACCCGGATCGTCCCGCCAGCAATTCGGCATCCTTTCCGGATGTGGCCGAGCAGTGAAAGTGCCACCGTGGTCTTGCCGGAGCCGGATTCCCCAATCAGCGCCAACATTTCTCCGCGCTGGACCGAAAAACTGACATTACAGACGATCGGAAGTTCCGTGCCCTTTCCTCGACGCCCCACGATCTCAAGATTGTCGACCTGAATGGTGGCAGCCATGTTCAGCGCCTTCCACTGCTGGAATCTAGCGCAAGATTAATGCCTACCGTCAGTATTCCTATCACGACGACCGGTACGATCATTGCAGGCGAACCATATGCCATACCCAGCATGTTCTCCCGAACCATGGAACCCAGATCAACTTTCGGCGGCTGAACACCAATCCCGAGAAAGCTAAGATTACTGAGCAGCAGCACCGAGTAGATAAATCTCAGCCCCACGTCTGTAATCATCGGGCCTGCCATGTTGGGAAGAATTTCCTGCAGGATTATATAAGACGTGCTTTCACCTCTGGCTCGCGCCACGGTCACGAAATCGAGCCGTGCGATCCTTTGAGCCAACGCACGGCTCGTGCGATATGCTCCGGGCGTATAAATAACTCCCATCGTCACAATCAGAGCCGTCGTCGATGTTCCAAATACGGCAATGACCAACAGAGCGAAGAGCAGACTGGGAATGGACAAAAACCCGTCTGCCAGCCTTCCTGTCAGGGCCTCCACCCACGGCCTGGCCGTAACCGCCGCAATCCCTAGGAATGTGCCGACAGAACATGACACTAGCGTCGATGCGAAGCACAGGAGCACTGTGTGTCGAATACCGTTCAGCAACCTCGCCAGTGTGTCTCGTCCAAGATAGTCTGTTCCCAAAAGATGAGCGACTGAAGGAGCCGAAAAGACAGACTGGCTACCAATCGCGCCCGGATCGTGAGACGAGCACAGCGGCCCGAAAAGCGCTAGAAGAAGCCAGAACACAATCAATAGAAGCGCCCTGTCATGCCTGCTGCGGAACTTCCCGATCATGGCGATCATGCTTTTCTCCCTCTCGGCAGAGACAGGATCGTAACAATGTCGGCAAACGTTGTGAGAAAGAGATAGGTCACACAGAAAACAAGCGCACAGGCCTGTACCGTCGGAACATCGCGTGAACTGACAGCATCCACCATCAGGCCAGAAATTCCAGGGTATGTGAACACAACTTCAATCACGACAACCCCACCAAGCAGGGAAGAAAGACTCAGAGCTACAGCATTGACGATCGGTCCGATCGCATTGGGAATGGCGTGCACAAGGATCAGTCGTATCGGGCCAACACCTTTGAGAAGAGCCATTTCGATATAGGGCGCGGACAATGCATCGGCCATCGCAGCACGCGTCATACGAACCATCTGCGCGAGAGTTACGAGCGCAAGGCTGGCGACAGGCATAAAAAAGGCAGAGAGAAACTGCCTGAGCGAATGGACACTTCCGACGTCTGCCAGTGCAGGCAAAAGGTGTAACCGCACAGCAAAAACATACACCGCCATCGTAGCGATCACGAACTCAGGGACGGACACCATCCCCAGCGTCATAATTGATACGACACGATCATAGACCGTGTCTTTCCAGATGGCCGACGTGATGCCCAAAAAGAGCGAGAAAGGGACGGAAACCGCCGCAGAAGCGCCCGCAAGGAGTAGCGAGTTGTGCAGACGCGGGCCAATAGCATCCGCAACGGACAGACCATTCAAGAGGGAGTGCCCAAAATCACCATGCAGAACACCCCAAAGCCAGAACCAGAAACGAAAAAATACAGGTCGGTCCAGACCCAGATCATGCCGCATGACCGCTACCGCCTGCGGCGTCGCACCCTGACCCAAAACCGCATCTGTCGCATCGCCAGGAAGGACATTTGTGATGGCAAAAACAGTCACGATCACAAAGACAAGCGACATTGCTGCGGCAAAAAAACGCCAACCAATCGACTTCAGGGTTTGGCTGTTCAAACCTTCCTCCCCCGATTTTCATTGAGCCAGACCGAACGCGCAAAATCATAGCCCATCAACTGGCCAGCCTGACTGGGGCGAAGCCCACAGACATGCGGGGCATAAGCATCAAGACTATTCGTGAAATTCGGGATACATATCCCCGATCCAGACGACACAAGCTCCTGCATGTCCCAGTAAAGCTGGCGCTTTCTGCTATCATCCCGAGTCGATTTGGCGTCCCGCAGGAGGCCGTCGAAATGTGGATTACGCCAGCGGGATTCATTCCACGGAGATGTACTTGCAAAACCAAGCTCAAATGTCAGGCTGGGCGCGGGCCTCGGGTTGATATTGCCAAAGCCCAAAGGGGCCTTCATCCAGTACTGCGTCCAATAGCCATCTGCGGGAACACGATGCACCGCCATTTTCTGCCCGATTTGGGATGCTGCATATTGCAGGACAACAGCAATATCGACGGATGCTAAAGCAGCAGGAGAACAGACCAGCGGAATTGTTTCGTCCAGAAACCCACTTCGCTTGAATAGAAACCGCGCTTTGTCCGGGTCGTAAGTGCGCTGGGGCAACTGATTATTGAAGTAAGGACTTTCCGGTGGAATGGGCTGGTCATTCCCAACCCGCGAAAAGCCGAGAAAGACGGATTTCCGGATCTGGTCCCGATTAAGAAGGAATTTGACGCCTTCGACAAATTCCGGTGAGCGTCCGTACTTCTGATCCAGCCGAATAGATAAGTCCGTGTAGGTTCCGACCGGACTTTCCACAACGCCGAAACCACCTTGTTTCAGCATTTGAACAAGCCGCGGGTTGGCAGTTGCTATCAGGTCCACATCCCCAGACATCAGAGCGTTATGCCGTGCCATCTCATCGGGGATAGCAATCAGTTCAACACTCTCAAGATAGGGTCTATCACCCCAGAATTCCGGATTTCTTACAGCTACCGTCCTGATACCTGGTGTAAATTCCTGGCACCGAAAAGGACCTGTACCATTTGGCACTTTGAAATCTGTTGTATCCGCTTTCAAAATAGCAAAATTACTGATCCCAAGAATAGCTGGAAAATCCGAATTCGGGGCATCTAGAACGATTTCTACCAAACCCGGCGATACAGCACGCACAGACTGCATGGTGCGAGCTAGGGCGTATTGTTGCGATCCCACCCCAGGATCCTGATGCCTTCGTAGAGAAAAAACAACATCATCTGCTGTCAGAGCAGTTCCATCGTGAAACTGAACATTTCGGCGCAAACGAATTTTCCAGGTTAGAAAATCGTTGCTGTCCAGCGCCTCGGCGAGTGCAAAGCGAGGATTAAGCCTGTCATCCAGCGAAACCAGGCCATCGTAGAACAAATGACCTCGGATATAGTCCGTTGCCATGGATTGACGTGCCGGATCAAGAGTCTCTGAAGACGATCCGACTGCCCCAGCTACTTTCAAATGCCCACCAGAAACAGGAACTGCCTTCACAGAGTGAGACGTCATTCCAGCAACCAGAAGCCCTGTCGCTTTCAGAACAGATCGCCGATGAAGGACAGAGCCTACCTGCATCTTCATTCTTCAGAAAGCGAAGTGCGTAAGCAAAGAAGCATGCAAAACAACAGAGCCAAACATCTGATTGAAAGAAATCATTCAAGTCTCCGTTGCCATCATGCAAGCCTCCCAGAAGGCCGCTTTCATTTCGATATAAACACGGATTAGCTAATTATTTTACTCAAAATACTTCTCATTGCAGAGAAATCTGCTGAATGGTTTTGACCATGCAGCAGATTCAACGGCGCACTCAGGCAACCATAACGAGTTCACCGCGGTCCGCAGCATCCGCCAGTTCAGCAAGGGTATGATAATGATAATCAGGTGTCGTCAGTTCCTGCACCGCGACAGTGCCTCCAAAACCGCCGCCGACCGCCTTCCGCCGCTCGATCCAGCAAACGGTATAACCTAGCTCTCGTGCAATTCCGATGTCATGGAACTGGCTCTGGGCAACATGCAGCACATCTTCTTTCGTGTACCCATGTGGCGCAAGCTGTTCCAGCACATAGCTGAAGTACTGCGGATCAGGTTTTTCAAAACCGCTTTCGTCTACCGTAAACCCTTTGAAAAAAGGGTATTCGAGCGTCTTGTCCATACCATCAAATGCCCATCTCCGTGCATTCGTCATGGCGACAAGATGGAAATGTTTTTGCAATCTTTTCAGAGCTTCCACACTGTCGTTAAAGGCCGGCCATGAGGTAGCACTTTGAACAAACGCCTCTTCTTCTCCTTGCCCTGTTGGAAGGGAGAATTTTTCTGCCAAGATCAGATAGATAGGTGCCAAATCTTCTGGAAACAACATTTTGTCTGGACGGTTCCGCAAGGCCCGGTATTCCGTTAAAAATGCTTCAAAATCTATTGTTTTACCCTCTTTTCCCAAAATTTTCAGAAGGGCGTTTTTCATCCCATTTTCAAAATCGATCAGCGTTCCAACTACGTCGAATGTCAGAACTTTAGGTTTGCATGTCATGATCTGAATTTTCCTGAAAAAAGCTGATTAGAACCCAGTGGTGAAGGAAAGAACTCCAGCAAAGCCTCCGCCAACAAAATAGGTCGGCGAACTTCCGGCTATGGTGGTTCCGTACACACCTTTTGTAGATTTGGCGTTCGTGCTGAGGCCACTCACCCCGGAAAGGAAACCGTTGTTGCCAATGTTCATAAGGTTAAGCTGAACTTGTGGATGCTTGAGATACATATAACTATGAAAGCGATATCCGAAATTAAGATTGAACGTCTCAAAGGATGGAATGCTTTCATCATCCATAAACGTTGAGTACTGTTTACTGACATAATTCATGTTGAAGGCCCCGAAGAGGCTTCCGTCGTCATAAGACAAACCAACCGCAACCGTGACCTTCGGGCTTTTAACAGCAATTTTTCCAGCAGACCGAACGTAATCATTACCAACTTGAAGGTTGTTGTCCGTCGTCGCATGCAAATACTGTGCTGAAACATACGGGCTGAAATGATGCCAGGGGCGTAGTCCCATCTCAATCTGTGCACCACGAGCTGTCTGGCCACCACCATTGATAGACTCTGTCACAGGCGTACCGCTGGCATACGTCGTCGTATTGATCTGCCGGTTCGTAAAATTATAGTTGAAGAGTGCTAGTGCAACACTGACGAGACCAGTATGACGATACCCGATTTCCTCTCCGATCGCATATTCAGATTTGGGGTTAACAGTGTGAGACCTCGTCTGTACTCCGGTAGAGACACTATAACGATCGACATATGACATGATGGAAGCTGGCAGACGAAAGGATGTTGTTCCGTTAATGTAAATTTGGTCATGAGGCGTAATTTTGTAACTGATGGAGACCTGAGGCAGCGGCGCAGCATCACTCTGCCCATTCTGATAATTCGCCCCCGGTATATTCTGCGTCACCTTACGAGTCACCATCGTTTCTTTGAAACCGGTCGTCAGATTCAGGCGATCATTCAGGGTCTTGTAAGTATCGTTGATGAACAGAGAGTTTGTCTGTTGGATAAGATGAATATTATACTGGGACAGAAGTGACCCATCCTGCGTTTTAACTGCCCATTGTCCATACATACTGGACACCTGCCCATCCGGACCGAGCGCTTCGTACAGAGACGGCTCGGACTGATCAAAGTAGGAATACCAATATCCAACAGCTAGCGTGTTATTCCCCTTGGTCCAGGACAGAGTTGTATTTATTCCACTGTAATACAGGTCATACTTATCGATCGAAACCGCCGAAAAAGAACTCCCGCTACTGGTTCCTGTGTTCTGCAGAGTTCCAGCAGGCTGATTGCCGTAATAACTGCCATTTCTCGACAGTGTCGTACCGCCGTTATCGTATCCCGTAGCGTAGGTGAAATATGGCGTTGTATTGAAACTGAGCCCATGACCGAGATTCAGATTAACCGGCGCGCCTAGGATAAGCGTGCGATGCACATTTTCCTGAAGCTTATAGTAATCTGAATTACCTTTTTTATACTTGTCTGCGTAATTGTAGTTCACGCCTTGCTGACGCCACAGCGACTTTGTAGGCGCGCGCAGATAATACTGAAGAGGATCATTATAGGAAAGGACGAAGGATGCTTTGTTCCCGTCTCCCCACTCCTTCACGAATTTCCCATCCACATGATAACGCCGCGTCTGACCGACACCGCGCCATTCATCAGCCGTTCTAGCCGAAAAAGATAGAAATCCACGAATTCCTGTATGACCGATATCTCCGGTATCCATACGGATAAATTCACGCTTCAGACTGAAAGAGCCGTAAGAGAAGTTCGCAAGGCCGCCAAACTTGTGTGACGGGTCACGAAGGCTTTCCGTCAACTCCCCCCCCACCGCGTTGTATAGAGGCGACGTGATGTCAGGCGATCCCTGCGTCAAGGTAATGCTCTGGATGTTTTCGTTATCCGCTGTGGAAGACGTATATGGCAGAAGATAGACCGGAGCAGCAGTGGGAATACCTTCGTAAAGATATCCGATTTCCGTTTGATCCAAACCCCGAACACTCAGCCCTTGCTGATCATCATTCGTGCCCAGAGGGTCATTCCCAGAGTAAACAACCCCGGGAAGACTGGCTACCATAGAAACAGGATTTGCAGTCGGGCTCTGCTTTGCGATGAAGTCCCGCGTGATACCGCTACGTGACTTCGCCACGGTCTGTGGAGGCATCAGACCACCTCCCGGCGTTGTGTTCGTCACACCGGTAGCTGAGGCTACGCCCCTGTGTACTACAACGCTTTCCGTTGCGTGAGACTCAACATCATGATGCACAGAAGCCGCCGCGAGAGGCTTTGCCTCAAGGGGGCTTACACCATGATGTACGATTTTGCTGGAAGGGCGGGCATGACGGTGATGAGCAACGCCTGCAGCGACTGCCCCTTGCATGGACAACCAAGTTGAGAGCGTGAGGAGAACCAAGCGTCCCGGCCTCTTTGCCGCTTTTGAGAGAGTCTTGGAACCGAAACATTGAAGAACGAACATTTGCGCTGAATCTGACATGTCTGTTCCCATCGGTAGCGGGCTCTCCTCGAATTCTCAGAGAACCGTATTCGCATTCTTTCTGTCAGACAATTCGTTGCATATTCGGTTTAGTTCATTCTCCCGTTTCCCCTCTTTGGGCGGCATATGATTCCGTTATTGGAACGGTTTCCCCATGTTAATCTTCGATGCCTATCAAATGCCTGAAGTCAGCGCTTTTGCGATGGCATTCCCTACATCTGACGTTCTGGCAAGGCCTCCCATATCGGGCGTACGAGGAGCGCTCTGGGTGGAAAGAACGTCTGTCATGGCTTTCAAAATCAGAGCCGCAGCCTCGGCCTCTCCGAGATGATCCAACATCATGGAAGCTGCCCAGATCTGCCCTATCGGATTGGCAATATTCTGCCCGAAAATGTCCGGAGCAGACCCATGTACGGGCTCGAACATGGACGGATATTTTTTCTCAGGATTAATATTGGCAGACGGGGCAACAGCAATTGTTCCTGTCATTCCGGGCCCCAAATCAGAAAGAATGTCACCAAATAGATTGCTTCCCACAACAACATCAAATCGCTCTGGAGACATCACAAAACGCGCGGCAAGAATATCGATATGATATTGATCCATACGAACACCCGGGTATTCCGCACCGATTGCAGCAAAGCGTTCATCCCAATACGGCATGGAATGATACAGACCATTAGACTTGGTAGCGGATGTTACATGCGGACGGCCTAGCTTCCGCGCCAGTTCAAAGGCATAGCGCAGGATCCGGTCTGTACCGAACTTTGTAAAGACAGCACTCTGAACGACACCTTCCGCTTCCGTTCCCTCTGCAAACCGGCCTCCGACCTGGGAGTACTCGCCCTCAACATTTTCCCGAACGATCCAAAAATCCACATCTCCCGGCTTCTTGTTGGCCAGAGGGCACGGAATCCCCGGCAAAAGCCGAACAGGACGCAGGTTTACATACTGATCAAACTCTCTGCGGATCTTGAGAAGAAGGCCCCATAAGGACAGGTGATCCGGAACACCGGGATAACCTACAGCACCCAACAGGATAGCGTCATTTTGCGCCAACTGGCTCATGCCAGCTTCGGGCATCATCTGCCCGGTCTTCAACCAAGTCTCGCAACTCCAGTCAAAGTGGTTATAATCAAATCCGACCCCACAAAGACGCCCGACAGTATCGAGCACTTTGATGGCTTCCGGCATAACCTCTTTGCCAATTCCATCTCCTGGCAGAACAGCAATCTTGTAAGTTGGCATGATCAAACGTCCTGATTGATGCGCAGGCACATGTGGGCGAGTGCTACCCAATAGGCTATGCCCTGCGGAATGATTGTGTCGTCAAAATCGTAGTCTGGTGCATGCAAAGGCGCTGAAGCACCATTTCCCAGCATGACAAGCGCGCCAGGTCTTTTTTCCAGCATGAATCCGAAATCCTCAGAGGCCATGCTGGGTGTCATGTCAGGAATAACCGTGCCCTGCGCGCCAACAACCTGCGCCATAGCTGCACGCGCCAATGTCGTCTCGTTCGCAGTATTCACTGTCACAGGATATGGCTGGTGAAACTGTACTGTGATGGTCACGTCATGCGCGAGAGCCAGCCCTGCAGCCAGACGTGTCATCCCGTCTTTCAGGTCATTGAGCACCTGAACATCCAGAGCGCGGATCGTGCCGCGAAGCGTTGCGGTCTCAGGAAGAATATTGTCCGTTGTTCCCGCATGAAACGTACAGATGGAAAGAACCGCTGGCACCAAAGGGTCTGAACGGCGCGCCACCAATAATTGGGCCTCCTGAACGAATGCCGCGCCAACAGTCAGTGCATCCCGTCCCAATTGGGGCTGGGCCGCATGTGATCCCTTCCCTTTTATATCGACCAGAAACCGCCAACCACCGGCCATAATCGGCCCCGTACGGGTCGCCATGGAACCTGTTGGAAGGCCAGGCCAGTTATGCATTCCAAAAACACGCCCGGCGGGGAATTGCTCCAATAACCCCTCTTCCAGCATGATTTTGGCTCCTGCTCCCCCTTCTTCCCCGGGCTGAAAAACGAAATGCACTGTCCCGCATTCCGGCGGGTTAAGAGCCAACTCGGCAGCCGCCCCCAGAAGCATGGTCGTGTGCCCGTCATGCCCGCAAGCATGCATGCGACCCGGGTGGCGAGAGCTATGCGAATGATCTCCCTGCTCATTGATCGGCAGGGCATCCATATCTGCCCGCAAAATGATGGATGGACCAGGTTTCTTTCCTTGAAGAGAGGCCACAACTCCAGTTTTTGCCAGTCCTCTAGATGGGCAGTACCCCAGAGACGTGAGAACGTTCGCCACGATATCGGATGTTCTAAACTCCTCGAACCTCAGTTCAGGATGAGCATGAAGATCTTTTCGCAGCGCAATGAGGTCAGCAAGATCCATGGCGTCAGCCCTCAAACGCCATGAGAACACTTTTATAGCGTAGATTGGCTTCAACAGCCTGACGCCCCAGATCCTTGCCAATCCCTGAACCACCATACCCGCCAGTAGGGATCACAAAGTCTGATGAGCGACCGTACCGATTAACCCAGACGGTGCCAGCTTTCAGGTTCCGCACAGCCCGCATAGTACGCCCGAGATCCGACGTATGAACCCCGGCAGCTAGACCGTAAGTCGCATGAGACGCCAGAGAGAGTGCCTCAGCCTCGTCATCAAATGTCTGAACCGTCAGCACCGGGCCAAAGAGCTCGTCTTTTACGGCCCGCGTCTGCGGCGTGACATTGGTAAGAATGCACGGTGAGAGAAATGCCCCTCCTGAACTACTCAGACGGCTGAGAGGAAGAAACGCTGAGGCTCCCGCCTGCACACTATCCTGAACCGCAAGCTCAATGGATGTCGCCTGTCGCTCTGAGATAATCGGGGAGTACCGTGTTTCGGCTTTTTCAAGCGCACCAGCAACGAGGCCCTGCGCGCGCTCAACGATTTTCTCCACAAGGACATCATGAACCGCCCTCTGAACAATAAGACGGGATCCAGAAACACAGACCTGTCCCGCATTTCCCGTGAAAGCTCTCAGGATACGGTCAGCAACACCATCTACATTACGGATATCATCAAAAACGATCTGCGGACTTTTCCCGCCTAACTCAAGCGTAACAGGCTTGGGGCCGCTCTCCGCTGCCGCCTTCATGATTTCGATGCCAGTTCTTGTAGAACCAGTGAATGTCAGCTTTCCACAGACCGGATGTCGTGCCAGAGCATCGCCCGTGATGGGACCCGTTCCCTGCACAACGTTGAACAAGCCTGCCGGAACACCCGCTTCGACAGCCAGTTCCGCCAGACGAACAATCGAAAAAGGCGTCATTTCTGATGGCTTAAGAACGACACCATTTCCAGCCACCAGCGCCGGAATCACTTTCCAGCTCCCCATGACCAGAGGGAAATTCCAGGGAGCAATGGCGCCAATGACGCCATATGGTTCAGCTAGAACGAAGCCTAACATGTCACTCTGGGTCGCAGCGACCTCCCCGCCCAACTTATCGGCATATTCGGCAAAAAAACGGATGCCCTCTGCCGTAAAAGGCACGTCCCAGCCCGTTGTCTCTGCAATAGGGCGCGTCGAACAGACTGTCTCCAGACGCGCCAGTTCCACAGCATTGCCTTCTACAAGATCGGCCCAGCGCCTCAGCACACGTCCCCGCTCCCGCGGGGCACAGGTCGCCCAACCAGAACGCACTTGCACATCTCTTGCCAGGCAGACCGCATAATCTACCAGATCCGCACCGGCTTCCGGCAGATGACAGAGTAACCGACCATTCGAAGGCGCGCGAACAGGAATAACGCCCTCACCTTTCAGAAGCTTTCCACCCACAAAATGCGCGTTTGGTAGCGCCACCTGGGCAGGGTTAAAGGTAATGCCTGTCATCATTCATGCCTGCGAAAGACCATTGCGAGAGAGATACAATGTGCGCAGCAGGACATGTGGAGCAAACGGCAAAATACTTCCTCAGCACATTTGAATATCCCTGCTATTACGACCGCACCAACAGCATTTTATGCTCCGGATCTTGGCTTTTCTTGCATTACATATCGCAGGCTTTGCGCGATGATCACCTACAGGATCAGGACAGGAATCATCATGGATACGCCACGTCTCGTCTCGCTTGACCGCGAACACCTCATCCATCCCGTCTCGTCATGGCAGGGGCACGAAGCCAGTGGAGCGACCATTCTCGAAACTGGCAAGGGGGTCTGGCTGACGGACAGCAAAGGCCACCATCTTCTGGATGGTTTTTCTGGGCTTTGGTGCGTCAATACCGGTTACGGCTGCGAGAGCGTTATCGAGGCAGGTCGTCGCCAGCTTGAAAAGCTTCCCTATGCCACTGGATATTTCGGCTTTTCAAATGAGCCCGCTATCGAACTGGCAGCACGATTGACACAACATGCTCCAGGGCACCTCAATCACATCTATTTTGCTCTTGGTGGCTCCGATGCGGTGGACAGCACGCTTCGCTTCATTCGTTACTACCAGTATGCACGAGGTACGCCCGAAAAGCGCCATGTCATCGGGCTACAGAAGGGCTATCATGGTTCATCCTTCGTCGGCGCAGGCCTGACTGCGCTTCCGGCCTTCCATCGTGATGCAGATGTCCCACTCCCGTGGCAGCATCATATTCCAAGCCCCGATCCCTACCGTCACCCTGCAGGACCGGACGCTGAAGCCATCATTCAGGCTTCGGTACAGGCGTTCCATGATGAAATCGTAAAAATTGGCGGCCCACAGCATGTTGCAGCCTTCTATTGCGAACTTGTTCAGGGGTCCGGCGGCGTCATTATCCCGCCAAAGGGCTGGGCAACGGCAATGCAGGCAGCCTGCTGCGAGTTGGATATTCTGTTCGTCGTTGATGAAGTCATCACAGGTTTCGGGCGAACCGGTCCTCTCTTTGCCTGTGCTCATGAGAACATTGAACCGGACATGATGACCGTTGCAAAGGGTCTAACGGCTGGCTACGCCCCAATGGGTGGCGTCTTCATGTCTGATACAATCTACGAGACGATCCGTGACAAGACCCCGTCAGGTGTCTCAGTCGGACATGGGCAGACCTATAGCGCCCATCCCGTCAGTGCGGCCATCGGCCTCGCAGTACTGGATCTCTATGAAGGCGGCCTGCTTGAAAATGGAACCCGTGTCGGCGAGCATCTTGCTTTGCGTTTGCGCGGTCTAGACAATCATCCACTCGTCGGCACAACCCGATCTGTTGGAATGCTTGCCGGCATTGAACTTGTGACCGACAAGGCAAATAAAACCAAACCGGATGCCCAGCTTGGAATTTCCAGAAAACTCAGCCGCTATGGCTATGAGCAAGGTATTCTTTTCCGGGCCTTTGGCGACGATGTCATCGGACTTGCTCCACCACTGTGCAGCACGATCGCCGAAATGGATCAGCTTTGTGACGGTATTGTCTCGGTACTGGACCGCGTAATGGAAGATCCAGCCGTAGCCAGCGCTCTCAAAGCCTGACCACGCCAGAGGAGGAAACAGAAGGTTGCCCCATCATGACACCTGAAGTTTCCTCCTCTGGACCGACCACTCTGGATGATCTGCCTGCTAACGGCTTTCATTCAAAACTGGCCCTGATTTCTGCCGGGGGACCGTTTTGTGACGGCTACATCCTCGGGATCATCGGCATTGCTCTCCCATCCATCGTGCGGGAACTTCATCTCACAGGCGCGGAGACAGGCCTCGTCGGAGCGGCTGCCCTTCTTGGCGTTCTGGCAGGCGGAATGCTGGGGGGCACAGTCTCGGATCGCCTTGGGCGACGGCCTCTTTTTACCTTAAACATCGCAGCGTTCGTAATCTTCTCCCTCTTGCAGGGAACGTGCTCCGGTCTTGTATTACTGGTAACCCTTCGCTTCCTGCTCGGTGTAGCAGTTGGTGCGGATTATCCAATTGCGACGTCTTACGTCGCAGAATTCATGCCACGTAAACTCCGCGGTCCAGTTCTTTCCGGGTTAATCCTCGCCTGGTGGGTAGGATATACCGCAAGCTACGCCGTGGGCTATGGACTTTCCTTCTTCCCGGATATCTCGTGGCGGATCATGCTGGTCTCCAGCGCCATTCCATCAATTGTGCTCTTCTGCCTGCGTATGGGATTGCCTGAATCTCCCCGCTGGCTGGTTCAGCAGGGACGGACCGAAGACGCAAGAAACGTTATACGCGAGCACCTGAAGGCGGATATTCTCCCCAGCGTAGAATATCAGAGGCATCTCTCCCTGCTTCAGATCATTCGATCTCCCTATCGTGGGGCACTCGTGTTTATCAGCGCGTTCTGGATCCTGCAAAGCGCTCCGGGATTTGCCATCCACACTCTTCAGGCTCAGCTCCTGCATCAGTATCACGTCCAGAACGCGCTTCTCGGATCTCTCTGCATTACCGGACTGACCATCCTGGGAATTCTTCCCGTTACGCTTGGGCTGATCAATCTGATGGGGCGGCGCCTGTTACTGATCGGCACTTTTGCAATCAGCATGCTGGGCCTTTTGCTCCTCGGAGTTTCAACCACACCTGCCAGCTGGATGATCTTTTCCGGGTTTATTCTGTATTCGGTATCCGAGGCAGCAGGAAGCGGCCTGCAGTTTGTCTATCCTAACGAGCTGTTTCCAACAGCGATCCGTGCCAGTGCGGTCGGTATGGCCTGCTCCTTCAGCAGACTGGGTGCAGCACTCGGAACGTTTCTGCTTCCTCTGGGATATACGCAATTTGGGATGCAACCCATGATGCTCATAGCAGCCAGCTTCATGCTGGCAGGACTGCTTATCAGTTGGATTTGGGCTCCAGAAACAAAGAATGCGTCCTTGGGAGAACCTCTTTCCCAGACCCAATCACCCTCTTCTTCCATCTGCGCCTCCTAACGGAGATCATTCCATGAAACTTGTTCCCTACTGGCTGGATAGCATTTCACCTGTATCAGGTAATGCTCTGTCGGAATTTCCTACCCGTGCAGATGTCGTGGTTGTAGGCGGCGGCTTTACTGGCCTCTCAGCCGCTCGAACCCTAGCCAAGGCCGGCAAGACTGTTGTCGTCCTCGAAGCAGACCAGATTGCATGTCATGCCTCTGGCCGAAATGGCGGACACGTCAACAACGGGACGGCTGGCAATTTTCGGACCATGGTCGAAAAATATGGCCTCGAACAGGCCGTTGCACTGTACCGGTTCTTTGATGATGCTGTAGATACGGTCGAGCAGATCGTCACGACCGAAAACATCGACTGTGACTTCCGTCGATGCGGAAAGCTGAAAGTTGCCTGGACTGAAAAGCATCTGGCTGGTCTGCGGGCGGATCAGGACGCTGTAAAACAGCATGTTGACCCAGAAACTGATCTTCTCGACCGCGACGCCGTTGCAGCAGAAATCGGTGGATCGACAACATTCGAAGGCGGGATGCTGTATCGCAAAAGCGCACAGATGCATGTCGGAAAATTTGGGAGTGCGCTTGCAGCGAACGCCATGTCCGTAGGTGCGAAAATCTTCGAAAACACGCCTATGACAGCACTTCGCCGTGCAGGCAACGTGTTTGAAGTTTCCTCTTCCGCGGGTGTTATTCAGGCACAAAATGTGCTGCTGGCAACCGGAACAAGCCGAAAAGCACCAAACTGGTTCCGCCGCCGCATCATGCCGGTTGGCAGCTTCATTGTTGCCACGGCGCCCATGTCGGAAGATTTGTTTTCCCGCATTCTGCCCGGGCGTCGCAATGTCGTCACGACCCGAAACATCCATAACTATTTTCGGACGACCGCAGACCGACGTCTAATCTTCGGCGGCCGCGCCAATTTTTCGCAATCCAGCGAGAAGTCTGACATTCAGTCAGGGCAGATTCTTCATGCCGCGCTGACAGAAATCTATCCTGAACTTGATAGCACGGAAATCGATTATTGCTGGGGCGGCAACGTCGACATGAGCGTGGATCGCCTGCCACATGCTGGTGAGTGGAATGGCGTCACCTATGCGATGGGCCTGAGCGGACATGGCGTTCAAATGTCCGTCCATCTTGGTCACCTGTTAGGACAAAAGCTTTCCGGGGAACAGGTTGATATTCCTGTGTGGAACCGTCCATGGCAGCCTATCCCAGCTTACGGACTAGCAACGCATTTCATGCCCGTCGTGGGTGCCTATTATCGTGCTAAGGACAAATATCTTTAATGTTTTCAGATAAGCCAGCGGGAGAGTGATCCTCCTGCTGGCTTACTATCGTTAAAGGCCGAAGACGCCGGGAAGCCCACTGATATCCTTGATTTCTTCATATTCATAAAAGGGATTAGCTGGTTCATGGCCCCGGTTGACCCAGACTTTTGACCGGATCCCCAGATCGTAAGCGGTCATGAGATCATAGCGGAAAGACGATGATACGTGCGTGATGTCTTCTGGCCCACAACCGAGAATATCAAGCATATATTCAAAACCGTTCATCTGGGGCTTGTAAGTGCCCGTTTCCTCAGCCGTGATGACCTTGTAAAACGGTGCACCCAGCTTCTCGACATTCGACATGATCTGGCTGTTCATGGCGTTGGATAAAATGACCAAGGGGATCTCCTTGGCAACCTTGGCAAGACCTGCAGGCACATCGGGATGAGGCCCCCAGGTTGGAACCTCATTATAAATCTGCAAGGCATCTTCCTCACGGAATGGCACGCCATTCTTCTTGCACGTCCGTTCCAGAGCATTGTGCACAATCTCCGCATAGGGTTTCCATGCGCCCAGCACCTCATCGAGCCGGTAAGCGGCAAAATTTTTGATGAAGAGCTGCATCGCTGGCTCACTCAGTACTTCACCGTAGATCCTACGGGCCGCACCGGCCATATCGAAAAATGTCAACGTGCCGTAGCAGTCAAAGGTAATGAACTTGGGACGGAAGGTCATATACGATTCCTTGTGAGGCCATTACTGTCTGGCATAATCGTTATGATGCCGCCTTCAGGCCGATAGTCGTTATCAGGTTTTTATTGTTTGACGCAGGAAATTTCATATTCAAACGAGGATGTAGCACGCTCTGCTGCCCAGGTTTAAAAATCAGGATCAGAACCGGCGCAGAACGCAGCACATTAGATCTGCAAATCCCCACTGTGTGAGATCTTCCATGAGCCTGCTTCTTCCTGTTCAGACGAGCCCGGACTTTACCCCACGTGAATCCGTATCGACTCCAGAACGTCTCATTTCAGGCTCTCCAGCTTTTAAAACATGGGCGCTAGATACGTCCCGCAACGGGAATGTTCGCACAGGTGTATGGGAAGCCACTCCCGGCACAACTAAATCCATTAAGGGTGAAGCTTTCGAATTCTGTCATATCCTTGAAGGCCTTGTCAGAATCACGGAAAACGAAGGAGAGTCCTATCTCTTCAAAGCTGGAGATAGCTTCATTATGAAACCCGGCTTTGTTGGAACGTGGGAAACAATAGAAACAGTCAAAAAGATCTATGTCTTCGTGGAATGATCATATGCCGTGTCCCTACTGAACCTGAGCTGAAGTTCGCAATACTCTGCCATTCAGGCAGGATTTGCAGTGTCAAAACCTGTCTGAATACCCCTACACTCGTCCGCACCCAGCACGGAGACTTTCATGCCTGCCCCACTGCACCTGATTCAGACCAGTCCCAGCATTCCTGCAGAAGCAGATGTCGTTGTTATCGGTGCTGGAATTGTGGGTGTTTCAGCAGCTTACTGGCTGGCCAGGGCGGGAATGAAGGTCCTTCTCCTCGAGAAAGGCACGGTTGGAGCTGAACAATCCAGCAGAAACTGGGGATGGTGTCGCCAGCAAAATCGCGATGCACGCGAGCTACCCCTCTCCACCCGAAGTCTTTCTCTTTGGGAAGACATGACAGCAGACATCGGTGAAAATCTTGGCTTCCGTCGCTGTGGATTACTGTATCTGACAAACAGTCAGGCTGAACTGGACGGATGGGCACGCTGGGGCGAATTTGCCAGAGGCGAAGGCGTGGACACCAGAATGCTGAACGCAACTGAAGCCGCACAACGAGGGAACGCTACACATCGAAAATGGCTTGGGGGCGTATGGTCTCCGACTGATGGCATTGCTGACCCGTCACTCGCCGCGCCCATGATTGCCAAGGGAGTCCTCAAACATGGTAGTCACGTCGTGCAGAATTGCGCAGCTCGTGGCGTTGAAGTGTCAGGCGGAGCTATCTGCAGTGTTGTGACGGAACGTGGAACCATTCGCACATCACAGGTTGTCATGGCTGGAGGCGTTTGGGCGCGATCTTTCCTGAATCAGATTGGAATTAATTTTCCACAAGCATCTGTCCGATCGTCAATTCTTTCTGTCAAACCGGGTGCATTGGGCCTTCCAGACGCTCTTCATACTCAGGATGCATCTGTCACAAGGCGCGGCGATGGCGGCTACACACTCGCTATTTCTGGAAATGGTCGCGTCGATCCCACACCTGGGATACTGAAAAGTGCAACAGAATTTCTCCCAATGTTTGCCCGACGATGGCGCCATCTTGCGCCTGGCGATTCTCAGGGCTGGCGGTATGGTTTTGATACCATCGCCAAATGGAAACTCGATCGGCCGACACAAATGGAAAGAACACGTATCTTGGATCCGAAGCCGGATGCTAGAACCATTCGTAAGACCCTTGAAAACGCCCAAGCACTTCTGCCTGCGCTGAAAGAGGTGTCTGTTCAGGCCGAATGGGCAGGATACATTGATAGTACACCGGATGGGGTTCCCGTTATTGATCCGGAGAGTGGCGTTCCAGGCCTCTTCATTGCGGCCGGTTTTTCGGGGCATGGCTTTGGCATCGGACCCGGTGCTGGACATCTTATCGCAGATCTATTGTTGGGGCGGAAACCAATTACCGAAGTTGAACAGTATAAGCTTGATCGCTTTAAAAAATCGGCCTGGGGTAAAGTATCGGAATTCTAGGTATTTGGTCCCGGGGTTTGATGGTTTGGATTGATGATGAATCTTTCTGGCTCTGAAGTCCAGATTTTGCAGACGTATTCGTAAGGGGTGAGGCCACTGAGGATCTTGAGCCTTCGTCCATAGTTGTAGGCTGCTATGAAGTCGTTGAGATGTGTCATCAACTGCTCATGGCTGTCATAATGGAAGCATTTGACGGTTGCTTCCTTGATTGTCCGGTCTATGGCAACAAAGAGATACAGCTTGCCTCAGCGCTCTGGACCTCCGCGATATCGAGATGAAAGAACCCAATCGGGTAGCTTTTGAAACGCTGTCGTTTGGGCTTGTCTCTCTCGATGCGCGGCAGTCGGGATATCTCGTGACGCTGAAAGCAGGTTCGGAGGGCTCAACGACTGGCGGCGGGTCGCAACCCGCTACGACAGATGCCCGACAGTCTTCTTTTCTGCCATCTGCCTGCCGCAATCCTCATCTCTGGCTATCAGTCCTAAACTTAAGGATTTGTTATATACACCCCGTTATTACCGGTCCCATAACTATATCTCAAGGTCAATCAAGGAACAGAACCTCGCCCGGATCCACGGTCTTCTTTACTTTGGCATACATAAAAAAAATATTGAAACAGTTACAGGAATGTGACTGAATAATAACGTTTTGTATCTATCGCAAAAAAGCGACCGCTGCTCCCAGCAGAGGCAGTCACGAATAAGAGACTCCAGGCAGACTGAATGACACATCCGCTTCCATCAGAAAGACGCCATTCCGGATGGAGGCAGCGTTTCGTTTATGTTCTGGTCATGATGATGTTCTTCTTCATTTACAAATGTCTGGACCCCCTTGGGCTTGAAACAGCCACCAAACAGACATCAGCCGTTCTGTTCAACGCCATTACCACCCCGTTTTACGGTATGGGCAGCCCTGAAACGCATAAACGCGTCGCCGTTGTGGAAATATCCGATCCTACCCTGGATCATTTCGGAACGGCCTTCCCGCTTTCCTACAGCCGCCATGCCTCCATCCTGAATCACATACTGGATGGTCAGCCCGCTGCCATTTTTGTCGATTTCCGGATGATGCGCGAACAACCCGGTGAAAGTTTCGAAACGTTTCGCCCAGTCCTAGACCGTGCCCGTAACATGAGGATCCCGATCCTTTTCGCCCGTGGCGAAGCCGGTCACGAACAGTCCGAACTGCCCCAGCAACTGCGCGCCTGGCAAGTCTACAGCAACGGGTTGGAAGCCTCGGGAGCCTATCCCCTGTTTGAGGAGGAGGGCGAAAAAGCCTCCCTGGAAAAGAAAAACGAGGCTGGAAAGAAAGAGCCAGAACCCGTTAATCCCGCCTGGGCCTTCTACTCCACTCTCTGCCACACCACCTGGACTGATCGGTGCGGGAATATCTCCCCAGCCGACTTTTCCTCACCCATGATCATTCACTGGGGCCTGCACGCCGATCCCGCTCAGTCTCTCGTGAGCGATCAGAGTGAGTTCTGGCAAAATGACTGTGCAGATCATCCGATTTTACATTGTACCCGTCTCGGCGCAGCCCTGCGCCTTGGCGTAGCCTACCTGTTTTTCCACACTATCGGCGGAGATCGTCAATTCGCGTTCTACCCGCTCGTCATCGGTGCGGAACAACTCTCTCACAGCGCTCTCAACGCCCCTCCCGGAAGCCCTGCTCTCAGCAGTCTTCTTGCTGGGCGCGCCGTGTTCTACGGCTCGGACATCCGCGACCAGCACGACGACACGAACATTCCGTTGCTTGGCAGAATGCCCGGCGTCGTCGTCCATGCCATGGCATTTGACAACCTCGTCACCTATGGACGCAGATATTTCCACGAACCGTCCGATGATCACAGCATTTTCGGCTTCCGCCCTGATCGCGCCGAACTGCTGGAAGGGGCCATCTGGTTCCTGTTCGGCATCCGTGGGGCCTTCCGCCGCAAGGATCCATCGGGACATACCCCGCACTTTCCTGTCCCGTTCCTGCAGAACTTCCGCAAAAACTGCTCGGAGAACAGCCTGTTTCAGGATTTCCTTACATCTCTGCGAGACAGCCAGCCCTTGCGCGTCACACTCTGTGCCATGGCGGCTCTCATAATGATCAGTCTTGCCGCCTCCAGAAATTTCACCATGCAGACCCTCCCTAACCTCATCGGAATCTGGCTCTGCATTTCCGCCTTGTTCATCGGAACCTGGGGACTGAAACCTCGTCAAACACCAGAACCCGGCAAGGCGGCAGAACGCAGCCTCATCAGTCAGCTTTTCTTCCTCGGCAGCCTGTCGGCCATTGGTTTCACCCTCAATCAGACCGTATTCCGCTGGCCGGACGCCGACTGGATCGGGCTGCTGCTGCTCTGGTTCGCCACGAGTGACAACGGAGAAGAAGCCGAGGAACGCAACAAATTCGTCGAACCCATCTGCAAGGCCATCAATGGCGCCGCAGATTTCTTGCAGAAAAAACTGACGACGAAAAACGCCACATGAAATTTATGGAAACGAAAGGAGGTTTTCAGAAATGAGAGCCGTATTCCACCACGCCGCCCTGACGGCAATTCTGCTTACCGCATCAGTATTCACGGCCTCACCAAGCCACGCCGCAAGCCAGCCCCTGATCACCGGCACCTATCACACGCCGTCCATCCAGACCTATGGCAGCGATGGAAACGCACTCTCGCAGATTGATGCCAAGGCCCTGATCGGCCATCTGGTCATTTCCAAAAACCCCGATACGGACATGCTGGAAGTCAGAACCGACAAGGGTTCTGTTTTCGTTACGGAAGATTCCGTGGAAGCGGACATGAAAGCGGCGCCTCCCACTCCCACGCACTGCGTCAGGATAGGCGCTGCGTCTCAGGACGAAGTCGGCGGCGCCACCAATAACCTCGGCCGCAACTGCCACGGAAGCTGATTCATGAAAAATTTCATTCGTATCTCCACGGCACTAGGACTGTCTCTCACGCTTACTGCCTGCGTTGGGGGCAGCGATGTCCCGACGAAGGGTCGCATGATCGATCAAGTCCATCCCCACGCGTCCTACCCTCAGGTTCCAACAACACAGGCGCAGCTCTCTCCGGCCAACAACAACATCAGCGGCGTTCTCAGGGCACCGGACATCACAGCCTATCCTCAAGGCATCGTTGACAGACTGCTTGCCAGTTGGACAGGCCCGCGTCCGGAAGCCCGCGTCTGGCTTGTGCCGGAAAATGCCTTCACATCCGATGTCTCGGTCGGCGGTGCGATTTTCCTTAATACCGGCCTGATCCAATATTTTCACAATAACCAGGACATCCAGAAAGAAGACGCCCTCGCCTTCGTCCTGGCGCATGAACTGTCTCATATCCTTCTTGGCCACACGGCTGCCCAGCGTTCCAACAAGACTACGAAGAACTATGCCTTCAGCGCCATGAAATGGGGTACCGTCATCGGTCGGGCTGCTGCCGGCGCCGGTGCGGCAGGCAGCGCGGGCACGGCGCTCCTGTCTTCAATGGGCGCCAAGATCTTCACAGATACAGCGATTTTCCCATCTTGGAGCCGCGGACAGGAAGAACAGGCCGACGCCCTGGCCATCGATCTGATGGCACGCGCCGGCTACTCTATCAGCGCCGCATCCGACGTAATGGACGTCCTGGTCAGCGAGGACGAACAGGATGAGCAGAAAGCAGCCACTCAAGAAAAAACAGGCGGAAAAAGCTTTACCCAGGACAACTTCACCCTGAAAGCAAATGCTGACGACGCCATTGGCAGTGCGCTGGTCGACGGGTTGAATACCGTTGCACAGCAGCACCCTCATTCAAAAGAGCGTCGCAACGCCCTCGCCGCCTATCTGCGTCAGGCGTACCCGGTCCGCACCCATGTTACTCTCGCCCGCGCACCGCTACAGGCTTGGGTCAACAGCCGCCCGGTCATCACGCTCCTATCCCAGATCGATCTGCTCGACAAGGCAAGCGATGCTGTGACCAGCAAACAGTGGAGCAATGCGAAACAATTCCTGTCTCGCATCGGACGCCCCGTCAATAACAGCGAGTATTACGCCTTTCTGGCATATGAAACTGCGGCTGCCACGGGACAGAAACAGCTTGCCGTCAGTATCCTATCCACTGCCGCCCAGCGCGACGACGTTACCTTCCAGATTGCAACGGAATGGGGCATGCAGCTTTCCGCCGCCGGACGTACGGAGAACGCTGAAAAATATATGGCTACGGAACAGGAAGCGATGGGCAATACCGGTTTCCTGCCTTACAGGATCTCCAACGCTCTCAAGGGAAAAGACAGCATCACTGCTGCAAAGCTGATGGCACAATGCGCCGCTTCAGGGGAAGATGCACTCGAAAACCAGTGCGCAGTGGCGGGAAAAAATCAATAGATATTCAGGATCCGCTGAGCAGGCACTGCCACCCATGTTCCGAATGCATGAACAACAGGGCAATTTTGGGGAAATCTAACACAGACTGGGGCGATTATGCCCCAGTCTGCGGAGGGATCGAAGAACTGTTGATTGATGTGTCTTGGTTCTGATTTTGGGTTTTTGGCGATTTGATTGACGGTTCTTTGGGTGGCGTTCGTTCTGCGTTTTGAGAAAATCGGGGGCTGTTACCCGCTGAATATGGCGGGGCATGGGCTTAAGACTAGGTCGTGTCGGCCCAGACTGTTGAGGCCGTATGGTTTTATCCAGCAGGCCTTCGCGCAGTCTGGCGCCATCACTGGCGGCGGCATGCGTCGTCTTGTGCCGCGGAGTAGCGAGACGTTCAACATATTCTGTTGCGATCCACGGACCACAAACCCAAACGATTACAGACTGGATTTATGCGTTGGGACTGAGCGGGTCTTCGAAGCAGGCAATGAGGACATTGTGTCCAGCATCATTCCTAGCGGGAGGTGTGCCGTCTTGCGGGTCGTAGGTCATACCGACGATCTGGAAACTGCGGCTTTCTATCTCTACCGCGACTGGCTCCCGCAAAGCGGGGAGGAAGCCCGTGGCTTCCCCCTCTACTGCCAGCGCATCGCATTCTTTCCAGAGGTGCCTGAGCACGAGGCAGTTGCAGACCTATTTCTACCGCTTAAATAAAAGACTGGAAGGGCCGCCTGCACCTTCCAGAATTAAGCAGGAGATAAGCCAGCTTATCGCGCAAAATCCCTGTCCGTTTAGTCCCTGAGGGAAGCGGACCTCTGCTTCCGCCCTCATCTCGGACATAGAGCGCATCAATCGGAAATCCGCAAAGCGGACATTCACAGATCGTTTCTCTGGCGGATGTGGAAAGCCTATATAACGATCTCACTAAATTCCTGATGACGGGCGCTTTCACTCGAACATCAGGCAAACTGGCCCATGCTCCGCCCCTCCGAAGGCGTTCGCCCGAGAGGGAGGCCTACTCCTTCCGTTTTTAAGGAAACACAGGCTGTGTTGATTTCCCTGGTCCTTCGCATTTTGCCAGGGCGTTTAGAACAGTCTCACCGATTTCCTTATCAAGCGCGGCAAAGGGCCTTCCATTCCGCAGAAATCTGCGGATCCATCGCCTCAGGATCCGCAATATAGGGAACAGCCAGGTTCAGCACATAAGAGCCAATATCCCCTGCATTGAACCTAACGGTTTCATCTTTGATTCCGTCAGTGATATAGCCAAGCATCTTGTCGACACTGGTCTCGACCCGGGCCGCGACAGCGTAAGGACTGCTCTTGTAGCTCGGAACTACAAGGTTGAGTGTCTTGTCGCTTGTAGCAATAGCATTGTCGTTGTACCAGTGATCGAAGACCTTCCAGTTCGCCTTCAGAGGCTGTAGCCAGATCACGCCGTTCGCATCCTGTGATGGATTGAGCCGGTTCTGCACCCAGGCCTTGTACGGCAAGCCCTGTTGGTTGGTAGCTGTTCCCCTAACCTTTGTTTTCCACTGGATCCCCAGATCCTTGCATCTTTGATCCCATGTGCTGCCGTTGATGTCGCCAAACGTCTGGTTGGCAGCCATAACATCACTGTTCTTGATATTTTCCACGATGGTCTATCGGAGATAGAACGCTCCAGTTGAAATTCCCAAAAGCGAACGTTCACAGATAGTTTGGCTGGCAGACATTAAGGGCCTGTATGGCGATCTCACCAAATTCCTGATCGCTGGCATTGATCGAGGCATGAAAAACTTTTCCGGCATTTTCGTTCGAATACCAGGCGGAGTGACTTGTTCCCCGCCCCTTGGACGCTGCCAGACGGACCTGATCTGTCTGCTCGCATTCCCAATCGGCAAAAACCAGAGCTGATTTCTTCCGGGCATCCCGCCAGTCCTTGAAGCCGTATGTCTCCTGAACACGCCCCCAGAACTCCATAAAGAGCGGACCGGATTTTTTTGCTTCCGCTTCAGTTTTCTCACTGGGCAGGGGATATCCTCCCCACTCCATGAAAAGATCCCGACTTGTCTGAAGGGCCTTCATCAGATTTTCCCCGATCCACTCGGGCGTAGCGTCTTTGCGATCAATGAACGTGGACCACCCGGTGACAGAGAAAAAGCTGCCCCCGCGATTGTCCATGGAAATCACCGCAACATACTTCCGGGTGCGGATCAGCTGAGCGTATCGTACGATACCGTTTTCGCCTGGAGCAGCCATAGTCAGGCAATATCCTTCACTTTGAAATCGATGGTCTTTCCATCGAGAGCGACACGGTCTTCTGCCTTCTGAAGGGCCAGGCAGATGGCTTGCCACTGCATCGTGTTCGGCTCTGCAGGGACACCAAGATCAAGAACATAATTCTTTATATCGTTCTGAGTGAGTGTGAATATAAAATTATCCGAGATGTTGATACTGTAATGATATCCAAACTTTGCACCGTAGGGTTTAACCCTGCTCAAGGATATTTAGAGTGATACTATCGCTTAAAGGTAGACCACAGCCAGCAGTTCAGAACCGAGGAGTTTGAAGAACTATTGTTTGATGCCATCCGCCTGATTTCCGGCTTTTGACGCTCTCTTTCTCTCTCGAGCCTGTCATGCCAGACGTAATTGACGACATGACAGGCATCCGCTCCAAAAATCAGAAAGAAGTAGAAATGGTTCCAGTCATGCTAAACCGTGGAACTAGATAGAACTGAGCACCAGTTCCTGTAGCAGAGAGGTTGCCATTCATAAGTCGAACTGCGTTTATATTGGTGCCTACGCCTTCAGCACCACTGCGGACAATAGAGCCTGTGAGGTTCGTAAAATTCAGTCGAATTGTGGGCGTTTTGGCAAAACCCATAGGTTTGAAGTGATACCCTAACGTCAGAGAATTAGTGATGTAACCTGGAATTCTCTGGTCACCCGCCAGCGTCACAGATTGTGGGCCTGTATAATGAAGCGTGGCATTGGAGAAAAAGCCTTTGTAGGTATAGGTCACACCGAGATTTGCCATGACGTGCGGTGCCATGGGGGCCTGGCGTCCTTTAGTGCGAAAGGCGGTAAGGTTGCCGTAGACGTCAGATGCCGCGATGTTCGTGTCCATGCGAGCATTGAGGTACTCAAAGGAAACATAAGGGCTGATGCCATGATAGGACTGAGCAGCCAGCATGATATCAAAACCACGGATGGTTTGATTGCCCGCATTGACGACGCCGCTTTCGCCGTTACCGAGATAGGTAGAGAGCAGGCGATTGGTGATGTTGTAATTGAACAGATCTAGGTCAAGATTGATGTACTTATCGTTGTAGCGATATCCCAGTTCTTCTTTGATCGAATACTGGTTTTTGGGCATCGTTCCAGACGAAGCACCAACAGAAAGAGCAGATGCGCTAGGCTGACGGAAGTCCCCTTCGGCATTAATATAGATCTGGTGATGACTATTGAAATGATAGCTAATCGAAAAATGTGGCAGAGGGGCTGTGATGTTCTCTCCATGGGCGTTGCTATGAGTAGCAGCGGACATTGTCCAGATATTCGACATCACAAATTTGAAGCCCGCATCAATCTGGAGCTTATCATTGAGATACTTTGCTGTGTTTTGAATAAAAAGAGCGTGAGTTTCTGATCCGGAATTACTGCCATAGTTGCTACGTACACCATCAGAATACACAGCATAATTCAAGTTGTCGGGATGAGGATTGACGCCATTGGCCTTGGTCACACTGACTGGGAAATAAGCAATAGAGTTAGAATTCTGATACCAGTAACCGAACGTTAAGTGGTTATGGCGGTCGATATCATAGTTACCCTGTGCAGTGACACCAACATTCATCGACAGAGTCTGGTTGTAATAGCTGGTCAGAGGAGTTCCCGCTGCAATAGCCGTACCATCCCTATAAGTATATTCCCCTGCGCTAGCTGTGCCATTGGGGCCACCATCCCAGCCACGTCCCCAGTTATAATAAGGCTTAAGATCAAAGCTCAACTTGTCATTAACAACAGCGTGTATGGGGGCAGTGAGGAATATTTCGTTCCAGATATCGAGGTTGTTCTTCCAGTAGTCATTGTTCTTGGCATCGAAGCCTGCGGTATGCCCATAACTTTGACCGGTATGCTTAAAGGTATAAAATTGCGAAGCTGTGGGGTAGTTATTAACAACGGAATCTTCATTGTTCCAGCTTAGGAAGAAGCGAGCAAAAGATCCATTTTGCCAATCTTTACGCATTCCGAAATCAAGGTGACGACGGTTGTTGATGCCCGCCCCTACCCAAGTCCGGGCATGGGTATTAGAAAAAGAAAGAAAGCTACGTACACCGGTATTACCGATATCTCCGCTCTCAAGACGCAGGAACTCGCGCGACAAGTTGTTAGTTCCGTAAGAGAAATCCGTCATGCCGCCAAATTTGTGCGACGGGTCATGTGTTACCTCGTTCATCACGCCTCCGGCTGCTGCAGTTGCTGGCACGTCAACGGGAGTGGATCCCGGCAGAATACTAACGCTATCGAGGTTTTCAGAATCAATATCTTCGGTCAAATATGTAGCATTCTGAGCAGGTGCGCCGTCAATCAGGAGACCCATATCACTATCGGTCAAGCCACGGTTTTGAATTTGCCCCCCTTGGATCCCCGAAGTATCTGTAGTCGAGACACTGATGCTCGGTAGATTTTGAATATAATCAAGGGCAGTGCCGGTTGGGCTCTTCATCTCAATATACTGTTTGGTCACGGTCTGAACGGCGTAGGGCGCGGTCTCCACGCGCATCATACCGCCACCACGTGAATGGTGTGCAGAAACGCTGACGCTCTCATCAGAAGTCGCCGAAATGGCTGTGACAGGCTGCTTGCGAACAATTGCCTTAGAGCTGTTTATAGGCGTTTGGATCTTGGATGCCACACTATGTCCCTGCATTATGCGGGGATGTGTCTGGTGTTTATGAACGGCTCTGGCCTCCGCATATCCAACGCCAGAAAGACAGGTCATAAGAACAAGAGCATTCTTTGTCGCGAAAATCTTCGTCAACAGTCTGTACCTCGCTATTGAATTCGTTCCACCGAAATAATCAATTGCATCTATCGCGCGAGGTAATAATTGTCACCATCACTAAGCCGAATTATGGAAATTAAAATTTATTTTCAATTCAATAAGTTACATTTTGCGGTCTTGTCATAGCGGGTAGCGATGCGGCTCATCTGCTTGAGGCTGCTGAACATCCGCTCAATGCGATTGCGGTCTCTGTAACGTTGCCAGTCTGTTTTCTGTGGGGCGTTGCGGCCTTTGCGTGATGGAATAACCGGCAGGATACTACGGAGCAACAGATCCTGCTGGAAGCAGTCGCGTGATCGACCAAAGCCCTCCGTATGAGCCCCCCCCTTTTTGCGTCCGTTGTCTGTGAGTGGGCGCCGTACCACCGTACTGTCGACCATATGCTGTCAGTCATCACTCAGACCCAGGTGGAGGGTTCGAAAAACCTTCTGGATTTGAGGGTTCCTCTGTGATTCCATCTCTCCTGCGTTGATTGGGGATGATGGCAGATGAAGCAGCCTGGTTTCTTTGATGTTGAAGAGCGGCTGGCCC
>NZ_JAGEKJ010000010.1:0-137144 GCF_049887835.1 Gluconobacter sp. NFX36 | reverse complement strand
ACCGGGCCAGCCGCTCTTCAACATCAAAGAAACCAGGCTGCTTCATCTGCCATCATCCCCAATCAACGCAGGAGAGATGGAATCACAGAGGAACCCTCAAATCCAGAAGGTTTTTCGAACCCTCCATTTTTGATTTTATTTCTTCGTTTGAAATATATGTATTTACTGGCCTCTTGGTTATAGATTCAACTATTCCCTTATCTCCAGTTTTATTTGAAAACGTATCTCTTGTTTGGTACCAATAAAATATTTCTTTCGTATATGTTTGTTTTGTCGGTATTTTCTGTTGTGCAATCCAATTTTCACCTCGTCTTGATATTAGGTTGGCTTCGGATTGGTTTATGTTGATATTTATAGTCCCATTTCCTGATGCATGGAAAATCATATTTCCACCAACATCTTGAGAAATAGGCTCAACCATATCTATAAGATTTTTTACTGTAGATGTTGTTGTATTTTTCGGCGGCTCCTTACTTTTCCCCAGAAAAAACGAAGTTAGACCTTTAATATTTTTGAAAAATTCTAACCCATGATTAATTTTGTCAGCATCATCGAAAAATCCACCGCTAATTACACTATTAAACAGGTCAACAATTATCGACCCTTTTCGTATTTCTCTTATTCTTATCTCAGGAAAATTATCTGGAGAAAATTTATAGTTTTTTCTAATATAGCTATGATATTCGTCTGCCAGAGCGCCAATACTGTCAGAAAATTTTTTTAGCTCAATCGGTTCATTGGGGTCGTACGTAACGAGCATTTGCTCTTTACTGGATAAAACCGTCTGCACTGTTAAAGCCTCTATGCATAATTTTTTATAACTATGCATGACATCTTATTGCCTTTCTAGGACAATATTTTGTTCTTCTTTGGTTCTTTTAGGTAAGATTACCGTCCCAAAAACACCGAATTTTGGGACATTCTTTGATGCCCTGCACATTATCCCTGTACCCCATCAAGACCTAACGCAGAGAAATAAGTACTGACCCCAAAAACCAGTACTCACCTCTCCAAAAAACACCACTTTCCTACAAATTCTGCTTCAATCCCGGACTGGCCTTGAACCGAACCGTCCTTCCCGACGGAACTGAAACTGGCTCACCAGTTCGGGGGTTCGTCGCCTGTCGGGCCTTCGTCTCACACACAGTGAAAGTGCCAAAAGACGGAATGGTGAAGCCACCTTCGCGCTTCAACTCGTCAATAATCGCTTCTACAAGATCATTCGCGGCCCGTTGCGCGGCAACGCCTGTACAGTCAATGGAGTCCTGAAGAACTGCGGCGAGAAATGCTTTACTCATGGATGCATCATTCTCCTCTGCTTCGATTTTCTCTCAGGCTGCATCCCAAAACACCCAGAAACTTCTGCTGCCATCAATAGAACATTCCTCAGTATTTCTTACAATGCTACCAAGGAACAATGATATAATCGTCGCAATCGCCCCAGCGTTCCATCCGTAGGACTTCCATGTCGCATTCTGTCTGTCTTTTTGCCTATCACGATCCTGCAGGAACCCTGGCTCCCCACACTCGCCACCTTCTCAACCAGATTGCGGACTGTGGGTTCGAGATCCATGTTGCAGTTTCCAGCCTCTCACCGCAGGACCATCAAGGGCTGGAAAACTTGAAGCGCAGCTTCACATCTGGACCCAACCCCGTAAAAGCCGAACTTTATCCCCGAGAAAATGCCGGTCTTGATTTTGGCTCCTGGCAAGAGCTTCTCAAACAACACTGCGACGAAGGCGCTGACGAAATCCTGTTCGCCAATGACAGCGTTTTCGGTCCCATGGCCCCCCTCTCGCCCATCGTAACCCGCATGCGTGCGAAACAGCACCCAATCTGGGGCATGGTCCGCTCCGAAGCCATCAACCGTCATCTTCAGTCATGGTTTCTGGTCATGTCCCGACAGGCATTCGAGCACCCCGCTATCCAGAGGGTCTTTCGCCAACCGTTTTGCGAAATGAGCAAACCGGAAATCGTTCTTCACGGTGAGTTGGGCCTCGGCTTGGCCATGCAGGCTGCAGAAATGGATATGGCGGCTTCATGGAGCGGCACACGCGGCATAGCACGCCTCCTCGCGATCAACCCCATGCATACGGATTGGCGGGCCGTCCTGCGTTCAGGAAAAGCTCCCTTCATCAAAACCGAATTATTGAGAGACAACCCCAGCGGAATACCGTCCGTACATCTCTGGCGTCAGGAAATTCCTGATCCCGCCTTTTTCAATCCGGACTGGATCGCCCAATACCTGGCCAATCACCCGCCACGCGCCCAATACAAAAAAGCAGGTTTCCGCGCGCGATTGGTACAGGCGATTGCCAGCGAGGACCGGCTACACGCTTTGCCGGCCCTGCTGCTCGGTCGATAATCAGTTCTTTCGCTTGGCCACCCCTTCAAGGAAGCCAAGCAGTTCTTCCGTCTGCGCTTCATATGTCGCCAGACGATCTTTGAACGGATTTACATACCCATCAAACTTACCCGGCTGATCCAGAAGAGCCTCAACCGCAGCTGCCAGCGTTTCCGCGCGACCATCAATCGGCAGGTATGTGCCATTTACACCATCTACGACATCTTCTGACTGCCCACCCGGCGCAGTGGTTACAACCCAGACATCCCGGGACAAAGCCTCACGCACCGTCAGGCCATAACTCTCTTTCCACTGTGACGGGAACAGCAGCACATCAATCTGGTCATAAAAGTCATCAAGGCCACTTTGACTGAATGCCGGTATGATTTCCAAATGCCCCTTGACCGACCAGTCTCGCGGATGGATCGACCTGAAACCAAGATTAAGCTTGTTATCAACCAGAACAAGCTCCCAGTCCGAACGCTCCAAAGACTCCATACATTTCTTGAGTTGCGGATAGCCCTTCACAGCCTCCGTTCCCCCTACAAACCCGAACCGGACGGGCGAACCCGGAAGACGCGGCGTCCTAGGACGTTCCGGCCATCGGAAACCATTCCGGTTCACCACAATACGATCCGGATCAACACCATTCGCCAGATAAAGCTGACGATGAGCCTCTGACGGACTAATCAACAAAGCCGCCTCTGACAAAGCCTGATGCATCAGGAACCACCGGTCCGTCAGATGACGGGCATGTGGCACGCACATCTGACAAACCTGTTGGTCTATGGTCGTCTGAAAACAGTAACGTCCGTCCCCACGAACCATGAACTGTCGATCACACAGCCACCAGGCGTCATGAAGCGTCAGCACATAAGGAACGCCGCGCTCCTGACACACCCGCAACATGGCCGTACCCAACCCCTGCGCAGCATGAACATGCACAACATCCGGCTGGTAGGCATCAAGCCAGTCTGCAAACTGCTCTGCCATATGCGGGTTATCCATCGAGCCGATAACATCGTTCCCGTCTGGAATCATTGCGGCAAGAACATCAGACCCATTAGCGACATAGCGGATATTTCCTGACAGCCGCCCGTCAAGATGGGGCCGGGACGTCAATATCCCAACCTCTACACCACTCTTGCGCAAGCGCAGCGCTAGTTCCTCAACAACGATTGTCGCACCACCAAAAGACCGTGGCGCGTAATAAACATTCGTCATAAGGACGCGCAACGACTTGCGCTCAGGCACTACCGGCAAACCAAACAGTGCTTTACCCTGTGTCACAGCCATGGATTCAGGCGCATAACGCTCTATGACATCCTGCCAGGCCCGAGCTGCCAACCGATTACGAAGCGCTTTATCCCGCGCAAGCTTTAGGAAGCCACTCTTCCACTCGTCAGAGGTAACCGCCAAAAGCCCATTTTCCTCATGACGCATGACTGCAAGAAACGCATCACGAGGTGAGCAAAGAGCAGCAACCCGCACCACGGCTGCTTCAAGAAACTTGATGTTACTTTTACAATCATTGAAAAGCGTAGGCTCTAACGGAGCAATCGCAATATCCGTCTGCGCCAGAGCCGCAAGATAATCGCGATAGGACAGTTCCGTGAGGCGCTCAATCCGATCCCCAAACCGGTCAAAGTCCTTCGAAAGTTTGAGTTGCCCTATAACACGCAGACACAAACGCGGCTCTTCATCCAGAGCAGCAATCAGCCCCGCTTCAGCCTGCCGGAAATCCTCATCATGCGTGTTGGTACCCGACCCGTAAGACACCCACACACGATCATCAACAGCGTCTCCACGAAGCGGCAAAGACGCTGCAATCTCCAGTGTCTCGCGATCAAGGGCGTTTTCAACAATATCAACATGCTTCAACCCGGCATCTCGCATCGCCTGGGCCAGAGCCCGCGTAGATGCAATGCCTTGCCCACACGCCAGCATACAACGCTTGAACAAAACCACACCGGACATGAGCAGATCCTGCTCGGACTTGGGCAGACTACTGATATTACCGTTCTGCAAATATTCTTCTGCATCAAAAATCAGATCATCGACTTCCCAACGCGGCTGAAGACGCAGACGATGCGCTTCCTTCACAAGCTTCATGACATCATCAAAGCCCGGCACCCGGTAAAAGATAACCTGCGTACAAATCTGTAGAGCAGACATGGCAACATTGATGTCGCGCCAGTCAACAACTTCCACTGTCCATCCAAGACGCTCAAGAAGATCGCGCTTTTGCCAGACACGGTATTTCGCACACTGACGAAGAGACACCTCTGCAATGATAAGAATACGAGGAGCCAGAGACACCGCCGTCTTATCCAGAGGATCACTATAAACGGACAGCGGCGAAACCGGCTTTCCAGTCCCACTTGAAAGAGAGGGCTGCCCCGGCACCGAAGACGGCTTCTGTCCCTGAGAAGAAACCTTCACTTTCTGCTTCAGCCGTATCCGGGCAGGAAATCGTTTCTCAACCGCCTTACCAATCGCCTTGACGCCACCTTCCTCCCAGAGAGCGGAAAGTCTCTCCGGCAACTCCTTGAGAGGACGTCCAGAGGGAAGTCTTCCCAGACTGAGCGAACGTACAGCCCTAAGCGGCTTAGTGACACGCCAGGACAAAGAACGATGAATCAAAGAAATCTGATGCCGCAGATGGGCGCTCTCGCCCTGCAAACCATCGGCACGCATCCCGTTTAACCGAGAAGAGCTACGATAGCTTTCCAAAAGAACTTTCTGTGAGTCCTCTTCGACTTCAGCAGGAAGAAGCGTTACATCTTGAGTCGGCAGGTTCATCAGACAAAAAGCTCAGGTCTAGAAACGATTAAATACAAATAAAAAAGCTGGGCTCTTTCGAACCCAGCTCTCTTTATAGATGTTAGCAAGCTAACAAACCAGATCAGCTCAGAGTAAAGTCCGAAGCCTTCAGATCCGTGACACCAACGAAGGTGATCTTGGAACCGTCATTCAGAGCAATGGTGGTGTTACCACCAGCCACAGTCGCTGCGCTCAGAACGTTCTGCAGACCATCGTTATTCTGCAGGCCATACCGATACAGAGCCACCAGGTTACCAGCAGCGCTACCGAAGTCGGTAATCGTATAGTCACCGCCAGCCAGGCCACCGTTCAGAGCGAACAGATTGGAACCGCCCGAACCACCCGTGAAGGTTGCATTGCCGGAGCCAGCAACAAGCGTGTCTGCGCCCGTGCCACCAATGATCGTCGTGTTGCCGCCGTTGGATGCAAACGCTTCCAGAACGCCGTGTGAAGACGCAGCAGAAATCGTTTCGTCACCACCGGTGCCTACGAACAGGCTGTAACCGGATGTGCCATCGAACTGAACATTCAGGCCAGATGCACCGAACAGGGTTGCATTGCCTGCCGTGATGGTCGTGTTACCCGTACCATTGAGGAAGGACAACGAACCATCAACGCTGATCGTGTTACCCGTACCCCGGATCTGCTGAAGGTCGCCTGCAGCAGAAATGGTGTCGTTAAGACCACCAGAAACAGTGGCACTGGCACCAGTCGTGAAGTACGTGCTGGAGCTACCGCCCGTGATGAAGCTGTTGTTACCAACGGTTACACTGTTGGAGCCTGTCGTGTCATAAACCGTTGCATTTGCATGCAGGTTAACAACCGAGCTGCCACCAAGCAGGGTAACGGTGTCGGTACCGTTGCTGCCATCAATCGTGTCCTGACCTTCAGAACGGACAACGTTCGTGCCACTACCCAGATAGATCAGGTTATTACCCGTTCCACCATCAATGGTATTGTTACCGTTAGAGCCGAGAATCGTGTCGTTTCCAGAACCCGTAACGATGTTCCAGCTACCCGTCTTACCCGCTCCGAGGAAGAAGTTGTTTCCAACGCTACTGACGACCGAGCCGCTCTGATTGCCAGCAACAACAGAAACACCATCCCATGCGCCCGTGAGCAGGCTAACGGAAGATGCCGTGTTCTTGCTGAGGTCGATCGCTACGGAGCCAGTCAGCGTATCCTGCGCGGCATAGCTGCCTGCAGCGATATACTGGACGTCGCCATTAATGCTGTAGCTGCCGCTCTGGGTAATGACACCCTGAGAAACACCCGCAGAGAATGAACTGTTGCTTCCTGGAACCAGATCGTAACTCGTCAGACCGCTCACACCTGAGATAGCAGACGAATACTGATTGGCCAGAGCTTGGGCCTGTGCACCATCGACCGTGACCGCAAGGATCTGGCCGGAGGCGCCAACCACGGTAGTGATTGCCATTACCATGCACTCCTAAACAAAGATTGCCTCGCACTGGCGGCCCTCAGACCACCCAAATGATCGAGTGACGAGTCTTGCATATATCAAAGCCGCCTCCCAAAAAGCAATCAGGATTCTGCCTTGGTCCCCGCACGACTCTACCCACGTTCATCGGGCAACACACAGACCCGCAAACAGTGCTTCTTTCCCACTCAGCCACCTAAGCTGCAGAATGAGCCGGGGCAGGAATGCCCCACATCACAAGATTGCATTTTACCAAAGGTTGCAATGGTTATATAAAATTTACCGAGCTTCTTTGTTGCAAAAATTTTAATACTCCATAAAAAACAGAGTATTGTGAACTATTTTTCAATTTTTTGCTTCACATCTCTCTGTGAAATTGTTCCAGAATCCTTAAGCTGCACACCGTGATTGATCATTCATCCAGCATGTTTCCCGCTCACCAAGATCAGATTCTGGCCGAACTGGCGCTCTTTCTCTCAGTAGAATCACCGAGGGCAGCCAATAACGCGTCTGCGTATAATGAACAGGCCATACGCTTTCTGTGTTGGCTGGTCACTTTAGAAAAAAATGCCCGCTCGAATCAGCCGTTCATATTTCTATCCACTGAATTAGACAGAAATATTGGTCTGAATCTCCAAGAATTTCAAAAAAATTTCATCCCAGAGCTAAGAAATATCTTCACGACCACACAAAAAACTGGAATTTCTCTTTTTTGTCATTACGCTCACGAGGCTGTTCCAGATCAAAATTCTGCAAGCACTCTGCTTGTAGGCCCAAAATTCAATACAGAAAAAGATTTCATATTTCTTTCAGACTGCTTGGATGTTCGAATTTCCTCTCAGAATACCACCCTGTCTTTTCTAAATGAGATATCTGAACCTGCGCACCAGTTCCGTCAAAAATTACGCCAGCTTCTCGCCCACGATCTGGAAGGACGTCGGGCCCGCGATAAACTCGTTACCGCAATTACTGCCCTTCACAGTGCAGAAGAAATCACACGTTCTCTTCGAATCGATACACGCGCCTCAACACAAAATATTTCTACCCAAGCCTCTATTATTCAGTCTCTTTCTGAAAAATCTCACCTTCTCCAAGCTGAAAACATTATTATTCATGCCAAATTAAATAATATTCAAAAGAAGCTTGATAATATCAAATATGAACTTCACATTTCCTCTCTCAGACGAGAAGAAATCGAACAATCTTACATAGACGCTCAACAGGCCTGTGCGGCATTCAGTACAAAACTCACACTAAGCCATCAGGCGCTGGAAGCTCTGAGAGAGTTGCTCTATCACCCCACACCTGTCTGGCGCAGGCTACTGAGAGCTCTACGGACACCTTTCATCCCTTACGTACCCACACTCCCCGAACCACCCATCCTACGAGATATTCCCACACACCCAACATTTTTCCCGTCTGAACCCACATCAGCTGATGCAGAAACACCTTCCGTAGATCTCACTCTGCCCTCTAACGAAGACATTCCCTCTCGTTCAGCGACAACACGTGTCCTCTTTGTTGCAGGCGAAGCCAACATACCGGGCGTGATTTATCGCTGCTACCGAAACGCCGAAGCCGCACGCCACGCCGGTTTCGAAGCTCGCGTTCAGGATTGCGCAAACGTCAGCTACGATGACATCTGCTGGGCAGACGTCATGATACTCTGGCGGGTAGAATACAGTGGGCATGTCAGCACAATGCTTGATCTGGCCCAGCAGCAGAACGTCAAAACCATCTTCGACGCCGACGACATCGTTTTTGTCCCTCACTATGCCCGCATAGATCTGATTGATGGTATCCGGTCGATCGGAACAACTGAGGAAAGAATTGAACACTTCTTTACGGATGTTCGCCGAACCTTGATGCGCTGTGATCAGGGGTCAGCCACAACCCGGGAACTCGCCCACGCGATGCACAAATTGCGGCCGGTGGTACACATTCTTCCCAATACCTATGACAAAAACACTCTGCGCCGCTCCCGTCTGAATCGTCGCCTTCAAGAGGGACTTCACCTTTCCGCAGCAGGCGACACCCTCATTCGCATCGGATACGCTACAGGCACCAGAACACATCAGCGTGATTTTGCCGTAGCCGCCCCCTCTATCGCATATGTTCTGTCACAGCGCCCAAACGTCAGACTGGTTTTGTTTCGGGAGAAAGACAGTCAGTCCCCCATGCTCCTTCTGGAAGAGTTTCCAGAATTCCAGAACCTGAGCAGCCAGATCGAATGGCGGGAAACAGTTCCTCTCCCAGATATTCCCGATGAATTCGGACGGTTTGATATTTCTATTGCCCCCCTCGAAATCGGGAATGTCTTTTGCGAAGCAAAAAGTGAGATCAAGTTTCTGGAGGCCTCCCTCTCAGGAAGCGCCTCCGTCGTATCTCCAACAGGCCCATTCAAACAGCTGGTGCGTCACGGCATAACAGGCTTTCTTGCCGAAACACCTGCCGACTGGACTACCGCACTTCTTGCGCTGGTCGATAACCCAGAACTACGACAGCGCATGGCGCGCGATGCCTATCATGACGTGCTGTGGCCTTTCAGCCCGGAGGCACAGGCGCGCCGCATGAAACTTGCCATTTCCTCCCTGCAGGGAGACGAAGAGGCTGCCGAAGCGGGCGAACTGCTTCTTTCCCGCAAACATCTGCAACCTCGCGCTCTACCCGTTATCCCAGAGCACGAAACACTTTTCCATCACGACGTTTTTGGAGAAGCTGACGTCACCGTCGTCATCACATCCTACAACTACAACAACTACATTCTGGATGCCTTGGATTCTGTCTCCGCTCAGACACTTTCTCAACTTGATCTGATTGTGGTTGATGACGGCTCAACAGACGGCTCCGTAGACCTGATACGTCTCTGGATGGAGCGAAATGTAACACGCTTCAACAGACTGATCCTGAAGCGCTCTCTCCGCAATGCCGGACTGGGAGGAGCACGAAACATTGGAATGGATACCGCAGAGACAGATTGCGTCATGCAACTGGATGCAGACAATCTTCTGCGTCCGGATGCCTGCGAAACGCTTCACGCCGCCATGGCATTCGGAATCGCTTACGCTTATCCCATTATCCAATGCTTCAACGAAAATGGGCCACTCCTACTTAGCCCTCAGGACGTCTCGCCAGGCAGAGGCCCTTTTGCAGTCCTTGGCGACCTTCCCTTCAATCCGCTTTCGCTCGTCTCGGGAAACCGCGTGGATGCAATGGCAATGATTGCAAAATGGGCCTGGACTGCCGCTGGCGGCTATTATGTTTCACGTGAAGCCATGGGATGGGAAGACTTTGATCTCTGGTGCACTTTAGCCGAACTTGGCCTGCCTGGCCGTCAGGTTCCAGTCATTCTGGCCGACTACCGCCAGCACACTCATTCCATGACAAATCTCTCTACGGAGCAGGCCGCTCATAAGACACGCGTCGTCAGCTACGTCAAATCGCGTCACCCATGGATTAATTTGACGGCAGAGGCCCCAGAACAACGCCTCTAAACACTTTCCCAATGACAATAAAAAACCCCGGACAGATAATCTGTCCGGGGTTTTTCTCTGGTTGAACGGCCAGAGTTTCCCCTGACCATCACAACCTCAGAATGGAGCGTCGATATCAACAACGTCGATCAGCTTGTGATTGACGAATTCCTTGATCCCCAGACCGATCAGTTCACGACCGTAGCCAGAACGGGCCACACCACCGAACGGCAGATCAGCCTTCACCATCGTCGGGTGGTTCACATAAACCATGCCCGTATAGATCTTCTCAGCAACCTTCACGCCACGAGCCGTATCCTTCGTGAAGACAGAGCCACCCAGACCAAACGGGGAGTCATTGGCAACACGGATCGCCTCAGCCTCATCCTTGACGCGATAGAGCTGGGTAACCGGACCGAAGAACTCCCAGTGACGGGCTTCATTGTCACCATGCAGGTTCGTCATCAGAAGCGGCTGGAAGAATGCCCCCTTCTCCGGAACCGGCGCACCGATCACTTCGACAACAGCACCATGCTTCTTGGCTTCTTCAACCTGAGCCTTCAGATCATCAGCAGCCTTCTGGGAAGACAGTGGAGCCAGCGTCGTGGACGGATCCATCGGATCGCCAGCCTTCAGCTTGGCAACCTCAGCCTTGTAGATCTCAAGAAACTGGTCGTAGATCGAATCCACAACAATCAGACGCTTGGACGACACGCAAACCTGACCGGCGTTCCAGTGACGACCAAAAGCGGCCCACTTGGCAGCCTTCTCAACGTCGGCATCTTCCAGAACCACGAAAGCATCAGCACCGCCGAGTTCCATTGTGGCCTTCTTCAGAGCCTTACCAGCCGTGCTGGCAACAATGGCGCCAGCTCCTTCAGAACCCGTCAGAGCAACACCACAAACACGCGGATCATTCAGGATGACTTCCGTGTGATGGCGAGCCGCATACAGATTCTTGAACGCACCCTTTGGCAGGCCAGCTTCAACCATCAGGTCGTCGAAGATCGCCGCACACTGCGGAACGTTGGAAGCATGCTTCAGCAGAACCGTGTTACCGGCAGAAAGCTGCGGCGCGATGATGCGGGCGATCTGGTAATATGGGAAGTTCCAGGGCTCGATCGCAAAAACGATACCCTGCGGCTGATGGATCAGGATGGCTTCGCCTTCCTTCGGATCAGCAACCGGCAGCTTCTCCGGCTTCAGAAGCTCTTCAGCATTCTTGGCATAGTATTCGAAGATCTCAGCGGAGAGGATCGTCTCCAGCTTGGCTTCTTCATAAAGCTTGCCCATTTCGAGGGTCAGAAGCTTGGCATATTTATCAATATCGCGGCGCAGGATCGCACCAGCAGCACTCATGACCTTGGCGCGGTCTGCAAAAGATACATCGCGCCAGCTTTTGAAAGCCTCATACGCGTCGGTGATTGCCTGCTGGACTTCCTGATCGGTCGCTTCCGGGAAAGTCTTGAGCGTTTCACCCGTATAAGGATTGGTCGTAGCGTAAGCCATGACGGACAAATCTCCGTTAGATAAAATGGTGTTCCACATATTGGCATGAAAGCCACGGTACGGAACCCCCAACCCCCGAAAAGTTTGAAAGTTCACATAGCCGTGTTCTGTTTTAGCTCTTTTAGCCAGGATCGTGCGTTACCATCCGATGGAGCTCGCCAGTCCCCACGCGGCGAAAGAGAGCCTCCAGCAACGATTTTTGGCCCATTTGGCATAGCTGAACGCTTGAACTGACTGGTCCCAAAAAACCGGAGAATAAACACTTCAAGCCAGTGACAGATCTCCGCCAGATCATAAGAAATCCGCCGATCTTCCGGATAATGCGCAGGCCAGGAGCCCGTCGTAACATCTCCCCACGCCTTTTCGGCCAGAAATGCGATACGGGACGGGCGAAAACCATATCTCAGGACATAAAACAGTGTGAAATCCTGAAGGGCATAGGGGCCAATCCTCTGCTCCGTACTCTGAATACCCTGCCCCGTATCCGGCACCAGCTCTGGCGAAATTTCAGCGCTGACGATCTTCTCCAGAACTTCAGCGGTGCCAGCCCCCAACTCGCCTTCCCGCACCAACCATCGGATAACATGCTGAATCAGCGTCTTCGGCATTCCGGCATTAACATTGTAATGGGACATCTGATCTCCCACGCCATATGTGCACCAACCCAACGCTAGCTCGGACAGATCGCCCGTACCGATCACAATCCCATTGCGGTGATTAGCCAGCCTGAACAGGAAATCGGTTCGCAACCCTGCCTGAACATTTTCAAACGTAATGTCATGAATCGGTTTCCCCTCTGCATACGGGTGACCAATCCCCTCCAGCATGGTCTCCGCAGCCGGTCGGATATCCAGTTCATTGGACTCCACGCCCAGCGCATCCATCAAAGCATGCGCCAACCCACGACTTTCAGTGCCCGTCGCAAACCCCGGCATTGTGTAAGCCAACACATGCGTTCGGGGCCAACCGAGTTCATCTGCAGCCCTCGCAGCAACCAGAAGAGCCAGCGTACTATCCAACCCCCCCGAAACACCGATAACGGCCCGTTGCGCTCCGCTGGCTTTCAACCTCTGGCACAGTGCGCTGACCTGAATGGTCCAGGCCTCATAACAATCCCGAGCAAGCGTTTTCACGTCGGACGGCACGAACGGAAAACGAGGGACGTCCCGCTTCAACCCAAGATCCTCAACGGGCGCTCCCAGTTCGAAACCAATCGTGCGAATGCTTTCACATCCCACCCCGAATTGCCCGGTCCGCAAACGCTCCTGCCGCAACAAATCCAGATCAACATCCGCAACGACAAGCCGTTCTCCCTGAGGGAAACGGTCTGACTGCGCCAGAAGGTGCCCATTTTCATGGATGGAGACCTGCCCATCCCAGGCAAGATCCGTCGTGGATTCCCCTTCTCCAGCCGCCGCATACACATAAGCCGTCAGCGTCCGCATAGACTGCGCCTGACACAGCAGCGATCGATCATCCGTCCGTCCGATCGTCACCGGCGACGCAGACGGGTTCAGAATGACGCTCGCACCGGCCTGTGCCAGACGACCACTCGGCGGATTGGCCACCCACAGATCCTCACAGATCTCAACACCCAATGTCAGTCCGGCCTGATCTTCCGCTGCAAACAGAAGATCAGCCCCAAACGGCACTTCCGTCCCACCAATCCGGATACTACCCGTCGTCCCCAATCCCGACGTAAACTGGCGCGGCTCATAAAACTCCCGATACCGGGGCAAATAGGATTTTGGAACAACACCAAGAATACGCCCGCGATGCAGAACAGCCGCACAGTTATAGAGCAGATCCCCGCGACACAGCGGCACGCCCACAACAGCGACACTCATGAGAGACGCCGTTTGCTCCGCGAACCAGATCAGGGCTGACCGCGCCTCCTCCAACACCACATCCTGGAACCGGAGATCATCAAGCGTGTACCCGGTCAGCCCAAGCTCTGGAAAAACAACAGCAGCAACCCGCTGACGGTCACAGTCTCTTAAAACATCCAGAACCCGCTCTGCGTTGACCTGCGCCTCGGCCAATGAAACAGGCAACGTACAGGCTGCAATCCGCGCAAAGCCCTGATGATAGAGAGAGCGGAATCCGGTCATGTTGCATCTTTCGGGACAGAAAAGCCTGGGAGGCAGATCATGTATTGAGTGCCGTTGTCATGAAAGCGCCGTTGCGAAATTGAACCGGAATGACATTGCGCCGTTCTGCATTCCTCATCCCCCGTTCCTCCGATGGACGGAACATCATGACACAGGAGACATTACCCATGGATCTTCTTCGCTGGACAATTGTCTTCCTCATCCTCGCGCTCTGCGCCGCCATCCTGGGCTTCGGAGGAATTTCGGCAGATTTCGCCTATATCGGCAAGATCCTGTTCTTCATCTTCCTCGTTCTGCTGGTTATCAGCCTGATCTTCGGCCGAGGTCGCCCGAGATTCTGAAGACTTCAGCCTCGGGACCGAAACAACCGTACGGTTCCGAGGCTACCCAGCACAAAAACGGCAAGAGCATACAGCCCCCCCAGTTCCGTCATGGAAACAGGAAGGCCGAACAGATAATCCGGGGAATCACAAGGCTTGTTCGGACGCGATGGCATGGACGCCATCCAGTCTTTGAAGCTTCCCCCATGGAAAACCGGCGCACGACATTCAGGAGCCGGACTCGGCCAGAATTTGTGTTCCACACCAGCATGCAAAACCGCCAAACCAATACTGACCGCCACACACACCAGCCCGGCCAACACCGAATAGCGCGCATAACGCCGCGGCACGGCAAGCGTCAGAACCCCAATCGCAATCAGAACGCGCCATGGCCGACGCTCCCAAAGGCAAAGCTCACAGGGCGCAAGCAAAAGCCTGTGCTCTGCAAACCATGCGGTCCCCAACGCAGCCAGACCCGCCAGAACGAACAACCCTCCCAGAATCCTAGTCATATCGGGCTGTTTCGTTCCAGTCAGAGTCATGGTCGGGAAGCCTCCAGGCTATCAAGAAACTGTTTGGCCCAGCTTCCCGCCGTATTGCGGGACACTTCGCCATAGAGCGCGGACCATGCCTCATGACGGGTCTCCACGTCCATGGTCAGTGCCGCATGAAGCGCATCTGCCATCCCCTCGGCATCCAGCGGGTTTACCTGCAACGCTTCTGGCATTTCAGGCGCAGCTCCCGCAAAACGAGACAGCACAAGAACACCAGGATCCTTGGAATCCTGCGCCGCCACAAACTCCTTGGCGACCAGATTCATGCCATCACGAAGCGGCGTAATGTATCCCACATCCGACACCCGATAGAGCCCCGCCAGAACATTCCGGCAAATCGGCCAGGTCGTATACCGGATCGGAACCCAGTCCGGCGTACCATAAGCGCCGTTGATGGTGCCCACCAGACCATCCAGCTCTTCCTTGAGCAGCCGATAACTTTCGACTCCCGTACGCGAAACAGGGGTAATCTGAAGAAACGTGACCTTTCCACGATACTCCGGATAATTCTTCAACAGCATTTCATAGCCACGCATCCGCTCCGGAAGCCCCTTGGAATAATCCAGACGGTCCACACCGATAATCAGACGCTTGCCAACAAGACTGTCGACAATCTGTTCGACCTCTTCTGCTGCGGCACTCTCAATCGCCTGCTGCCTGAACCGGATCGGATCAATCCCGATCGGCACAGCCTCAACATCTGCTGTCAGACCTGACGCCTCAAAACACCCCCGCAAATTCTGAGCATCCTCAGGCGTCTGAACCCCAATCTTGTCACACCCCGCAAGCCCTTCCAGCAATCTCTTCAACTGCGGAAGAAGACGCGCCACACTCCAGGGCGGAAACGGAATGTGCAGAAAAAAACCAATCCGCCCCGTAACGCCACGATCTCTCAACATCTGCCCCAGCGGAAAAAGATGATAATCGTGAATCCAGATCGTATCGTCTTCTTTAAGAAGAGGCACAAGACGATCAGCAAATACGGCATTGGCTTCGTAATACGCCTCACAATCCTCACGCGTATAACGCATGAGCTGTGTTCGGTAATGACAGAGCGGCCAGAGAACACCATTCGAGAAGTTCAGATAGAACCGGTCATACTGCCGTGGCGTCATGTCGAATGTGGCGTACGTCACATTCCCCACGCGCTCTTCCGTAACAGGATGCTCCAGCGCGTCGTCATCCTGTTCACCAGACCACCCGAACCACAAACTGTCGCGTGTCTGAACAGCATCATACAGCCCGACAGTCAGCCCCCCGGCAGGCTGCGTCCGCTCTCCGGGCGCTGGTGTACGATTGGAAACAACAATCAGGCGCCCCATCCATGTCCCTCCGACAAATCATGCAGCCACCGGCGGAATGTGGCTGCATCAGGAAAATCATCAGGAATAAGCCAGCCATCCCCCCCCATCTGGCGGGCAGCCCTCACTCCATCCATGTCTGTAACGTCGTCACCGACAAAGAGTGGCAACCGGCCCTGAAAAGGATTTTCAGCCATCAGTTCACGGACTGCTCCGCCCTTATCCACCCCCAACGGACGCAACTCGATGGCCATGTGCGCATCCTGAAGCCGAAAACCATTCGGCTCAGCCGCCCAATCACCAACCAGAGACCGAAAGGCCGGTTCCGCATCCTGATTCTGCCGATAATGCAGAACCATCCCTGCTCTTTTGCGCTCAACACTGGCACCTGGATATCGCGCCACAATGTCTTCCGCTCCGCCCAGCCAGTCCGCTGGTACAGCAGGCAGAACCCGATGATCAACATCGTGCATCGGTGACTTGCGCATAGCGACACCATGTTCACCTGCAACAGCATACGGAATTCCGGGAAGAAAATGATCGATCTGCGCAATCGGCCGCCCTGTCACGATCGCCAGAGCCCCACCCAGAAGATCTTTCAGCCGAAGCAGATCTTCCGTCAAACCAGCAGGAACAATAACGCTTTCAGGTGTCGGAGCGATATCAACAAGCGTTCCATCGAAGTCCAGCAGCAGCGCTGCCTTGGAAGGCGGAAAAGGAACCTGGATCATGAGTCAGTTATCTCTTTCCAGTGTCAGGATTATCCCCGCTCCGCCACTCTCCCTTTACTCTAGACCGGGATCAGCCTCAGGAGGGGGCAACGGTTGCCCGGAAGGCGGAGTCTGCGGCGCAGACGGCACAAGAGACTGTGCCCCACCGCTTGGAGGTGCGAGAGGAATGGGGGAATGCGTATCCGGAGCCAAAGGCACCGGCCCCCCTTCAGAGGACGGCGAGGAATGAGACTGATCATCCCCTCCTTCTTCCTCTGGTGCATTTGTGTCAGTGAGTTGCGGCGTTTTTATGGCCGGCAATGGGCCCGCATCCGGCGCAACCTTGTCTCCAGCGCAGGACACAACACGCACATCATACAGGGGGCTGCCATAAGTCGCGACAGACGGCTCATTCTGCAGCATCCACCCATCGAACGGCGCACGCGCAGAATCTCCCGTGTCACGAAGATGCAAAAGAACACCCGCATCCGCCGGAAGCGTCTCAGGCCGACTGACACAGGCTTCAACAGCCACGGAAAGCGTCCCGTAAGTCGCAGTCCCGCCGACCGGAACAGTCAACGTCTCGATATGTGCGTCCAGACGATTCAGAACACGAATAACTGCCTGTGTACGACCCTGCCAAAGATCAGCCGGATACATTGCCGGAGGTGCAACCCCAACTGCAGCCTGAGCCCATGGTGCTGCGCCAACCATCAGAAGCACCATACCAACAGAAAAAGAACGCTTAACCATCATCACTCTTTTTCCTTGGTAGTCGGGTCCACAAGATCTGCCAGCATCGCCGTAAAGGACTGACGCATCGCCTCAGGCGAAACGCCCATCAGAATTCCATCCTCAAATGCATCCTGAAGAGCCTGCCGCAGCTCGGAATCATTTTCCCGCAGCACGCGCACCTTCTCAACACAGGCCACCGGCTGCCCATCGTGATCCAGCCAAGGGAAATCAGCCGATGTCACGGCTCGTCCGACAAGCTGCCAGCAGGCTTCTGCGTTTGGGGGCCCTGCGTCTTCTGGGCCTTCTGAAGCGTATCTGTCACAGAGAAGATGAACTTGCTCAGAAGTTGTTCCAGACTGATGGACCCCTGCGTCTCCGTCAGAGCACCACCAGCCTTGACCGTCGCATCAGCGCCCCCAGGAGACAGCGCAATATATTTGCCACCCAGAAGACTATCAGACGTAACGATCGCAGCAGAATCCGTCGGCAGCTTCACATCCGGCGACAACGTGAACGTCACCTTCGCCTGAAAGGTCTTCGGATCAACCACTTCCGACGTCACATGCCCAACCGTAATACCCGCAAGACGGACATCCGAACCGACATTCAAACCATCAATCTGGCTGAAAGACGCATGGACCTGGTAGCCCCCATCATCGCTCTGATGATGCCCCAGCATGGCCAGAACAAGCATTCCGGCCAGAAAAACCAGCACCAGCAGTCCGGCAAGCAGTTCCAGCCGGTCCTGACGAGCGGCTGGACGCGCTGTTCCCATGGCTGCGCTCATGACGTCACCTTCGAAAAAATCATTTTCCTGCACTAGCGGACTCCGTGGCGTCCGTCCAACCCTCCCTTGAGAAACAGAGATAATCCCCCTCTGAAAATGTTATCCCCCATATCCCCATGTTCCCACCCATTAATAGGGCAAAATGGCTTGTTTTCCGGCTTCCGAGCCGCAGAGACGAAGCGTAGATTCGCAGCATGACAGCCCGTCTTCACTGGACCGGCGTTCGGATGCGAACGCTTCGGGTCACGACCGATCCGGACGACAGCGCCACGCGCTCCGTCACCCTTCCGGCTGCCTGGGAGGATGACGCCGCCCAGGCTCTGACCCAGATCACACAAAGTGGTGGGCCTCTCCGTCTTTCAACGGAAGCTGCACGCTGGGTTGATATGATTGATGCCTGCCCACCACTCCCGGGCACGCCAGCAAACACCCCATCCCCGGGGCGCAGCCTGTCATGTCTTCTTCTTATGCGACAACTGGCCCCCAATATTGCCCTTTGGGAACGCCATACCGACGAAATGCCTGGCTTTATTGTTCGCCTGTCAGGATTTGTGCAGGATGATGGCTTCGCGCCCGAACATTTTGTCGCCTGCCTCAAACTGGCCTGTGATTCCCTGCGTCGACTACACGCAACCACACGGATCGAACGCACCGGCGAACTTCCGCTGTTCGACCTGCCAGTCAATCCCTCAGAAGAATCCGCTGGCCTTCTTCTGCTCACGGATCTGGATGCCTGCCTGGCTTCTATGGGGCTGGATTATGACAGCGAAGACGGACGCAATGCCGCAAAGGCCATTGCCGCCCTCGCTACAAGCATAGCCCGCGCGGGCACAGACCTCCCCTTGCCATCCATTCCGGAATGCAAGGCCCTTCCCGATCTTCGAGGACTGGCCGCACAAGCCTGCGCAATTCAGGAAGGGCGTCACCTTTCCCCGATTGAAACAGGATTTTCCGCTCCCGGTGCCGTAGATGCACTTCTTGGTGTGGAAGCCTGCGGACTGGCTCCTGTTTTCTCCCCATTGCGGGATGACGGTCACCTCCGTGCATCAACCCTTGCGCGCCTCGCACATCGCGGATTGACTCCGGAATCCGCCCTGGCTCTTGCTCTGGCTGGCGAAACCCCTTTGCCACCAACACGCCCGGAAGCTCACGCTGCAATGCACCGCTTTCTAGAGAAGTCCGTCGATTTTCTGCCAGAGCTACCCGAACCGGAACTTGCCAGCCTCAGGGCAAAGCTTGAGCGCGGCGCGCGTCGACCACTTCCCATGCGGCAGACAGGGTTTACACAAAGAACCGCCATTGGCGGACACAACCTATTCATGCGCACAAGTGAGTTTGAAGACGGCACGCTGGGAGAAATCAGCATTATCCCAACCCGCGAAAGTCCCATGGCCCGCGGCCTCATGGACTGTCTTGGTCAGGCCGTCAGCATTGGTCTGCAATTCGGCGCGCCGCTCGAAGCTTTTGTGGAGCGATTCGCCTATACGCGCTTCGGTCCTGCCGGAACGGTCGAGGGTGATCCAGGTGCGGCTTACGCCTCATCCATGCTCGACTACGCCTTCCGCACATTGTCCGAAGCCTATCTCGGGCAACATATGCCTGACGCTCCCCAGATCGAACCCAGTTCGGAAGATCCGTCTCCCATGCTGCCATTCGATCACTCTTCAGGCGATAGCCCACGCGGGCGACGGCTCAGACTGGTAAGTTGATGAAGAAATGGCGTCTAGAGGCCTTCGCGTGGCTGGAATACATTGACAGCCCGCGGACTCGTCGGTAGCTAGCGCCTGCGTTGAGAAGGAATCCGGATATTTTGCCCGGGTGAGAAGGACGCGCACAGGGTAAGGGATCAGACAGCGTGGCAGACGCCCCTTCCGATGAGAATGGTTCTTTCGATGAGCGCCTGAAGCGCGCAAGGAAGAAGCTTGACCCTCGGGCGGAAGAGTTTTCCACAAAGTCCACTGACGAAGACACATCAACTTATGCGTCTTTCGGTGTTGCGATCCGGGTTGGAACCGAGCTTGTTGCCGGTCTGGCGGTTGGAGTGGCGTTAGGTTACGCTCTTGACCGCTGGCTGGGTTACAGGGTCTTGTTCCTGCTGCTTTTTGCCCTGCTGGGTTTTGGTGCCGGCATGATGAATGTCTGGCGAGTGTTGAATGGGCCGGGCATGGTACCCGAGCCAAAAGATGACGGGAGAAGCCAGCGTGGCAGCCGGATCGACGATTGACGCGCTCGGACAGTTCGAGCTCCATCCGGTTCTCGGATCTCTGGGCGAAGCTTTGCGGTTCTCACAGTCTCCACTGTTCATGCTGATCGCCGTTGTGCTGGTGCTTGCATTCCTCTTCATCGGAATGCGTCCGGCCTCCGTCGTTCCCGGTCGTCTCCAGGCCGCAGCAGAAATCGGCTATGACTTCATTCACGACCTCGCCATCGGCACAATGGGCGAAGAGGGCGCAGCTTTCTTCCCATTCGTGTTCGCTCTGTTCTTCTTTATTCTCGCCGGTAACTACCTCGGCCTTCTCCCCTTCTCCTTTACCTACACGAGCCATATCGCAGTCACACTTGCGCTGGCCGTCACGGCATTCCTGATCTCGATCCTGGCTTCCCTGCGCTTTCAGGGCCTAGGCTTTTTCAAGCACTTCATGCCGGCCGGCGCCCCTGTATGGCTGTCACCGCTGCTCGTGCCGATCGAGATCCTGTCTTTTCTTTCTCGCCCCGTCAGCCTGTCGATCCGTCTGTTCGCCAATATGGTGGCCGGTCACGTTCTGCTCGAGGTGTTTGCCGGCTTCACAATCATGCTCGCCGGTCTGGGCTTCTTTGGCCATATCCTGGCCGTTGCCCCGATCGCGATCAACATTGCGCTGACGGCTCTGGAATTGCTGGTGGGCGTGCTTCAAGCATACGTTTTCGCCATCCTCACCTGCATCTATCTGCGCGAGGCCGTCGCTCACTGAGCGCGGTTTGGCACAACCCCTGTATCGACCCTAAAGGAACCTGACCATGGACGTTCTAGCCGCTCGTGAAATCGGCGCCGGTATCGCAGTAATCGCCCTCGCAGGCGTCGGCATCGGCCTCGGCAACATCTTCTCGACGCTTGTGAGCTCCATTGCTCGCAACCCGGCTTCCCGCCCGCACGTTTTCGGCCTCGGCATGCTCGGCTTCGCTCTAACGGAAGCTGTTGCTCTGTTCGCGCTGCTGATCGCCTTCCTGATCCTGTTCGCCTGAGGTCGAACATGCACCGCACGCCACGTCTTTTCCTGTTCGCCGCTCCGCTGGCGGCTGTGCCGGGCCGAGCTGTGGCTGCGGGCATGCCCCAGCTGAACGTCCATGATCCGCTGCTGATCGGACAGGTCGTCTGGGGAGCCGTCATCTTTGCCGGCTTCTACATTGTCCTCAGCCGCTCCGCTCTGCCGCGGATCGAGCGCGTGCTGTCCAACCGACGCACCCGCATCCAGAATGATCTCGATATTGCCCGCCGTGCGAAAGCAGAGTCCGACCGCGCAAGCGCCGAACTTCTGAGCACCCGCCATGAAGCGGCCGCACAGGCCCGGGCCAATGTAGAGCGCATCCAGAACGAGGCTCGCCTCAGCGCCGAAGCGCACGCACGGGAAACCGCAAAGCGTCTCGAAGCTGACATCGCGAACGCCGAAGCACGGATCGCCCAGTCCCGCGAACAGGCTTTGTCCAGCCTGCCCGCAATCGCTACCGGTACCGCCCAGAACCTCGTTTCCCGCCTGATCGGGGACCAGGACGAGCAGACTATCGCCAGCGCCGTCAAACGCGTCAGCGCTTAAGGAGACGACGATGTTCCACGAACCCCGTTTCTGGACCGCCTTGGCTTTTGTCCTGTTCTTTGTGATCTTTGGTCGCAAACTCTGGGCCGTGATCACCAGTCATCTCGATGCCCGCGCCGAGGGCGTCCGTCGTGATCTTGACGAAGCAGCACGCCTTCGTCGTGAAGCCGAACAGATGCTGGAAGATGCTACCCGCGAACGCGAGAAAACGCTTGCTGAAACGCAGGCCATGATCGCCCGCTCCGAGACGGAAGCAGCTGCTCTTGCAGAACGCGCCCGTCACGAAGCAGAAGCAGCAGCTGCTCGTTACGAGAAGATGGCTCACGATCGCATTGAAGCCGCCGAACGTGCTGCCATCCGCGAAGTCCAGGAACGTGCAACGGCAATCGCAATTTCTGCAGCACGCGACGTTGTGGCTTCCCGCCTTTCCGAAAGCCCGGACGTTGCTGCCCAGTTGATTGAGCAGAGCATTCAGAACCTTCCGGAAGCTCTCCGCCGTTCCGCGGCCTAAGCCTATGACTGCCCTCCGCCCATCGCAGGCTCCCGTGACTCTTTCGATTGTCATGGCGGTATTGAACGAGGCGGAAAATATACTCCCGGTGTGTCAGGAACTCGCAGGAGTTCTTGACCGCCTTCCGGAAAATACTGAAATTGTCGTTGTTGATGATGGTAGCACAGACGCCACCGTTCAGAAGCTTCTCGAAGCCCGGCAACAGTATCTTCCAAATCTCAGAATTATCAGCCATCCACGACGCCTTGGAAAATCCGCAGCCCTGAGAACAGGCGCAACCGCGGCCCATGGGGAATGGATGGCCACCATCGATGGTGATGGGCAGGACGATCCGTCTTCCATTATCCGGATGCTGGAACTGGCCCGCACAGCCAACACTCAACCTCCGCTTGTTGTCGGCGTACGCCGCAAGCGGAACGACAGATTGTCGCGCCGCGTCGCCACAAAACTGGCAAACGGCCTGCGACGCAGGCTTTTGAACGATGGCTGCCCGGATACCGGCGCACCCCTCAAGCTTTTTTCCCGCGAGATGTTCCTGCGTATTCCTCAGTTCGAGGGTGTCCATCGTTTCCTGCCAGCCCTGCTCGGGCATTACGGTGCACCGCTGATCTGCCATGAGGTCCAGCATCGTGCGCGACTGCACGGTTCATCCAAATATACCAATTTCAATCGGGCCCTTGTTGGCATCCGCGATCTGCTGGGTGTCATGTGGCTGCAGAACCGTACCCACCTGCCCGATCATCTGACCGAACACTGATCCATCCACGATCGGGGATGGTCTTTTGGTCCGTCTCCGTCCACCATTCCGTGATGGACCGGAACGGAGCCTCACCATGAAACTGACATTCCGGCACTATGCCCTCCTTGGGCTGGTCACCTTCCTGCTTGCTCTGTCAGGACGCATGACGCTTCCTCCGCTTGATCGCGACGAGCCGAGATACATGGAAGCCTCGGAGCAAATGCTGACCTCCGGTAATTTCGTGGATGTCCGTTTTCAGGATAAACCCCGCTACCTTCAGCCAGCAGGCATCTACTGGCTTGAAGCCTCTTCAGCACAAATCGCCAAAACATTTCTGGGCCCAGACGTTCTCAGAAAAACCTGGCCCTACCGTATTCCAAGCCTTCTCGCAGCCACACTCATTGTTCCACTCACTGCCTGGATGGGAACGGTCCTGTTTGGCGCAACTACGGGCCTGATGGCTGCTGGCCTCCTGATGGTCTCAACGCTTTTCGTCGCCGAGAGCCATATGGCGACGATCGACACTGTCCTGCTGCTTGATGTGCTGTGCTTTGAAGCAATGCTTCTACGGGCCTTCACCGATCGCCAGAAAAATATCCCTACCCCGATTCTGGTCGCCTGCGGTTACTGGTTGGCTCTGGGCGTAGGACTCATGCTCAAAGGACCAGTCGTTCTCATTCCCGGTTTCGGCACCCCTCTCGCGCTCTGGGCCGTGGAACGGAACAAGACATGGTGGTCCCGCCTCCGCCCCCACTGGGGCTGGCTCCTCATGCTCGCCGTGGTCGTTCCCTGGTGCATCGCAATTGACGTCGTCAGCCATGGTGAATTCTTCTCACGCGCCATCGGCCGAAACTTTCTGGGCAAAGTCGCGCACGGTCAGGAAGCACACGGACTTCCTCCCGGCTTTCACCTCCTGGTGTTTGCACTGGCATTCTGGCCCGGATCGCTCTTCGCAGCTCTGGCCCTGCCCGCCATCTGGAAAAACAGAAAACTTCCACAGGTCCGCTTCCTGCTAAGCTGGATCATTCCCCACTGGATCGTGTTCGAGCTTATCGCAACCAAGCTGCCGCACTATGTCCTCCCCACCTATCCAGCCATTGCCATTCTGACCGCAGCATCCCTAACAGTCTGGTCCGTGCCCACGCTATCTCGATTGGGTAAGGCCGCTTTAGGACTATACGGCACACTCTGGGCTATAATCGGAATAGCCTTCTGCGTTGCCGGAGCAATCCTGCTTTACAAGATGGAACACGTCTTTTCTCTGCGCGAAGGCCTAGCTCTCTGTGGCACACTCCCTTTAATGGGAGCCGCAATTTTTCTGCTGCTGCGTCAGCATCGGCAACAGGCCGCCTTCTGTGCAATGGGCGCTGCAGTCATTGCACAGGCAGGTCTTTTCCTAGCTGTCATCCCCAACCTGCAGACAATCCGTCTGGCCCCACGGGTAGCCGCCCTTTTCGAAGACGTTAAACCCTGTGACCAAAGCGTGCTGGTTTCCACATCTTACTCCGAGCCAAGTCTGGTTTTTCTTGCAGGCGAACAGACCCAGTTACTCGGCCCTGAAGCAGCGGCTCTTTACTTGCAAAAAAATCCAAAATGCACCCTCGCGCTCGTTGATCGAAAAGACGAGACTGTTTTCAAGAATGCGCTGGGAAAAACCGGAATGAGCGTCGTCGAATATGGGCGCGTCAAAGGCCTGAACTACTCAAACGGCCATCACCTCGATCTGGGCCTTTTCGCTCCGGACTGACACACAAACCCGCACCGAGTGCACAAACATCCCGCCGTTTAAGAAAACACCATGGTGGAGCTGAGGGGAATCGAACCCCTGACCTCCTCATTGCGAACGAGGCGCTCTCCCAACTGAGCTACAGCCCCATGGTGTTTGTGATAGTTCTGACAGAGAGTGTTTCTGTCAAGCATTCGAGAGAGAGTTGTCCTCTCCCGGAGAGACAGATACAAAACCCGCTTCTGCCCGACTGCTGTCGGGTCTTTCGCGACTGCCGACGAGGTTTTCAGCATGCTTGCCCTGCACGCCATTATCCTGATGATCATTCAGGCCTTCGTCTGGGCCCTTCTGGCTTACTGTATCCTGTCCATGCTTCTGGGCTTTGGCGTTCTGGATATCCGTAACCGGTTTTTCTATTCGCTGTTCAACACACTGGCCCGCGTTGTCGAACCTCTGCTCTCTCCTATCAGGAACATCCTGCCCAGTACGGGTGGCATGGATTTCGCCCCAATGATCCTGTTGCTGCTGATCCAGTTCCTTGTCTATCCACTTGTGAACCGTGTCTTCGCAATGCTGATCTATCACCCGGCCTTCTGAACCCTACCTCACCGCGCGCCACACTTCTTCCATTGCATCGGCAAGAACATCGTGCGGTTCACTCCACTGCCCATCATGGGCAGGAGGTTGCATCCAGACACGCCATCCCTTCCCTGCGTCCCGTTCGATCCGCAACGACCAATCCTCAGGCAAACGACTGAGAACGCGCTCCAGACGCACTTGGCTGGTGAGCGGCTTGGCATAATTATGCCCCATAACAGTAGCCCTCCTTCAATCAGACATTCCAAGTCTACATGATGGCTCTAGACGCATTATGTCCTGTAAATAGGACGATAACCCCGCCAATAAAACCTATGGCCGGGTTCCATTTATACTCTATTGCCGGACCAAGGTTATAAGAGCCGGACCAAATTCCATAAAAATCCAGAGACATCACCCGGTGTTTTGTCGGACCATATTTAATCAGTGTGTATTGAGAATACTGACCTCTGAATCGTGACAGGCCCGGATTTCTCCTAGCGCATCAAATCGCCCTGAAGGGACAGCCCCTGAGAATGTGGCTCAACCGCAAGAACACCAGCTTTTGCTTCTGCTGAAGAGGACGAAGACTAAAGATCCCGTATACCATTGCTCAGGAAGGATCCGAGAAGACGAAAAAGCCTTTGAAACCGACAAACTATCCAAACAACAGAAAACCGCAAAAAAAGCAGAAGAAAGCACGAATATTGATATTACAGCATCATTAAGTCGGTCGATGGAACAAATTACTTCCACCCTACGCAACTTTTGACCCACCTAAACTCTCAACCAGCCCTTCGTGCCTGCATATTTTCGAAATCCGGAAATTCAGAAACCTCAGGCCGTCCCACCAACCGTCAAACCCGAGAGTTTCAGCGTCGGTTGCCCCACGCCAACCGGTACGCCTTGCCCGGCCTTTCCACAGGTCCCGATCCCGGGATCAAGCGCCATATCAGACCCAATCATGGAAATCTGGTTCATGGCATCTGCGCCATTACCAATCAGAGTGGCGCCCTTCACAGGCCGCGTCACCTTTCCATCCTCAATCAGATACGCCTCTGACGCCGCAAAAACGAACTTCCCGGACGTAATATCAACCTGACCACCGCCAAAATTGACCGCATACAGACCCCGCTTCGTTGAGCGGATCATCTCTTCCGTAGTCGCGCTCCCTTCCAACATGACGGTATTCGTCATCCTGGGCATCGGCGCATGAGCATAAGACTCACGCCGACCATTCCCGGTCGGAGACACCCCCATCAGGCGCGCATTCAAACGGTCCTGCAAATACCCCGTCAGAATACCGTCCTCGATCAGAACCGTGCGACCCGTCGGCGTCCCCTCATCATCAATGCTCAGCGACCCACGACGTTCCGGCAACGTGCCATCATCAATAATCGTCACGCCCGACGAAGCCACACGCTTTCCGACCATCCCCGTAAATGACGATGTCCCTTTGCGGTTGAAATCCCCTTCCAACCCATGACCCACAGCCTCATGCAGCAGAATGCCCGGCCAGCCCGGACCAAGAACCACGTCCATTTCACCGGCTGGCGCAGGAGTCGCATCCAGGTTCAGAAGCGCCTGCCTCAGCGCCTCATCCACAGCCGCTTTCCATGTTCCGGCATCCAGAAGCCGAGACAACTCGTATCGACCGCCCTGCCCATGCCCACCACTCTCGCGGCGACCATCTTTTTCCACAACAACCGACACGTTCAGACGAACCAGCGGCCGCAGATCAGCAACCCGGCCACCAGCATCAGCCCGACGCATGATCTGCACAGCCTGCCACTCGGAACTCAGACTGGCGCTCACCTGCACAACACGCGAATCCAGCGCCCGCGCATACGTATCAATCTCGCCCAGAACCGCCGCACGCGCTGCAAAATCCGTACCTTCCAGAGGTCTGGCATCAGCATAAAGCCGCTGGTTTGTAGACCGTGGTCCGGGCGCCATAATGCCGCTACGCCCCTGTCGCACAGCTCCAACCGTGCTCACCGCTCGCGCAAGAGCCTCCTCACTCATTTCGTCCGAATGAGCAAAAGCCGTTTCGGTCCCGAGAACCGCGCGCAAACCAAATCCGGAAGACGTCGTGAAGCTGGCAGACCGGATCGTACCATCATCCAAAGAGATACCTTCGTTCTCGCGATATTCAAGAAACAGCTCCCCATCATCCAGGCCTTCCAAGCCCTGCGCCACCAGAGCCTCTGCGCCATCCCGCGTCAGTCGGGATCCCGGGCGGTCGAAAAACAGGGCATCCGTTGTGGCAAGAGCCCCCAGCGCTTCTGCGGCAATGGACATGGTCTTGATCTCCTGGCTGAGAGGGCGAAACGAGGTTCAGAGATAGTGTGCGAGACGCTGAAGAGAAGAGGGCAGGCTCAGGACAGAGCCTTTTCCAGCCTGCGAAGCGCTTCTTCAAGGATTTCAGGCTTCTTGCAGAATGCAAAGCGGATCAGATTTTGCGGAGTAGCCGGGCCTTCAGGATCGTAGAACGCAGAAACAGGGATGGTCGCAACACCGGCCTGCTCAACCAGCCATTTTGCAAACTCTACATCCGTGCGCCCCTGCGCATGGCCCGTAATGTCCGCCACGATGAAATAACTTCCATCAGCAGGCAACGTCTCAAATCCCAGACGATGCAAACCATTCCGCAACAGATCCCGGCGCAGTTCCAGATCAGCTGACAGGCCTTGATAGTACTCATCGTCCTTGTTCAGACCGTGAGCGACCGCACGTTGAAGATTAGGAGCCGTGGCAAAAACCATCACCTGATGCGCCTTCGCAATCACAGACGCCAGGGCAGCGGGAGCAGTCACATACCCGACCTTCCACCCCGTCAGGGAGAAACTCTTCCCCGCACTGCCAATTCTCATGCACCGTTCGCGCATGTCCGGCAGCGTCATCAACGGAATATGTTTCACGTGGAACGTCAGGTGCTCATACACCTCATCGCAAACCACATACGCATCATGTTCCCGAGCCAGCTCCGCAATCAGATCCAGCTCTGCCCGCGAAAAGACTTTCCCAGCTGGATTCATGGGGGAGTTCAGAATCATCGCTTTGGTCTTCGGACCAAAAGCGGCTCTGAGCTCCTTTTCCGGGAGCTCCCAGTGCGGTGGCTGCAAACGCACACATTTCGGAACAGCCCCAATCAATTTCAGCATGGGAAGATAGGTATCATACAGCGGCTCAATCAGAACCACTTCGTCACCCGCTTCCACAACCGCCATCAAACAGGCTGCCAGAGCCTCCGTCGCACCAGACGTCACGACCACTTCCGTCGCGGGATCAATCTCCAGCCCATAGAAACGCTGGTTAGATGCCGCAACCGCTTCCCGTAACTCAGGCAACCCGGTCAACGGGGCATACTGGTTCCGGTTATCCTTCAAAGCCTCGGCGGCAACCGCGATAATATCCGCAGGCCCTTCCGTATCCGGAAACCCTTGCCCCAAATTGATCGCATCATGCTTGACCGCAAGCTGGGACATGACCGTGAACACAGTCGTGGGAAGTGACGAAAGATAGCGATTGGGCGTTTTCATGAACCGGGACTTTGACAGGAGCAGAAAGGAATTTTCACCATTGCAGGAGGAGCGTCGTGTGAAAAGCCACTCCGTCCTTGAAGGGCGGCTCTAAACACTTGCCCCATGATGACACAGATAGAAGCACCCTCACCTTAGAAATCGTAAAATTTTTCCCGATCGGACAACACAGAACAGGAAACATTCTTCCCATACCTTATACGACAGAAAGCCATACCCGATCAGTTCAAACCCCGTTTCCGGACATTTCCTTTCTTCAAAAGATGATAAAATGAAGCGCTGTGTCGTACTCGACAGATGGGAAATTGTCCCGTAATCGTTTTGAAGCCGTTCACACGATGCAAGGCGACAGATCGATGGCCAGAAAAGCCCCTACTTCTTCCACCGCCAAACCGAAAGCCGCTGCTCCGCGCCGCGCTTCCGCCAAGGCAGCAACACCAAAGACCACAGCCGCAGCTGGCAAGCCGCCGGCACCGAACCCCGCAGCCGTAGCGCGCGTTTTCGAAATGATCCAGGAGCACGCGGCTGAGTTCGTCGATCTGCGCTTCACTGATCCCAAGGGCAAGTGGCACCACACGACCCAGACAGTCTCTACCATTGAAGATGACACCTTCGTTGAAGGCTTCATGTTCGACGGTTCCTCCATCCAGGGCTGGAAGGCCATCAACGAGTCCGACATGGTTCTGCTGCCGGACCCGGAAACGGCCGTCATGGACCCGTTCTCCGCGAAGCCGCAGCTCATCCTGTTCTGTGACATCGTCGACCCGAAGACCGGTGGTTTCTACAACCGTGACCCGCGCTCGACCGCAAAGCTCGCAGAAGCCTATCTGAAAGAAGCCGGCTTCGGTGACACGGCATTCTTCGGTCCGGAAGCCGAGTTCTTCATCTTCGACAACGTGCAGTTCGGCACAGGCCCGAACTTCGGCACATACCAGCTCGACAGCATCGAAGGCCCGGGCGCATCCCTGAAGGCCTACCCGGAAGGCAACATGGGACACCGCCCTGTCGTCAAGGGTGGCTACTTCCCTGTCCCTCCAGTGGACAGCGAGCATGACCTGCGCGCCGAAATGCTCTCCACGATGGGCGAAATGGGCCTGCCGATCGAGAAGCACCATCACGAAGTTGCACAGTCCCAGCATGAGCTTGGCACGAAGTTCGCAACGCTCGTGAAGTCCGCTGACTTCATGCAGATCTACAAGTACTGCGTGCACAACGTCGCCCACTCCTACGGCAAGACGGCCACGTTCATGCCGAAGCCGATCGCAGGCGACAACGGCTCTGGCATGCATGTTCACCAGTCCATCTGGCGTGACGGCAAGCCAACATTCGCTGGCGACAAGTATGCGGACCTGTCTGATGAAGCCCTGTACTACATCGGCGGCATCATCAAGCACGCGAAGGCCCTGAACGCCTTCACGAACCCGTCCACCAACTCCTACAAGCGTCTGATCCCGGGCTTCGAAGCGCCTGTGCTGCTCGCCTATTCCGCAGCCAACCGCTCCGCTTCCTGTCGTATCCCGCACGCGACGAACCCGAAAGCAAAGCGCGTTGAAGTCCGCTTCCCGGACCCGACGGCAAACCCATACCTCGCCTTCGCTGCCATGCTGATGGCTGGCTTGGACGGCATCCGCAACAAGATCCATCCGGGCGACGCCATGGACAAGGATCTGTACGAACTGCCGAAGGAAGAGCTGGCCCAGATCCCGACGGTCTGCGGTTCGCTCCGTGAAGCCCTCGAAGCCCTCAAGGAAGATCACGCGTTCCTTCTCGAAGGCGGCGTCTTCACCAAGGACCAGATCGAGAGCTACATCGACATCAAGTGGGCAGAAGTCTACAAGTTCGAGCACACGCCGCACCCGGCAGAGTTCGAAATGTACTATTCGGTCTGATCCGAACAGACATCTGTCAAACGAGAAAGCCCGGCCATCGCGCCGGGCTTTTTTGTATGCAGTTTCCCTGCTACGGCATCCCTTATGATGCACCCCGCCTTCGAGGCTTTCTCAACTTCCATTCTGCCGGTTCTGGATATCGCCGGCACCGCTGTGTTCGCCGTCTCAGGAGCACTGGCGGCCGCTCGTGAACGCCTGACGATCCTGACATTCATGTTCTTCGCCGCCATCACAGGCGTCGGAGGCGGCACCGTCCGCGATCTGCTGATCGGCGCCCCGGTCGCATGGATGCACAACTCCGCCGGCATCACCGTTTGCATGGTCTGCGCCCTGCTCGTCTGGTTCACCCCCGGGCGCCTCTGGTCAGAACGCGCCGTGGACTGGTTCGATGGAATGGGCATTGCCGCTTACGGCGTGTACGGGGCAGCCAAAGCCATCGCTTACGGCATCCCACTCATTCCAGCAGCCCTCATGGGCATTGTCAGCGCCTGCATGGGCGGCATCTTCCGTGACGTTCTGGCGGGTGTCCCCTCCATCATCATCCGCCCGGAACTCTACGTGACGGCCGTGGCCCTCTCCTCATGCAGCTATGTGTTTCTGACCGCCGCAGGCCTCAGCACAACACTTGCAGCCGCAATCGCCATTACGGCCGGTTTTGCCTTGCGCGCCCTGGCTCTCATCAAAGGGCTTGGACTTCCTCATTACCGGAAATAACGCCTCTCAAGCGGGAAAGACCATCACCCATGCGCTTCGTAACCTGCCTGCAAAAGCTTCTGATAGCGCTTCCGTTCTTCATAGCTCCCGCATGCAGCCATGCAGCAGATTTTGACATCGTTGTTCTCGGTGCAGAGGGTGGCCTGGAAGACGGAAACCTAAGCGCCTATTTCATCCGTCCAACCACGTCAGACAAAGGCGTCCTCTGCGATGCAGGAACCATCCTGCACGGCCTGAAGGAAGCAACAAAAGCTGGCGCTTTTGATAAACACGCCCTGGCATCAAAGACCTTGTCCCCGGAAGGCGAAATCCTTCACGACAGGATCACCGCCTACCTCATCAGCCATGCCCATCTGGATCATATCGCCGGCCTCGTTGCCGTCTCGCCAGATGACGCCCCCAAACCCATTCTGGCACTTCCGTCCGTCAACGCCGTTCTGGCGGAACACGTCTTCAACTGGCAGGTCTGGCCCAACATGAGCGACCGCGGCCCCACACCCCGCCTCGGCCTGTATCATTATCAGGACCTTGAACCCGGAAGAACTGTCCTCTTGCCACAAACCCCGCTTCAGGTTCAGGCTTATCCCCTCAATCATGGCGGCGTGGAATCAACCGCTTTTCTGCTGACCAGCGGATCAGACGCCCTGCTCTATCTGGGCGATACAGGCCCAGATACCCCCCAGCACTCAGACAATCTGCATCACCTCTGGCAAGCCATCGCACCACTGGTCCATCAGAAACACCTGCATGCCATCCTGATGGAATGCTCGTATGACAACAGCCAGCCTACAAACCACCTCTATGGCCATCTGACACCACACTGGGTCCAGAAAGAACTACAGGATCTGCAAACGGTCGCAGGAACCAGGCTCCAAGGCCTTCCCGTCATCATCACGCACGTCAAGCCAACGCTCAAACGTCAGGACGATCCCGCGGCCCGTATTTTCGGAGAATTGAACGCGACGAACACGACGGGCGTCCATTTCATCATGGCACGTCAGAGCCTACATCTCAGACTCTGATTGCCAGTCGGCTTCAATCAGCCAACAACGTCAAAACCAACATCTTCAACAGTGTCTTTCAGTGCAGAAGGCGAAACCTTTGCTTCATCAAACTGAATGACAGCCTGAGCGGGCTCCAGCGTGACTTCCGCTGCCGACACACCCGGCACAGCCTCAAGCGCCTTCTGCAACTTGCCTGAACACCCCGTACAGGACATGCCCTCAACCTTGAACGTCACAGATGCAGTCATGGGTGTCTCTCCTTTATCCCTGTTCCATCGCTCCAACAGCGGCTTCCCAGAAGAGACACATTCCTATTCAAATTGAAACAGCTTTCAGACCCCGTCACTGATTTCATCCAGAGGCTCCACGCGCATCAGCTGCACCGTGGCATCCAGTCGATCCAGAAGCCCCGCCAGAGCCCGGAAATGCGGCGTCTCAAGATGCTGCTCAAATGCTGTCGTAGACGCCCAGCGCTCCTCCGCCGTAAACCGTCCTGCCGTCTCCATATCCCGACTGATCACGTAACGCTGGCAGCCTTCTTCCTTGCGGGACGCTACCGTGCAGCGCACCAGTTCCAGCTCCAGGTCGCGCGCCCTGTCAGAAGAAACAGTCAGGATAGCGACAACACAGGCAGAATGGCTCATCATAAGATCCTTCAGGAAACGAAACGCAGCACCGTCATGAACCATCCGATCCCCGGCCCTGCCAAAGCCTGTTTCTAAAAGATCGGTTTCCAGAAGTCTCGCCCATGTTTCACATGAAACATCCTTTTCCCCTCGTCGGAACCAACATCCATGAGTCTCGAAAGCGTCAAAGCAGATCTCGCCACCCGTGCGCCTGACCTCTCCGTCGTCGTGACCAGCAGCTCCACAGCAACAGTCGAAGAAGCCGCCGCCACACATGGCGTCGAACCCGACCAGATTGCCAAAACCCTCGGCGTCAAAGTCGGATCAGGTCCAAATGCCAGAACCGTTCTCGTCGTGATGGCAGGCACAAAACGCCTGGACAACCGCCTGACGAAAGAAACGCTCGGCGGTCGTCCCCGCTTCCTCAACGGTGAAGAGGTTCTGGCCCTGACAAGCCACCCACCGGGCGGCGTTTGCCCGTTCGGCCTCCCCGAGCCTCTACCTGTTTACTGCGATGACTCTCTGCGCGCCTTTGAACAGATCATCCCTGCTGGCGGAGCCACCAACGCTTCCGTAATCCTCACACCGCAACGCCTTGCAGAACTGACGTCCGCCACATGGGTCAAAGTCAGCACCTGATCCTCGCCCCTATCCAACAAAAAAGGCGCCCCTCTCAGGGCGCCTTTTGCATCAAAAACAGAACAGCTTACGCGTCTGCATAAGTGGAAATATCCGGGCAGGAACAAACCAGATTCCGATCACCCCAGGCATTATCCAGACGCCCCACCGGACACCAGTACTTGGAGGTGGAAACACCCCCAGGGAAACATCCGGTCTCACGGCTGTAAGATCGATCCCACGCACCCGCCAGATCCGCCGTCGTATGCGGCGCAAAACGTAGCGGGCTGTTTTCGATCGCCACAGCACCAGCCTCCACTTCGGAAATCTCCTTCCGAATGGCAATCATGGCATCGCAGAACCGATCCAGCTCGACCTTCCCCTCAGACTCTGTCGGCTCAATCATGAACGTCCCCGCTACGGGGAAACTGACCGTTGGCGCATGGAACCCATGGTCAATCAGACGCTTGGCAATATCGTCCACTGTCACACCAACCGCATCCTTGATCGGCCGCAGGTCAACAATGCACTCATGCGCCGTAAAGCCATTACTGCCCCGATAAAGCACCGGGTAATGCGCTTCCAGACGCGCCGCGATGTAGTTCGCATTCAGAATGGCCACTTCCGTCGCCCGACGCAGCCCTTCATCGCCCATCATCATGATGTACGCCGCAGAGATCGGCAGAATGGACGCTGACCCATACGGCGCAGCAGAAACAGCAATCCCGTTCTGACCTGGCAGATACGGCGCCAGATGGCTTCCCACGCCAATCGGCCCCATGCCCGGCCCACCACCGCCATGCGGAATGCAGAACGTCTTGTGCAGATTGAAATGCGAGACATCGGCCCCGTACAGGCCCGGTCGTGCCAGACCAACCTGCGCATTCAGGTTCGCACCATCCAGATAAACCTGCCCACCAGCCGCATGAACAAGATCACAGATCTCGACAATCCGTTCCTCAAACACACCATGCGTGGACGGATAGGTAATCATGATGGCCGCCACACGCCCGTCATGCTGCGCGATCTTCGCCTTCAGATCCTCCACATCAACATTGCCATTGCTGTCACAGGCCACCACAACAACACGCATCCCCACCATGTGGGCAGACGCCGGGTTTGTCCCATGTGCGGACGCCGGAATCAGGCACACATCCCGATCCATATCCCCCCGCGCCTGATGATACCCACGGATCGCCAGCAGCCCCGCAAACTCCCCCTGCGCACCAGAATTTGGCTGAAGCGACACAGCATCATAGCCAGAAATCGCACACAGCGTCCGTTCCAGATACGCAAACAGTTCCGCATACCCAGCCTGCTGATCATTCGGCGCAAACGGATGAATTCGCCCGAATTCAGGCCAGGTGATGGGAATCATCTCCGCCGTCGCATTGAGCTTCATCGTACAGGAGCCCAGCGGAATCATCGTCCGATCCAGCGCCAGATCCTTGTCGGATAGCGAGCGCATATACCGTAGCAGATCCGTCTCCGAACGATGAACATGGAACACCGGATGCGTCAGCAAAGCCGCCTGACGAGACAGCACCTGCGGTAGAGCATCTTCAACAGAAAGCTCCCGCTCCAGAACCGCAACACGCGCCTCATCCGCCCCAAAACACTGCCACAGCGTCTGGATGGTCTCAGGCGTCGTCGTCTCATCACAGGACAGACCAATCCGTCCTTCGCCAGCATCCCGCAGATTGATCCCGGCATCCAGAGCCTTGGCAAGGATGCCCTGCGCGTCGGAACCAGCCTGAACTGTCAGCGTATCGAAGAACGTGTCCGTCTCAACAGTCACGCCCAGAGCCTTCAGCCCCGCAGCCAGAATAGCCGCCAGACGATGCGTACGCCCCGCAATCGCCTTCAGCCCCTCCGGCCCATGATACACCGCATACATGGACGCAATGACGGCAAGCAGAACCTGCGCCGTACAAATGTTGGACGTCGCCTTCTCGCGGCGGATATGCTGCTCACGGGTCTGCAACGCCAACCGATACGCCGGGCGCCCTGCACTATCACGCGACACACCCACCAGACGCCCCGGCATATGCCGCTTGTAAGCATCCTTCGTTGCCATGAACCCTGCATGCGGGCCACCACCGCCCATCGGCACGCCATAACGCTGCATGGACCCGATAGCGATATCCGCACCCAGAGCCCCCGGGCTTTCCAGCATCACAAGAGCCAGCGGATCACAGGTCACGGCAACAATACCGCCCTGAGCATGAACAGCCTCAATCACACCACGCGGGTCACGCACAGCCCCGGACGACCCCGGATAGGACAGCAGCACACCAAACACGGACGCCGCATCCAGATCCGTCGCCGGATCACCCACCACAAGCTCCCAGCCCAGCGGCTCGGCCCGCGTCTTCAGAACAGCCAGCGTCTGCGGATGCGTATCAGCATCTACGAAGAACCTGTCAGACTTGGACTTGCAGACACGCTTGGCCAGCGCCATCGCCTCCGCACAAGCCGTGCCCTCATCCAGCAGGGACGCATTGGCAATATCGAGCCCCGTCAGATCCGCCACAAGCGTCTGAAAGTTCAGCAGTGCTTCAAGGCGGCCCTGACTGATTTCCGGCTGATACGGCGTATAAGCCGTGTACCAGGCCGGATTTTCCAGAATATTGCGCTGGATGACCGGCGGCAGAACCGTGTCGTAATATCCCTGCCCGATCATGGACGTCAGAACACGGTTACGGGACGCAATCTCCCGCAAACGCGCCAGAGCCTGCTGTTCCGTCAACGCCGCGCCAATTCCGTGATCGCCACGATCAAGAATGGCTTTCGGAACCGTCCGGTCAATCAGATCCTCAAGGCTGGACGCCCCGATTGTCTGCAACATCTCCGTAATTTCAGAGGAGCGCGGGCCAATATGGCGGGAGCTGAAGTCTTCGGTCTGTTCAGGCCACAGGATCGTCACGGTATCGTTCTCTGGAAGTCTTAAAGGCAAAAAAGAAAAATGGGTCCGGCAGAAGCCAGACCCATCACAGAACGTCAGAGGCTCTTGTACTGCTCTGCCGTCAGAAGGGACGTCACGTCATCCGGGTTGGAAACCTTCATCTTGAAGATCCAGCCCTCACCTTCCGGGTCATTACCAACCAGCGTCGGCTCGTCGGACAGCTTCGTATTGAAACCCGACAGCACACCGGCAACCGGAGCATAAATGTCAGACGCCGCCTTGACGGATTCCACAACCGCAGCAGCATCGCCCGCCGCCACGTCCGTGCCCTCGTCCTTGGCTTCCACGAACACCAGCTCGCCCAGCTCTTCAGAAGCATGAGCCGTAATACCTACGGTCGCGTTTTCCCCGTCCAGACGGATCCATTCATGCGATTTGGTATAATAAGTCGTCATCGCTGCTTTTCCTTGGCTTAACGCTTGAAACCGGGCGTCACGAACGGCATCGCCCGAACATGAACCGGAACGAATTTTCCACGCAGTTCGGCGAACAGCGCCGTGTCATTTCCCGCGTAGTCTGTTGCGACATATCCCATCGCCACCGGCGCCTGGACCGTCGGGCCAAACGCCCCTGACGTTACCAGGCCGATCTCTTTCTGGCCTTCCGCATCCGCAAAAAGCTTCGCCCCTGCACGAACAGGCGCACGCCCCTCCGCCATCAGGCCAACACGCTTGCGGCTGAAACCTTCACGGGCCTGACGCAGAACGATCTCCGCGCCCGGATAGCCTCCTTCACGAGCCCCCCCTTCGCGCCGGGCTTTCTGAATAGCCCAGGCCAGAGACGCTTCAATCGGCGTGGTCGTCGTATCGATATCATTGCCATACAGGCAAAGCCCCGCTTCCAGACGAAGCGAATCCCGGGCTCCAAGCCCAATGGGAAGAACCTGCGGCTGGGCCAGCAACGCCTGCGCGACAGTCTCCGCATCAGCCGCTGCACACCCAATCTCGTACCCGTCTTCACCCGTGTAACCCGAACGCGACAGCGTCACCGGAACACCAGCAAGCTCCGTCTCAATCACGTCCATAAAACGCATATCGACCGCTGCCGGACAGAGAGGCGCAATCGCGTCCTGAGCCTGCGGCCCCTGCAACGCCATCAGCGCGCGATCAAACTGCCGCGTCACAACACAACGGTCGGAAAGAGCCGCTTCAATCAACGCCGCATCCTGCTCCTTGCAGGACGCATTCACCACAACGAACAGACCATCGCCCATATTGGCGACCATCAGATCATCCAGAATGCCTGCGGCATCATTGGTCAGAAATCCGTAGCGCTGCCGTCCCTTCGCAAGTCCCGCATAATCAGCCGGAATCAGGCTTTCGAGCGCCAGAGCCGCATCCCGGACATCACCACTGCGGGCAGAAATCCGGATCTGCCCCATATGGGACACATCAAAAAGCCCCGCCTTGCTACGCGTGTGCAAATGCTCGGCCATCAGCCCTGCCGGATACTGAAGCGGCATCTCATAACCCGCAAACGGCACCATCTTGGCGCCAAGTTCCAGATTGAGAGCGTGAAGAGGAGTACGCTGGAGAGAGTCGGTCATAGGGTAGGTCCGGCCCGGTCAAAACATGAAGGTGCAGACGCGCCCGGAGTTTCCGGAATACGCCGCCCCTTCTGTCCTTTTGCCTGAGATCGCTATCCCGTCGGCGGGTGCGTCAGGCGCACCTCTCTCCAGAATTTACCGACCAACTCGGTCCTTTGGCCTGAGAGTTTCCGGGGCGGTTGCTCCTTCGGCGCCAGCTCTAAAAGCTGGTCTCTCCCGTATTGGTCGGACTTAATCCTGCCAGTTTCCCAATTTCTTCGCAATCGTTACGATCTGTTCCGCGTTACGATTTCTGGACAATTTTAGACTTTGAAAGGAGCCACAATGGCTGGCGAACTGACCGTCATCGCAGAATTCTCCATCAATCCGGAAAACCGCTCTCTTTTTCTGGAAAACTGCGCCTATGACAGCGAGCGCTCCAACGCAGACGAACCCGGCTGCCTCGCCTTCGACGTCATCACTTCAAACGAAGATCCCAACACCATCGTGCTGGTCGAGCGCTACACGGATCAGGCCGCCTTCGACACACATCTCAAAACACCTCATTTCGAGAAATTTGCCGCAACAACAAAAGCTCTGGGCGCAGTCGAAAAAAGCGTCCGCTTTTTTACAAGGACAGCCCCATAATATGCACAAACTGAAAAACAGTCTTTTCGGCTGCGCTTTCCTGCTGGTCACGGCCTGTGCCGCTTCCCCTAACCAGAAGACACCAGAACACCGCATCATCGGCATGCCGAACCCTGCTAGCGCAAGCTGCATCAAACAGGGCGGCACTCTCGAAATCGTCAACGGGCCCACCGGTCAAAGTGGAATGTGCCACCTTCCGTCTGGACAGACCTGCGAAGAGTGGGCTTTGTTCCGCGACCACCGCTGCCAGAGCACATCGCAGACCACGAAACCATAATCCTCGTCAGCCGTTTCCCCTGCCTCCAATGTCGTCGGGGAACGGCTTCTTCTGCACATTGAGCCTTTCAAAGTAAATATATAACATGTTATATATTTTATCCACATTATCCACCCAAGGCAGTTTCCCCCATGCGGACCCAGGCGCCCTGTCTCTCCATCGGCTTCCTCGCCACCACAACAGGGCGCCTGTTTACGCGCCTGATGGAGCAGAAACTGAAACCCGCCGGAATGCGCGCAGGCCAGATCCCGGTCTTTCTCGCTTTAGGAAAAGGGGAAGTCCTTAATCAGAAATATCTGGCCGAATTCGCAGGCATCGAGCAGCCCGGCATGGCCACCCTGCTGGCCCGCATGGAACGCGACGGCCTTATCGAGCGTGAAACCGATCCCAGCGACAAACGCGTCAGCCAGATTCGCCTGACACCAGACGGACTCATAAAAAGTCAGAAAATCATTCCGATTATGGAAGAAGCGAGCGAGGAAGCCTTCCAAGGCTTCACCCCACTCGAGCGAGACATCCTCATAACGCTCCTGGAACGGATGAGCAGCAACCTCGAACGCTGTCTTTAAAATCCCCTCACCTTTAGAAAAGTGAGGGGAAAAACACCTTACTTGTCCGTCTTCGGAAGGTGCTCGGCAATATACGGCGGAAGATTGAAAGACCCGACGTGAATTTCCGGCGTCCAGTACCGCGTCGTTCCAAGAATATTGGCCGCCTCTGCGCGTGCGCGGATCTGCTCCACCGTCTGCGTGTTCGGTGACTGCCCCTTGGACGCCATACCCAACGTCATAAAGCCGCCGACATAGGTCGGAACAGCAGCAACATAGGCCGAGACATGCGGGAAGAACTTCGCACGACGCAGGCTCGTCTCATACAGCTCATCAGCCTGCATGAACGGCACACCGCACTGATTCACAATCAGACCTTCATCCGACAGAATACGCGCGCAGTTGCTGTAGAACTCATCCGTAAACAGAACTTCACCAACGCCAATCGGGTCCGTGCTATCAACGATGATGACATCAAAAGAACCATCAGCAGCCTTGGCAACATAGTCGATGCCATCGCCAACGATCACTTCCGCACGTGGATCGTTCCAGGCATCCCCTGCAATGTTCGGCAGATGCTGCTTGGAAAGCTCGATCACCGCACCGTCAATTTCCACCATGACGGCTTTTTCAACAGTCTTGTGCTCAAGAACGCGACGCAGAACGCCACCGTCCCCAGCACCAATGATCAGAACGCGCTTGGCACATGGATGCGCCAGGACCGGCACATGCGTCAGCATTTCCTGATAAACGAACTCATCGCGCTCCGTGATCTGGATCACACCATCCAGAACCAGCACACGACCATGGCTGGAACTTTCAAAAACCACCACGTCCTGGAAATCAGATTTAACGCGCGCAAGTTCACGCGTGACCAGAAAACGCTGTCCCCAGTCCGGGTACAGGGTTTCGTTGATCCATGTTTCAGCCATGGTCTTCAATTCCTTGTCGGGATTTCAATGCAGAAGCAGGACCGGCCACACTGGGCCGATCCCTGCCTGAGGCTCAGGACGCGCTAGCGTTCCTGTTCTGGACGCGTCCACGGCGCACGGCATCAACTTCGATGCGGCCAGCCTGGAACAGACGCTGCATGACCGGAATCGACAGATTCGGATCACATGCGCCACACATAAAGACGTCAACCGCAGCGTAATTCCGCTCTGGCCACGTGTGGATCGAGATATGGCTCTCAGCAAGCACGATCACACCAGACACGCCACCATTCGGCGTGAAGTGATGGAAATGGCTGTGCAGGATCGTTGCCCCAGCAGCAATTGCTGACTCGCACAGAGTCTCATCAATGCGTGCCGGATCATCAAGATTCCGGGCATCCCAGAAATCGATCAGCAGGTGATTGCCGGCATAGCGTTCGCCATCCCGTTCAATAAAGTAGTCCTTGCGCTCCTCTTCAACAGAGTGAGCATCGCTGTTCTGGATATCTCTCGGGAGTTCCGATACCATCCCCAGTTGAGCAAGTGCGTTCATCACGTACCCCCAAACCAGTAGACAGCCTGTTGGGCGAAACCGCCCCCTTGGGCCAAGAAGCGCGGTGTTAGAGGCCTCTCCCCGCAGATGCAAGGGTTTTCTGTCCCGATGCGTTAATATGTCATATTGCAGGAAAGAAGAGGCTTCCGTTTGCGCTTCCTAACACTGCGCCCATCATGGCTCTGGCGCACTTCACAACTGGGATAGCGGCACACAAACCCTTCTGGAAGCCCCTTAAAACAAGCCTCACGCTGGGATGAGCCGACACATCGGCGACCTGACACCCAACACTCCAAAGAACAACCTCTCCACCCAGAAAAACGATTCGTTTTTTCCTGGACATAAAAACACGCGTCCCAAAGCCGGAAAACATTCCAGCCCCGAAACGCGTGCTTTTCCTGCCCCTCAACAGAAAACCACTGAGGGACCCCAACCCTTAGAGATCAGTTCTTGGCCTTGTCGACCAGCTTGCCCTTGGCAATCCACGGCATCATCGCACGCAGCTTCTCACCGGTCTTCTCGATCTGGTGAGCGTCATTGCGAGCGCGGATAGCCTTGAAGCCAACGCCGCCGGACTGGTTCTCAAGGATGAAGTTACGAACGAACGTACCATCCTGAATGTCCGTCAGAACGCGCTTCATTTCAGCCTTCGTTTCCGGCGTGATAATGCGCGGACCCGTCACATACTCACCATACTCCGCAGTGTTGGAGATGGAGTAGTTCATGTTGGAAATACCGCCCTCGTAGATCAGATCCACGATCAGCTTCATTTCGTGCAGGCACTCGAAGTAAGCCATTTCCGGGGCATAGCCACCTTCAACCAGCGTCTCGAAACCAGCACGGATCAGGTCAACAACGCCACCACACAGAACAGCCTGCTCACCAAACAGATCGGTTTCGACTTCTTCCTTGAAGGTCGTCTCGATGATGCCTGCACGGCCGCCACCGTTTGCGGAAGCGTAGGACAGAGCGATGTCCAGAGCCTTGCCGGAAGCGTTCTGGGCCACAGCAACGAGGGACGGCACGCCACCGCCACGCTGGTATTCGGAACGAACCGTGTGGCCCGGCCCCTTCGGCGCGATCAGGAACACGTCCAGATCCGGACGGGCTTCAATGATGCGGAAGTGGATGGACAGGCCATGCGCGAACGCAAGAGCGGCACCCTGCTTCAGGTTCTTCTCAAGGCTATCCTTGTACAGAGCGCCCTGGCCTTCATCCGGTGTCAGAACCATGACCACATCGGCCCACGCAGCAGCGTCTTCCGGGGACATGACCTTGAAACCAGCCTCTTCTGCCTTCTTGACGGCAGAGGACGTCGGACGCAGGCCGATGACGATGTCGGTCAGGCCGCTGTCACGCAGGTTGTTGGCGTGAGCGTGACCCTGGCTGCCGTAGCCAATGATCGCGACTTTCTTGCTCTTGATCAGATTCAGATCGGCATCGCGATCGTAATACACCCGCATCAGACATGTTCCTCGTTAACGTGAAAGACAGAAGGGCCACGGCCAATGGCCGCAATCCCCGTGCGCGAAACCTCAGCCAGGCCAAGGGGGCGCATCAACTCGATAAAAGCGTCGATCTTGGCGGGAGACCCCGTCAGTTCGAACACAAAACTGGTAGCCGTCGTATCAACCGGGCGTGCCCGGAAGGAGTCCGCAATCCGCAGACCTTCCGTACGACTTTCGCCGCGAGACACAACCTTTACCAGAGCAAGCTCGCGGCCCACATACGGGCCTTCTTCCATCAGATCACAGACAGCATGAACAGGAATCAGACGCTTCAGCTGCGCCTTGATCTGCTCAATGACCTGCGGCGTCCCGGACGTCAGAACCGTAATGCGTGACAGACTGCGCTCGGCATCCACCAGCGCAACCGTCAGGCTTTCGATATTGTAGCCACGGCCGGAAAACAGACCCACCACACGGGCCAGCGCGCCACTCTCGTTCTCAATCAGAACCGAGATGACCGAATTCTGGATTGTCTCCGTCATCAGACCAACATCATCCCTTCTTCGGTCAGACCTGCCGCCGCGGAATCCTGATCCGGGCCAAGCAGCATCTGGTTATGGGCCGCACCCGACGGAATCATCGGATAGCAGTTTTCGTTTTCAGCCACGCAGATATCCGCAATGACAGGACCATCATGCTCCAGCATCCGGCGAATGACATCATCCAGTTCGCCCACGCAGGTCGCACGCATTCCAGTTGCCTGAAACGCTTCCGCCAGCTTCACAAAGTCTGGCAGCGCCTCGCTGTAAGACTGGGAATAGCGTGACCCATGCAGCAGCTCCTGCCACTGGCGCACCATCCCCATATACTGGTTGTTCAGAATGAAGATCTTCACTGGCAGACGATACTGCGCAATCGTCCCCAGTTCCTGAATGTTCATCAGGGTCGAGGCTTCACCCGCGATATCAATCACCAGCGCATCCGGATGCGCTACCTGCGCACCCACAGCAGCCGGCAGACCGTAGCCCATCGTTCCCAGACCACCGGAAGTCAGCCAGCGGTTCGGCTTGGCAAACTGGAAGTGCTGGGCTGCCCACATCTGATGCTGGCCAACCTCGGTGGACACAAACGTATCACGCCCCGTCTCCATCGCCATTTCATACAGACGACGAATGGCATGCTGCGGACGGATCACCGCAGACGGCGTCATATCCTGCGTGAAGCCGAAGCCATCCACGCTGCGCCAGGACGCAATCTGGTTCCACCATGTGCTCAGATCAGGTGCTGGCGTGTCGTCCCACGCATCCAGCAACGCCTGAAGCGTATCGCGAACATCCCCTTCGAGACGCACATCCACACGAATGATCTTGCCGATCTGGCTCGGATCAATATCCGCATGAACCTTGAACGAGTTCGGCGAAAACGCATCCACACGCCCCGTCACGCGATCATCAAAACGCGCACCCAGAGCAATCAGCAGATCACAGCCATGCGTGGCCATGTTCGCCTCAACAGACCCGTGCATGCCCAGCATGCCCAGGAACTGCGGATCAGGAGACGGAAACGCGCCCAGCCCCATCAGCGTGGACGTGACCGGAAAACCCGTCTTGCGCGCCAGACGACGCAGCAGCTCAGACGCTTCCGGCCCGGAATTGATGATGCCACCGCCCGTGTAGAACAGCGGACGCTTGGCCGTCTTCATGGCTTCAACCGTGCGGGCAATCGCCTCGGCATCCGACCCACCCTGATGGCGGAAACGCTTCAGCCGGGACATGGCAGGCGCCGTCAGCGGAGCCTGCCCCACCGTGATGTCCTTGGGCAGATCCACCAGCACCGGCCCCGGACGACCAGAACGCGCCACTTCGAAAGCCTCACGCACCGTCTGCGCCAGAGCGCCCGGCGTCCGTACCAGATAGTTGTGCTTCGTGGCCGGGCGAGTAATGCCTGTCGTGTCCGCTTCCTGGAACGCATCATTGCCAATCAGCTTCGTCGGCACCTGACCGGTCAGACAAACTAGCGGAATCGAATCCATCAGCGCGTCAACAAGGCCGGTCACGGCATTGGTTGCACCCGGACCAGATGTCACCAGAACAACGCCAACCTTGCCCGTCGAACGCGCATAGGCCTCAGCCGCATGAACGGCAGCCTGCTCATGGCGGACAAGAATGTGGCGAATACGGTCCTGCTTGAAGAGCGCATCGTAGATTGGAAGGACAGCGCCCCCCGGATAGCCAAAGACCACCTCTACGCCCTGTTCATCGAGAACGCGCAGAAGCACCTCCGCGCCATTCAGCGCTTCGTTGCCTGTTGTTGCGTCTCTTTCAGCAGCAGCCGTCACCGTATCCTCCTAAGGGGTATGAGGCGCGGGATTTAGGACAGATTGAGGGGGGCCGTCAACTCGTCCAGATATAAAATGTTCTATTTTTTCGTATTCAGTTTTCGATTCTTGCGCAAAATGGGCATATCTTTGAAATGAAATCATTGAATCAGCCTCCACACCCAAAGCGTGATGCCGAAACCAGGTAGCCTGACGGCGCGTATATCGTCCAATCGCCAGAACAGCCGCCTGCTGTGCGGCTTCAAGCGTCATGTCACCCTGCAGAACCGCCGCAAGTTCCGGAACCCCATGCGCACGCATGGCAGGCAGAACAGAATCCAGCCCCCTCGCAACAAGACGACGCACTTCTTCCAGAGCGCCAGCTTCAAGCATCTGCTCAAACCGCATATTCAGAGATTGCCGCAACACATCACGCGGTGGGTCCAGAAGAACAGACACAAACCGGCACGGCGCAGGCGGCAACCCCGGTTGGGTACGCCACCATACCAAACCATGCCCGGTCCCGCGCCACACTTCCCAGGCCCTCGAAATCCGCTGCGTGTCATTCGGGCGAAGCGCTTCCGCCGTTTCGGGGTCCACCTCCGCAAGCCGGGCATGCAATGCCGCTGGACCAATTTCTTCGGCCAGCGCCCGCGCTTCCTGGCGCGCTTCGTCGCCGGGATCGGGCACTTCTACCAGTCCATCCGTCAACGCCCGAAGATACATCCCCGTACCGCCACACAGGATCGGCAGACGTCCCAACGCCCAAGCGGTCTCCATTTCCTCAAGCGCCCGTGACCGCCACCAGGCCACACTGCCCGGCATCGCCGCATCCAGCACACCATAAAGCCTGTGCGGAACAGCGGCCTCATCAGCAGCGTCAGGCCGGGCCGTCAGAATGTGCAGATCACGATAAACCTGCATGGAATCCGCATTGATTACCGTTCCCCGAAAAGTCCGGGCAAGGTCCAGAGCCAGAGCCGACTTGCCGGAGCACGTCGGGCCAGCCACAATGAGTGCTGTCTTCGGGGCGTTCATCCCCCTGTTCCTGCCACACGCGCTGGACCGTTACGAGAGCTTATGTCCCTTCCTTCCGTTCTGACCCTCATTGCTGACCGCAAGGCCGGCTCCCTCAAACCAGAAGCCATCGACGTCGCCCGGTCGCTGGTCAAAGGCAAGGCCCCCATCGTCCTGTCGGACGGGGAAGCTGTCGATATTCCATGCCCCACGCCCGGCCCTGGCTCGGCGAGTGCCGCGACAATCCGCGCTACTCTTGCGCCCTATCAAACAGACGCCCTGCTTCTGAAAACCCGCGGCCGCCGTAAAGCCGTTCTGGTCGCGGACATGGACAGCACCATCGTCACCGGCGAAACGCTGGACGAAATGGCAGCCCTGCTCGGCATCGGGGAACAGGTCGCGGCCATTACCCGCGCCTCCATGAATGGAGAGATCGACTTCGAAACCTCCATCGAACAGCGCGTCGCCCTGCTAGCCGGTCACCCTGCGTCTGTTCTTGAAGAGGTCTGGAAAACCGTCACCCTGACAGAAGGTGCGCGCGAACTCGTCTGCACCATGCGCAAGCACAATGCCCGCACGGCACTCGTCTCAGGAGGCTTTACCTGGTTCACCCAGAAGGTCGCTGAACTCTGTGGCTTCGACGAGAACTACGGCAATAGCCTTGAAATCGTGGATGGAAAAATAACCGGTCGTCTCGATGCCCCGGTTCTAGGCCCAGATGCCAAACTGAGCCACCTCGAATCCCTGACCGCCGAACGCGGCGTTCAGCTCAAGGCCGCGCTCACAACCGGCGATGGCGCAAACGACATTCCGATGCTGGCCAACGCGGGCCTCGGCCTTGCCTTCCGCGCCAAGCCAAACGTGAAAAAAATCATCGGCACGCAGATCAATTTTGCCAATCTGCGCGCCCATCTGTTTGCTCAGGGCTACAAGGCAGCCGATTTCGTCACGGACTAACCTCGTGCACCCGCCTCAATACCCCCAGGTATAGGGCGGGACACCCCCGTCATAGGCCGGAGCACCGTAATACCCCTGCGGCACGGCATATCCCCCTGCGGGAATACACCCCTGATACTGGGTCAGATAATATCCGGCGGGACATCCCGAGGCGGCGTTCTCAATCGCCATTCCAGCAGCAACGCCCAGCGCGGCGGCGCCAAGGCCCCAACCGCCCCAACCCCAGCCGCCACCCCAGCCCGGTACCCCCCAACCATAGCCATACCAACCGGGGCCACCCCAGCCGTTCCAGCCGCTCCATCCGGGACGTCCCCACCCCATAAAGCGCGGGCCACCCCAGCCTCCGCTCCAGTTCCCATAGCCCGGCCGGAATCCCCAGCCCGGTCCACCACCATATCCACCGCGAAACCCGCCGCCATATCCACCCGGCCCTCCGCCAGGTCCGCCGCGAAAGCCACCTCCACCGGGTCCACCACGGAAACCACCACCTGGACCGCCGCCCATTCCTCCCCTGAAGCCACCACCGCCAGGGCCACCACGGAAGCCACCGCCTCCGCCAGGTCCGCCCCCATGACCGCCTCCCGGGTCACCGCCTCCTTGCTGGGCGAACGCCGTTATCGGGAGGCTTCCAGCAAGGGCAGCCATCAACAATGCTCCGACGGTTTTCTTCGTGATGTTCATGGCCTGTCTCCTCGGAAAGAGCCGTATTCTGTCTTCAGTAAATATCGGTAACACCCTGTTCTCTGAAAAGGGCCGTTTCAGGGCATGAAACAAGTCGTTTCACGTGAAACATACCAGTCACCGGCGGCGCTTACCCCGGGCCCCGATATGTCCCCCCAGACGCTGCAACGCATCTCGAAGCTCATCGTCCTCAATTTCCGGAACATCGACCTGAATGGGCCTTGGCCGAGCCGGACGTGGCCGCTCAAACGCCGTCATATCCTGCACGATTTTAAGGCGCACGATCATCGTCTCTCCCCGCAGGCCACAGGTTGTGTTGATCCGTTCGATAATCTGAGGCGCAAGATGCTGAAGCTCCATCGCCACAGGCCCAGAACAGGCCAGCGTCAACGTCCCCGCAGAAAACCGGCGCGGCTCCGTCACTTTAGACAGGCGCGGCCCGATAAAATCTTCCCAATCCATGGACAATCGAACCAGCAATGGCGATTTTTTTTTGAACGCGGGCTGGGTAATTCCCGGCACCAAAGCCCCGATCTGCCGCGCTCCACCCCGTTTAGCCGTCCAGTTCTGTTTGGGCGTAAATGTATCAGTCCGATCACGAAGGTTCTTGTTTGGGCCCCGATCCTTCGTCATATCCCTCTCCGTGACTCCTGATGCTTCCGACCTGCTGCGCTGGTACGATACGCACCGCCGCACCCTGCCCTGGCGTAGCCTCCCCGGCGAACGCCCCGATCCCTATGGCGTCTGGCTAAGCGAAATAATGCTTCAGCAGACGACGGTAAAAGCTGTCATAGCGTATTACGAACGCTTTCTCACGCATTACCCCACTGTACAGGATCTGGCCGCTGCCCCACAGGAAGATGTGCTTCGTCTCTGGGCCGGGCTCGGCTATTATGCCCGCGCCAGAAATCTGCACGCCTGCGCAAAACGCGTCGCTGAACTCGGGCAGTTCCCAGACACCGTTGATGAGTTGCTCAAGCTCCCAGGCATCGGTGCATATACAGCGCGCGCGATTGCAGCCATCGCCTTTGGTCAACCGGTTGTCCCGGTTGATGGAAATGTAGAGCGTGTCACGTCACGGCTCTTCGCCATTGACGACCCGCTTCCTGCATCCCGGCCTCTCTTGGCACGACAGGCCGCATTGCTGAACCAGTTCCAAGACGCACAGCAACGCCCCTCCGACTTCGCTCAGGCGTTGTTCGACCTTGGCGCCACACTCTGTACCCCTCGCAACCCGTCCTGCCTCACCTGTCCCTGGCGCCCGGCCTGTCAGGGTCACGCTAATGGAATTGCGGCCACCCTTCCCCGCAAAGCCCCCAAACAGGCAAAACCAACCCGCTATGGCACTCACTTCGTTCTTCAGGATGCATCCGGGCATATGCTGATCAGAACACGTCCTGAAAAAGGATTGCTCGGCGGCATGGACGAATTTCCCGGTACAGACTGGCGCGCAACCCCATGGGACGAGAAAGACGCCCTCGCAGCGGCTCCGATCCTGGGCCCCTGGACAGCCTGTGGAGAAGTCACGCATGTCTTTACCCATTTCACGCTTCGGCTCATGATTTACGCCGCAGCCCTCCCTGCAGGCCACAATGCAGGGATCGATCCCTCTTTTGGCACGTTCCGGTCCACAGAGCGCGCCGCCCTGCCAGGTGTCATGAAAAAATGCCTGGCCCTCGCAGTTGCTGATTTGGAGACACGATGAACGCAACCCCTTTCCTGACACGCCTGTGGTTCATGGACTGGCACCGTCAGGTTCTCAGCCACGACCCCCTTCGGGATGATTTCTCACAGGCTCCCTTTCAACCCGGCATCCACCCCGGACTGTCAGTACAGCTCTCTGTCCCACTGATCCTGCCCTGCGATGTCGTTCTGGAAAAACGGGTCTCCATGCCTCGCCCGCTCCCCCGATTTGAAATGCAGGCCGCACCCAACGGTCTTGTGTGCTTCCAGGTAAAAGACAAAGGCACCTACCTCAAAAGCGCCCGCTTTCCCGGCGGCGGAGAAGTCGTTGCCACATCTCCCCATGTTGCCGGATGGGAAACCTTTCTTCCGATGAGCGAAAACTTCCTGCGCGGCCTTTCCGCACTCCTTGTTCCACAAGCTGCCACCCTGACAGACCCGCAAACCGGAGAACATCTCTCACCAATCCAGTTACATATCGGATTTCTCGGTGAGATAAGCGGAAAACGGATTTCTCTCGCCAAAAATGCATCAGCCATCGAACATCTTGGCAGCCTTTCTGCAGGACAAGCAGCTGACATTACCTTTCAGGAAGAAGGCAAAGACACACCACTTATCATCCGCGTTCAACGCCCTGGCTGAGATCCTATGACACAGACGTCACAATTGATGTGACCTCCCGCAAAAATCGGACCTACCGCCTTGACCCAGCGTTGCATTCCCAGACATCCCTAAGGGAAAGCAATCCGCAATGTCTCACGATATCCCCGTCGGTATTCCACATCTCGTTCCGTCCATCCTAGATACGGGAAGGATCGAGAAAGGCCAGATCACCTTTGGAAACTGGCGCGGAGACGCTGATGTTCCCGAAAATCAGCCTCCACAACCTCTTCCTCTATCAGAACGGGTAGGGTTCGCCATCATGGGTCTTGGCCGCCTGACCCTCGGGGAAATCCTCCCCGCCTTCGCAAACTGCCACCTCGCAAAACCTGTAGCACTCATCTCCGGACGACCTGAGAAAGCGCGTCTCATCGCACGCAGCTACGACATCAGTGACGACTCCCTCTTTACATATGACGACATCCACCGGCTGGAAGATCGCCCCGATATTCAGGCCGTATATGTCGTCACCCCCAACGCTCTTCACGAAAAACAGGTCGAAGCTCTCGCTGCAGCCGGAAAACACGTCCTGTGCGAAAAGCCGATGGCCAATTCAAGTGCAGAAGCCCAGCACATGATCGACGTCTGTCAGAAAGCACACCTCAAACTCATGATCGCCTATCGCTGCCATTACGAGCCCTTCAATCAGGCGGTCCGCAAACTGGTCCAGAGCGGAGAACTGGGCCGCCCGAAACTCGTGGAAGCCATCAACACTCAAATGCAGGGCAGCGCAGACCAATGGCGTCTCAAACCGGAACTGGCAGGCGGCGGAGCGTTACCAGATATTGGACTGTACTGCCTGAACGGCACACGTGCCGTCCTCGGAGAAGAGCCGGAAAGCCTTTTCGCTCAAATGGTCTGCCCCCCAAATGACCCGCGCTACAAAGATCTGGATGAAACATTCTCATTCATGCTCCGCTTTCCCTCCGGCGTAATCGCAAACTGTGCGACCAGCTACGGAGCCCATGAAAGCAAGGATCTTCGAATCCAGCTCGAAAAAGGCTGGATCACCCTTGAAAATGCTTTCTCCTACACCGGCCATCGCCTTCGGATCGGCAGACGGGAAGGCAACCATAAAACTGTCAGCGAATGGCGGCTTCCCGCAGAAAACCAGTTTGCTCTTGAGATCGACCATTTCGCAGATTGTATCCTGAACGATCTCACCCCCAGAACCCCCGGCGAAGAGGGACTGCGCGATCAGAAACTCATGGAGTCCCTCTATGAGTCCGCAAAAACAGGACGAATGATCCACCTGTCCCCGACGTCATGAAAGTCCTGTTCTTCCTGGCGATCGGAGGAATCTTTCTGGTCAGCATGTTCTGAACGCAGCTGACCAGGAAGACGGCTTCCCTCAGTCGCCCTGCGTCGTCGGCGCAGAAGAGGACGGCCCCGTCATGACCCGCGTAACAGCCTGCCGTACACCGGCTTCCCATTCCGGATCTGCCTGCCGGAACAAAGCAAACTGCCGCTCCATGATCTCTGCCGGAACACCGGTCATGGCCCCGGCAATATTATTGAAAAAACGCTCCCGCTGAGCAGCATCAAACAGACGGAACAACGCCCGCGGCTGCGCAAAATCATCCCCGTCAGTGCGATGCTCGTAGTAGTCCGCATCCCCATTGATCCGCAGAGGCGGCTCCATGGCAGCACTGTCTTCAACCGGTCCGCCAAACGAATTCGGCTCATAATATCTGCCGTCCCCCGGCTCAGGCGCATCAAACCGCATGGGACCATCCATGTGATAATTTTTCACGGCAATCTGCGGACGATTCACTGGCAGCAATTCATAATGCGTCCCCACCCGGTAACGATGCGCATCTGCATAAGCAAACAGACGCCCCTGCAAAAGCCTGTCAGGCGAGAAGCCAATGCCCGGCACGATATTGGAGGGTGAAAAAGACGCCTGCTCGATCTCAGCAAAATAATTCAAGGCATTCCGGTTCAACTCCATGACGCCCACCTCCTGCAAAGGATAATCCGCATGAGGCCAGACCTTCGTCACATCGAATGGATTGAAACTGACGCGCTCCGCCTCAGCCTCTTCCATCACCTGAATGAACACGGTCCATTTCGGGAAATCGCCGCCTTCAATGGCCTCGTAAAGATCAGCCTGCGCACTCTCACGATCCTGACCGATGACAGCATTGGCCTCATCATTCGTCCAGAAACGGTGCCCCTGCTGGGTTTTGAAGTGGAACTTCACCCAGAAACGCTCACCCTGCGCATTCCAGAGGGAGAACGTGTGGCTGCCATACCCGTTCATGAACCTGTAGCCCTGCGGCAGCCCACGATCGGAAAACAGGATCGCCACCTGATGCAGGCTTTCCGGACTCAAAGACCAGAAATCCCACATCGCTGTCGCAGACCGGCGGTTCGTACGCGGGTGGCGCTTCTGCGTATGAATGAAGTCAGGAAACTTCATCGGATCACGGACAAAGAAGACAGGCGTGTTGTTCCCAACAAGATCCCAGTTCCCCTCATCGGTATAGAATTTCAGGGCAAATCCCCGAACATCCCGCTCGGCATCCGCCGCACCGCGCTCACCCGCAACAGTGGAAAAACGCGCCAACATATCCGTAGCCTTGCCGACCTCAGAAAAAATGGATGCCCTGCTGAAGCGGGTAATGTCATGCGTGACCGTAAACGTGCCGAACGCGCCTGAGCCTTTGGCATGCACTGTCCGCTCGGGAATACGCTCCCGGTTCTGATGCGCCAGTTTCTCGAGCAACTGATAATTTTCCAGAAGCAGCGGCCCACGTGGACCTGCTGTCTTACTATCCTGATTACTGACCCAAGGGGCACCTGCGGTGGTGCGAATGATAGTCCGGTCGGCCATGGCCTGATCTCCTGTCTTAACAAGTGAGACCAGTTAGCCGATACACAAATAAAAGGTTAAACCGATTTATTTTTTATCTGTGTTCGGTTTTTCCTTTTAAAAACCTTTCAAGTTTGCGTCAGTGTTTGATCCATTTCCTGCACAGATTTTCTTTTTCCCCTACCCTTCGACAATATCCGTAAGATCGGCCCTGCCCATGAAACCCCATGGCATCAAAGCTGTTAGGAGACTGATATGCTGAAAACTCTTTCTTCCCTCTCCCTTCCTGTCGCAGCGCTGTCTGCCGCCCTCGGTCTCGCCGGTTGCGTTAACGACAATACCAGCCCACAGGAAAAGCAGCTCATCTCCGCAGGGTTCGTCAGACACCCCGCCAACTCTCCGTCTCGCCGCGCAGAGCTGCAACTCATGCCGCAACACGTCTTCCTGACACGCAAAACCCCCGAGGGTCTGCGCTACATCTATGCAGATCGGGACCTGTGTGACTGCGCCTTCGTTGGCACGCCAGAAGCTTTCGAAAAATACGCTGCTGAACAGCCTCACGGGGTTTCCACAACACCCGCCCCGGAATCAGACACCCAAAAATCAGACATACGTCAGACGACAGATCCCAACACAACGTCGTCCGCCCTCGGTCAAACACCCGCAACATCCAGCGGACCTGCCAAGAAAAATCCCTGATCTTATATCCTGTAGCGACGATGGGTTGTCAGCCAGCCCATCACCGCTTGGAAAACGGTACCAAGTATCCCTATTCCAGAAGAACGGTTGTTACCGGGACAAAACGTCCAGATCAGCCGCATCTCCAATGACGATGCGCACCTGTTCGTAGGACGCCCCTGTCAGATTGCCCTCACGATCCCTCACAACAATTCGAATTTTTCTGGCCAATCCGGTAGCCAGAATCTCATGGCCCATAAAATACTGCTCAGCCGTTTGTGTCCTGCCCCTCAGAATATCTCTCACCGTATCGTCATCAAGCATAACGACAACAGCATTGGGATTCCGATAATTCTGATCCGATATCAGGAACAGACTGTCATTGTGCCAGACAACCCCTCTTACAGTGATCCTGAACTTTCCCACCACTCCTGAAGGATCAGCTTTGAGCGCTACGTTGGTAGTCTCAGGCGTATAAATTCCAGAGCCACAAGCCCCCAGCCCGAATGTTACAAGAGACAGCGCAAGAAGTATCTGGAATACACGCATGGGTGTTCAGGTCCTGAAACAGATTACAATCCAGAGGAATATTTCCGGACTATATTATCTGCAAATCTGGTCATGAATAACCTCAGCAGGCAACCATAAGACCTTATCCAGCCCCATTAAAACTTTCAGAGCAATCGTGCGAGTTTCATGAACAGAAACGTCACAGCCATGAACACGAAACACACAAACCCGGCTTCGATTGTTCCCCACGCCCCTTGCGCCAGAAACATGCCGCCCGTGTTCATACCGAAGAAGCCAGTCACAAATGTTGCCGGCAGCATCAACGTTGTTCCTACCGAAACAATGTACAGGCGACGGTTGGTTTCTTCCGCCTGATTGGACCCCAATTCGTCCTGCAGGGAACGCGCCCGATCCTGCAAAGCAATCAGATCATCCAAAGCCGCATGAACCTGACGCTCCGCACGGTCACGGAGCTCGTCTTCCGCCCATTCAGGAAGGTCCAGATCCTCATCCTTCAGAACACGGTCAATCGGCGTAACAACACGTCTGAGTTCCGTCGCCCGACGGCGCACCTTACCGACGATACCACCCAGATGCCCCAGATCAGACCGATGCTCGATCAACAGAAGAACATCCTCCGCCCGATCCAGATCATCATCAAGCTGGCCAAGCTGCCGACGCACGGTTCCCGTAAATTCCCGTAATGCCCGATCCACAATCCCCGCAGGGGTCGGCGGAATATGGTCAGGCCTGAGGGACCGGTAGGCCGCCCCAAGAACAGGAATGGGATTGCGTCGTGTTGTAATCAGCAGGTCAGGCCGCATGGCAAAACGCCAGGCACAGATTTCCCGGTCGTCTTCCGCCAATGCATCATCAAATGCCGGAAGCGCTCCCCAGATCAGATCGTCAACGGCCTCAAGCGCAATACCGTACTCCGTTTCCGCCAGCATGGCGCGCACGTCTTCCGGCAGCCCTGGCAGATGCGCGACAAAGGACCGGGCAGAACTGTGAACAGTATCAAAATGAAGCCAGAACCACCCTTCGGACGATGGCACACGTCCCGGAAGCAACAGCTCTTCAACTTCGCCCGCCCCCAGAGACCGCAATTCCTGTCCCGGAATCGCATGTACAGCCCAGACAAGACCATTGGCGAAGGCAGGTTTTCCAGTTTCCTGGAACGCCGGATCAAGCACCGTGAAAGGAAAGTTGTAAGTGGGGTTCTCTGACACGGCAGCCTCCTGTTCTTCAGGGGGTATTCTGGACCAGCGCCGGTTTCGAACAACACGACAGAAGGTGATCTGCCGTTCTCTGACATGCCCGGGCAACTGACGCAATATGCTGCATCGGAGCAACTGTCACGCTGTCCGGGAGTTATCAGATTATTCCCGGAGGAGCCAGCTCTTCCCTTTGCAGAGGAAAATTCAAGACATGTCCATTCGCCTGAAAGCCTCCCTGCTTGCCGCAGCCGTTATCATGGCCTCCCCTGCCGTTTCATCAGCAGCTTTCGCGCAGGCCGTCAGCAGCCCGAGCAACGATCAACCCCAGACGTCCAGTTCCGCGACGCAGAAAGCGCAGAATTCCACGATTGACCAGCCTGCCAATCACCTGCCGACGAACCCCCGTACCATCACAGAACAGCCGGACCAGCCCGCCCCTCAGGCGCCTCACGCCATGACGGACACCACAAAGCAGGGCAAGACCGAATACAGGCATCATCTGAAGCGCACACATCAGACACCGCGGACGGTCAAAACCAAGACCGACACCGCACAGCCGAACTGACACAGACCAGATGCGACGGAGCCACACTTTGCGTGGCTCCACCAAGCCTCTATACCTGCTGCCATCCAAGACGGGCAGTAAGGGCCAATCATGACCACGCAGGACTACAAGGTACACAACATTTCCCTCGCAGACTGGGGCCGCAAGGAAATCTCCATCGCTGAAGGCGAAATGCCCGGCCTGATGGCACTCCGCGAAGAATACAAGGACACCCAGCCGCTCAAGGGCGCCCGTATCGCTGGCTGCCTCCACATGACCATCCAGACCGCCGTGCTGATCGAGACGCTGACGGCTCTCGGCGCAACGGTCCGCTGGTCGTCCTGCAACATCTTCTCCACGCAGGATCACGCAGCAGCAGCCATCGCTGCGGCCGGTATCCCCGTCTTCGCCTGGAAAGGCCTGACGGAAGAAGAATTCAACTGGTGCATCGAGCAGACCATCACGGGTCCGGACGGCTGGACGCCGAACATGATCCTCGATGACGGCGGCGACCTCACAGTCATGATGCACGACCAGTTCCCGGAACTCCTGAAGGACGTCCGCGGCCTGTCCGAAGAGACGACGACAGGTGTGCATCGTCTTTGGCAGATGGCCAAGGCTGGCACACTGAAGGTTCCAGCCATCAACGTGAACGACAGCGTCACGAAGTCCAAGTTCGACAACCTGTACGGCTGCCGCGAGAGCCTGGTGGACGCCATCCGCCGTGGCACAGACGTCATGATGGCCGGCAAGGTTGCCGTGGTTGCCGGTTACGGCGACGTGGGCAAGGGTTCCGCTGCCTCCCTGCGCAATGCAGGCTGCCGCGTTCTCGTGACCGAAGTCGACCCGATCTGCGCCCTTCAGGCCGCCATGGAAGGCTATGAAGTCGTCACCATGGAAAACGCAGCACCGCGCGGCGACATTTTCGTCACCTGCACGGGCAATGTGGACATCATCACGATCGACCACATGCGCGAAATGAAGGACCGTGCGATCGTCTGCAACATCGGTCACTTCGATAGTGAAATCCAGGTCGAAGCCCTGCGCAACTATCGCTGGAACAACATCAAGCCGCAGGTTGACGAAGTCGAGCTGGCCGAAGGCCGCCGCATCATCCTGCTCTCCGAAGGCCGTCTCGTAAACCTTGGCAACGCCACAGGTCACCCGTCCTTCGTGATGTCCGCTTCCTTCACCAACCAGACGCTGGCCCAGATCGAACTCTGGACCGCCAAGCCGGGCCAGTACGAGGTGAAGGTTTATACCCTGCCAAAGGCTCTGGACGAAAAGGTCGCTGCCCTGCACCTCGCAAAGGTCGGCGCCGAACTCTCCAAGATGTCCACGAAGCAGGCTGACTACATTGGCGTTCCGGTTGCCGGTCCGTTCAAGCACGAAGAATATCGTTACTGAGCGGAACAGGTGACACGGGGTAGGCGTTGTCTACCCCGACACCATTTTTCAAACCGTCAGGAGTATTTCCTATGGGTCTTTTCAGCACGATCATGTCCAAGATTTTCGGACATGCAGAAGCAGCCACGCCAACGTCCGGCACGGCTGATGCACAGGCTTCCGCTGGCGCTCCGGGTGCTGCGGCACCTGCTACCCCAGCCGCACCAGTGGACGTGGATGCCGTTCTTTCCGATCTGGCATCCAAGGCTGGCCAACCGCTGAACTACAAGACCTCGATTGTGGATCTTCTGAAGCTGCTCGGTCTCGACAGCTCCCTGGAAGCACGTAAGCAGCTTGCAGGCGAACTGCACTACACGGGCAGCACGGACGACTCAGCAACGATGAACGTCTGGCTCATCAAGCAGGTCTATGCCGAGCTGGCCAAGAACGGCGGCAAGGTTCCTGAAGGCTGGGCTCACTAAGCCTTCCTTAAGTGCTGCTACGAAAAAGCCCGGATGTTTCTCATCCGGGCTTTTTTTTGTTTTTCCATGATGTTCTTAGCGCTAGGGAGCAAAAAACGGCTGCGCAGGAGATAGCGTAATGGCGGATTTCCCGATATCCGGGGTCTTCGCCTCACGCAGTTCCTCCAGGGATTGATGAAAGACCTTGAGTCTGACCTCTCGTGTGCCGTCGGAACGACGCCAGCGCTCGAATGCCAGAACGGTATTCGGTGCCGTAGAATCAGGCTGATCCGAAAAGGACCAGTCCACCCCAAATAACGCCATCATGGCTGCCAGATTGGTATCGTGCCCCGCTAGAACCAGTACCTTCGTTGACGGCAGAATGCCCGGAATTGCATACACCGACTGGTCCGAAAGAAACGCACGAATACTCTTCGCCATCATCCCATTGCGCGCTCGAGCATATTCTGGAAGACGACGCAGAAGGTGGTTTTCTGCTTCATGTGCAGGCATAACGGTTTCAAGAATATGAGGAACACCCCTCTCGGAGATCCCAAACTCCGTCAGCGGCAACCCCTCGGCGTACGTCAAAAGCAAACTTTCTGCCGCCATTCCACCCGTTACAAATCCCCCCTTAAGACGAGGCACTCCCTTTTTCCATTCAAGGGTCGTGGGAGTAGTCAAGCATTGCGACGAAGCAGGCTTTTCTGTGCATGCATTAGAAGCCAGAAGCCCCTGAAGCGCTTTTAACGCTGCATCAGAAGCAGGCTCTGGCAGTGTATCCTTGGCTGTATCAAAATCGCGCTCAAGGACGGAGGAATCAACTGACGCCGCCGGGCTTCCAAGCGCATTAAAAACCGGATCAGCGGTCGTAAAGGCCCACCTGGCCTGCAAAGAACATCCGGGCGCAATTTCCTTGGCCCAGACTTCGCCTGTCTGTCGTGTTCTGTGATCGGCGGTATCAGCCCAGACAACAGCCTCCTGCGCCACCGCCTGACAGGATTGTAAAGACCGGAAAAGGGATGTCTGGCTGTAATACCCTCGAACGGCTTGCACCATTGCTCTTAAAGCATCTGTCCCATGGCCCGTCATTTCTCCAGGGGCAACAGACCACACCGGCCAAACATGCCCTGTGCGGTGCTGCATCTCCTGAGGAGAGACTGTAGGACTACGAATACCATGTCGTCCCAGGAAAACGACCTTTTCCAGAACGTCTCCCTGCGTCTGAGAGACACATCCTCCCAGAGCAACAAGAACAATCAGAGAAGAAATCTGACGGATCATGGCATCGTTGCGGTCATGTTGAAGAAAACACTCCGTCCTGCAATACGCCAGAACAACGGCGCATCTCCGTAAGACTGGGTGCCTGCATAATCGCTGATCGAACGATTATTGAAAAGGTTGGCGATTTTGATACTCGGCGTCACGTCTCTGAAGAATGAACCGATGTGATGAATGCGCCAGCCCATGGCAAGATCAGCAGTTACAGTGCTGCCAATTTTATACTGGTTTTTGAAAACCGTATCGCCCGCATCATTTGTCGTGCTGTCCAGCCCCCAATGATTACCAGCATATTTACCCATAAGAGAAAAATACGGACCATGGTCGCTTTCGTAAAGCAGACCGAAAGACGCCAATGCATTCGGCGTCTGCGCGACGCGAACATGGCTGTGCTTATATTTCGCGTCATTCACACTGTAATTCCCATACAGGGAAAAGCCGTAGCCGATGACGTATTGGCCTTCGAGCTCAATCCCTCGGTAAACCGCCCCCCCCGCTATTCACATATGTCGATGTCGTACCAATATTAGGAACATAAATCTGTGCAGCGGCAATATAATTTGAGAAATTAATATAGTAGCCATCCAGAGACAGCATCCAGTTGCGACCATGATAAACTGAACCAACCTGATAATTCAGGGTTGTTTCAGGCTTCACACTCCCGACAGAACTTACCTGGAAAACAGACAACGGCGGAGCAAGAAACCCGCGGGCAACCTGTGCATACGCGCTCCAGTTTTTTATGATACGTTGATTTATCGCAATAGATGGCTGCCACGATCCATAATTCTGCGTATCTTTTAGCGGAAGTTTTGTTCCCTTATTTATACCCGCATCATAATCCCTTTTAAAAATGGAATATTTTATACCCGGTTTGATTGTTGCTCCTTTCCATGGATGAACATTCAGTTCAAGATAAGGCTGAATTGTCGTGTTCAGATCTGAAATATCATAACTGAATGGCGAACCTGTTTTCCCCGGAACGGGAATGGAATTCCGACTTAAATCAATGGCATATGTATAACGGCGATCTTTCTGAACATCAGCCCAGACTCCCAAAAGAATATCACCATAGGAAGTATGCCCTTTCAGACGCAACGTATCACCGTAAGTTCTATAAGAAGCATCAGCATATTTTCCGGGAATATCATTTTTATAGGTTGCAACCTTTTTTCCGGCGGCATTGTAAAATGTTACGCCATTTGCTGCTGTCGACCGTTGGCTTGCATCAGTACTCTCGGAATAATCGTGCTCAAAACCGCTTGTGTAAATCTGATTTTCGAGCGTCAACCAAGATAAAAGCTTGGTTTTAAGGGCAATGTAATCAAAATCAGACGTGTAGACACTCGGCTGATATCCATAATAACATTGCCTAGACGGATCATTGCATAATCCATAATTTTTACCATACGTCTTGTAATCAGCAAGCGTCGCCCCCTGAGTCGTATACTGCCACTCTTTGTTATAGGTCGTTTCAATGGTCAGTGTTGTTTCTGGAGCAAGATCAACAACATCCTTGAACATCAGATTGCTGCGACGCTCAGAAGAATTGGTCAGATAGCCGTTGGTTTCTTCATGTTGCATATCGATAAATGCACGACCCATTCTGGTCTTGCCTGTATCGAACTCAATTCCACCTGCACGAGTATTAAAACTACCATAGGTACCGTAAAGCGTTGTTCCCATTCGTGCAGCGGGATTTTTAGATGTAAATCCCATAGTGCCGCCAAATGTCGCGTTCCCTATTGTGGAAGCAGTTCCTGGTCCACGGTCAATCTGCGCCTCACCAAGAAAGTGCGAAATAAACAACGCAGAGGTCGTATGCCCCATATCTGTTGCATTTCCGAAAGGTATTCCATCAAACGTCATGTTGTACTGGCCATCCTGAAAACCACGCAGACTCATGGTTTCAGCCTTTCCCATTCCCGGACCATTGGGGTTCTGGGAAAATACGCTTGGCTGGAATTGAATAATATCGTCAACGCTTGCTAGCGGAATAATATTATTCATCAAAAATCCTGACTGAATTTTTGATGTCGGTTGCGTAATATCAAGAGGCACTGTTGCTGGAGCGATACGGGATGCGTGACCAAGAACCGTTAGCTTCTCGACTTTCGGAGCCTGTTCAGATGCTTTCTTTTTATGATCCGAATTAGCATCCGAAGCATAAGCCGCAGAAACAAAAAGAATCGACCCCGTTACCAGTCCTGTAGACAGGGCAAAACCTTTTCGAACGTTTTTCATGGAAATCGCGTACTCCCGTGGTAGAGAAGACGCTCATTACTCATGCTTCCTGATACTGAAAACCTGTATTACCATTTCGTCATGGAAATTTCATACAGTTTACCCCGAAGCGTCATACTTATTTTGTAATAGTTACGTTTTCTTCCCTTATGGAAGCGGCCTTTTATCAGCAATAGGATCGATTTTCGGCTCTGTTAAGGGACCAGAATCCACGACAATGACTAAGTCTCCAGCAAGAGGTGTCTGTTCCCGGTCTTTTGGTAACAAAGCTGCGAACCGTGGGTCATAGCCGGCGGCCTGCTCGTAAAGAGCGTCTATCAAGCCGTAATGATCCATGAAGTGATTCATGGTTGCCGGGATACGAATGCACCCTTCAGAAGCAGGATGTCCAAGACGCCACTCAAGGAACTGAGGGTCGGTAGCGTGAATTTCCAGCCTGATCTGCCCCGTTTCGTGTTTAGGCAACCAGCCTTTCATGGCCGTTTGCCAGCCCATATCCCAAACGCGGGATCCTTTGGCACCGATTCCACGGATACCGTATTTATTCTTGGTCCCCTCTGCACGATACCCTAGGCGATCCGCAGTGTTCTGAAAAACGCCAACAGGCGTTATGTAATAGTACTTACGACCTGTCGTTCCAGTGGAAACAGGTGTGCCGCCGATTGAAACCCACTGTTCATCTGGAAACGCCAAAACAAAGTCTAGACGCTGAATTTTTTCATTACGATCCACAACCATAATAAGTTGTGGGCGTGAAATTGGCATTCTTGATTTTAACAGCTCGTCTCTGGCCAGTGCGATAAAGGTTTCCCGACGTTCAGGTTTGTAAGTTGAAAATCCCTTGATGGTCTTCGCCATCATTTTTTCCAGCCGTGCAGCTTCTTTATGAGCTTCAGCGTTGGTGAGAACCGGAAGAGGGGGAATGTTTACAGGAGGGACTTCTGGCGCGACATCCGTCGGTACATTGGTGGCGGGCGGCGGCACTGGGACATCTCCAATAATGCCCGTTGCTGCAACAGCCTGTGGCTTCACGGCTGAAGCCTTGTCCGCCTGCGCGCAGGCTGTCAGGGGCAGGACGCCACCTCCCAGAGCAGTCGCCAATACGAAAACTTGGAAAGAATAAGACGATCGGAAAGCAGGCGACATAACTGGGATGACCCTCGGTTCACAATGGTTAAATGAACGCGGGGGAACGGTAAATCGTCCAGCGTTCAGCGAAAGACACAACGCCTTAACGTTGCGTCTTCCGGAAAAGATCAGAGATCGAGCAAAAGCCGTGGCGGATCCTCAACAAGCTGTTTCACACGAACAAGAAAGCTCACAGCTTCGCGTCCATCTACGAGACGGTGATCATAAGACAATGCAACATACATCATGGGACGAACGACGACCTGACCGTCACGCACAACAGGACGATCCTGAATGGCATGCATACCTAAAATACCCGACTGCGGCGTATTCAGAATTGGTGTTGAAAGCAGCGATCCGAAAATACCACCGTTCGTGATTGAAAACGTCCCGTGTGACAGTTCGTCCAGTTTGAGCGACCCCACTCGCGCACGTTTGCCGTAATCCGCAATACGACGCTCCAGTTCCGCGAAACTCATCTGGTCAGCGTCATGAAGAACGGGGACAACCAGTCCGCGCTCTGTTCCAACCGCGATCCCGAGATTGACGAAATCACGATAAACGATCTCATCCCCTTCAATCTGGGCATTCAAGGCCGGATAATCACGAAGTGCCCCGACTACGGCTCTGGCAAAGAAAGACATGAAGCCCAATCGGGCACCATCATGTTTCTTTTCAAATTCATCTTTGTATTCGGCCCGAAGTGCCTTGGCCGCAGACATGTCAATTTCATTGAATGTCGTCAGGATTGCAGCCGTATTCTGTGCTGCTTTCAAATTTCGTGCAATCGTCTGCCGCAGTCGCGACATCGGAACGCGACGTTCCCGAGAGATATTATCTTCAGAATTACCGGCAACAGGCGGCTCCGTGATTACCGGTGCGGGAGCCGGTTTTGGCGCAGGTGAAGGCTCAACAACCGACGGCGCGACAGGCTCAGAAGATACAGCCTCAACAGGCCGAACTTCAAATGTGGTCATCACTGGGGCTTCAGCGGTTTCATCAATCTGCCCCAGAAGACCACCGATCTCAACTTCCGTCCCCAACGGAATGCAGTTCTCAAGGCGTCCGGCAGAAGGTGCCGTGACCTCAACACTGACCTTGTCCGTCTCCAGTTCGACAACCGTCTCGTCATGCTGAACGTAATCACCCGCCTGCTTCAGCCAGCGCGCGACAGTCGCGGTCGTCAGGCTTTCTCCTAGCGCCGGCACCCGGATCTCGACCGCCATCGTCTCTCCTCACTTGCACAAACATCCCGATCAGGGGATGGATCTCTTCTAACTCTCATTCCGCCGGATGCCCGACAGGGTAACTGAAGCAGGATAGTGCATCTTGATCCTGAGCGGGAGACAGGAACTATCCCTATGCCGGGACTTTGAAAAATGAAGCAAAGGACGCCGACATGACAAACTCGTCTGATTTTCCTCCCTTTCTGGCCTCAGATCATCTTTCCCGCCGCACTCATGACATTCTGAAGGGACGCCTCGAAGAAGATTCGTCAGGCACACCACGAACGCTTTCTTCGACCGCTTTTTCGGTTTTGGAACGCCTTGTGACCGTTCTCTTGCCGCACGAAGAGATTTTGGGCCAACAAACGCTCAATCTCGCTTTGCGAGTTGATCTGGCTTTGAGCGGACCGCGGGATGGTTGGCGCTTTGCGGAACTTCCTTCCGACAGTCAGGCATGGGAGCAAGCCCTCCTGACTCTGAATGATCTTTCCACTTCACAATTTGAGCGCCCTTTTTCTTTGCTCGAAGAAAGCGCCGTCGCGGCATTTCTGGATGCCATGGGAGAGGGGAAAGTTGGTTTGGACAGGCCTAGCCGTCTGAATCCGTCACAGATGCAGAAATGGGCTCTCGATCTGCGTGCAGACGTTATCGAATGCTTTCTGGCTGATCCTCGCGTTCAGGACAGACTTGGAATGTCTGCCAACCTGAATGGTGGTGACGAAAGATTTCAGGGCTTTGAAACCGTTCAGGTCAATGAACGGGAAGATTTCGAACCTGCCACAAAAATCTCCTCCGCAGCATAAGGCATATGTGAAAAATGAAGATTTATGCTGAGACCGATATTCTGGACGTCATTATTGTTGGAAGCGGCGCCGGTGGAGCCCCTCTCGCCGCACGGCTGGCGCAGGCAGGTAAGAGCGTTCTTGTGCTGGAAGCAGGACCAAAATTCACTCCTGCACATTATACATCTGACGAAATCGAAGCCCGCGAAATCTACTGGCTCAACGAACGTCTTTCCGGGGGACGTAATCCTCAGCCTTTCGGAGGCAACAATAGTGGAACGGGCGTTGGTGGATCCATGCTGCACTATGGTGCCTTTCTTCCTCGCCCGGACGCCCGGGACTTCCAGCTTCATACGGAAACGGGACGCAGCGTGGACTGGCCTTTCCGTTACGAGGAACTGCTTCCTTACATTGAAGAAGTAGAATCCTTCATTGGTGTCTCTGGCCCGGCCCAATATCCATGGGATCCCTCCCGGCAATATGCTTACACGCCCCCGCCAGCAAATCCGGCAGCCCTGAAAATGCGCGACGCCTGCGACGCTTTAGGCCTTCGTCATGCTGACGGTCCAACAGCGCTGATCACACGACCTTTCAATCAACCGTATTTTGGTGAACGGCAAGGCTGCGTCAGTTGTGGAGCCTGTCATCAGGGATGCCGGAATGGTGCAAAATCAGGCACTGACAACACATGGCTTCCGCTGGCTGTTGCATATGGCGCCGAAATACGACCGGGTTGTTTCGTTCATACCATTGAAACAGACCAGGCCGGTCGCGTGACGGGTGTTGTCTATAAGCAGAATGGCCAGGATATCCGACAGCGCTGCGAGAAACTGGTTCTGTCTGCCGGTGCTGTCGAAACAGCCCGTCTGCTTCTGCATAACGGGCTGGCTAACAGTTCAGGGCAGGTTGGGGAAAATTACATGACTCATATCTCAACCCAGATCTGGGGCGAGATTGACCAGGAGGTTCGCCCCAATCGCGGTTATCCTTCCCTGACAATTACTGAAGACATGATGCGTCCGAAAGACGCAGATTTCGCTGGGGGATATCTGATTCAATCTCTTGGCATGATGCCCATCACCTGGGCTTCCAACATCGCACGCGGATCTACCCGTCGTGGGGCGGATCTTGTCCGTACGCTCGCAGGGTATAATCGTAGCATCGGCATGGGGATTCACGGAGACTGCATGCCCAGCCCTGAAAACCGCGTCGTGCTCTCAGACGAGAAAGACCTTTTCGGTATCCCGAAACCTCTGATCACGCACAGTTATGGCCCTAACGAGCTGGCCATGCATGCGCATGCCTCCCGCCTGCTGACCCGTATGTGGGACGCCATTGGCGCGAAGGATCTTCGTATTCTTGATCGGGCGGCGCACATGATGGGCACGGCGCGTATGGGGAAAGATTCCGGCTCTGCTGTTGTGACGCCTTACGGGCAGAGCTTCGATATCAATAACCTGTGGATCAGCGATCACTCTACCTTTCCAAGTGCCACCGCTGCCAACCCTGCCCTTACCATCATGGCTCTGGCCCTTCGCACGGCAGACGCCATGCTGACCCATTGATTCATATCAAAGTCATGTCACCGAGCGCGTCAGGCTTGACACTCCTTCGCGCGCTCCGGTAATCCAACAGGGACTTCCTGGTGGTTATCTAGCCACCCGGTCTCCTTTCCTAACCGGATGACGTTTGCTTCCGATGCCACGCCCTGAAAAGGTGCCTGACGTCCGTAGCCTCTGTTCTGATCATTCAGCATCAGGCAGGCCCATCCTTCCCCCATAAGGTTTGCCCCAAGGGCACATAAGGCGCGTTTTTCATGCATCTCGCCGAACTCAAGAAAAAATCTCCGGCCGATCTGCTGGCTTATGCAGAGGAACTGGAGATCGAGAACGTCTCGTCCATGCGCAAGCAGGACATCATGTTTGCTATCCTCAAGACCCTTGCCGAGCGCGATCAGGCGATCTACGGCGAGGGAACACTGGAAATCCTGCCGGATGGTTTTGGTTTCCTGCGGAGCCCGGAAGCAAATTACCTTCCCGGCCCAGACGATATCTACATTTCCCCGACGCAGGTCCGCCGTTTCGGTCTGCGCCCCGGTGATACGGTTGAAGGCCAGATCCGCGCCCCGCGGGATGGCGAGCGTTACTTCGCGCTCCTCAAGGTCAACACCATCAACTTCGAAGACCCGGACGTCGTCCGGACGCGTATCAACTTCGATAACCTGACGCCGCTCTACCCTGAGCGTCGCCTGAAGATGGAAGTTGAACAGTCCGAACCTGCTGTTTCCGAGACATCTCCTCGCAGCAAGGGCAAGAAAGACCAGCGCGATTACACACCGCGTGTCATCGACCTTGTCACGCCGATCGGCATGGGCCAGCGCGCCCTGATCGTCGCTCCGCCGCGTACGGGTAAGACCGTGATGCTCCAGAGCATCGCAGCCTCAATCTCAGCAAACCATCCGGAAGTTTTCCTGATCGTTCTTCTGATCGACGAACGTCCGGAAGAAGTAACGGACATGGCCCGCTCCGTGCGCGGTGAAGTCGTTTCCTCCACCTTCGATGAACCGGCAACACGCCACGTTCAGGTCACGGAGATGGTTCTCGAAAAGGCTAAACGTCTCGTTGAGCACAAGCGGGACGTGGTGATCCTCCTGGATTCCATTACCCGTCTGGCCCGCGCCTACAACACCGTTGTGCCATCATCAGGCAAGGTACTGACCGGCGGTGTGGACGCCAACGCTCTGCAGCGCCCGAAGCGCTTCTTCGGTGCAGCCCGTAACATCGAAGAAGGTGGCTCGCTCACCATCATCGCTACGGCGCTGATCGATACCGGTTCGCGTATGGACGAAGTGATTTTTGAAGAGTTCAAGGGCACCGGTAACGCTGAACTCATCCTGGATCGCAAACTGGCTGACAAGCGTACCTTCCCTGCTATCGACATCACCAAGTCGGGCACGCGTAAGGAAGAACTGCTGGTTGACCGTGCTGAACTGTCCAAGATGTGGGTCCTGCGCCGTATCCTCGCACCGATGGGCACGATGGATGCCATGGACTTCCTGCTGGACAAGCTGAAATACAGCAAATCCAACCACGACTTCTTTGAAGCCATGAATAACTGATTTATTCTCTGTTCATGCAAAAAAGGGGAGCTTCGGCTCCCCTTTTTTATTGGTGTTTTCAGTCGCCTTTTTCGAGATCAAGAAGGATTTTCTTGTCTTCAACACCATTCAATCCGGAATATCCCCCAAGCCCGGTGGCCCCTACGACGCGGTGACAGGGGATGAGAACCGGAATTGGGTTGGCTCCCATAGCCCCACCAATAGAGCGCGCTGACCCTCCAGCCTGTGCGGCAATTTCAGCGTAAGTCCGCGTTTCTCCGTATGGGATTTCCAAAATGGTTTTCCAGACTTTCTTGCGATAAGCCGTTCCATAGGGCGCAAATGGAAGATCGCTGAAGTCGACCTGCTCCCCATCGAAATATTTTTCAAGAAGATCGCGGACCTTCACCAGAAGTGGCGTCTCTTCCTGATCGCGACCCCAGCCCCAATCAAGAGCAACAATACGCCCTTCATCTTCGCTGATGGTCAGGGCTCCAAGAGGGGAATGACAGGAAAGCTGTGGCATGCAGATACGCTGCCTCATCCCCAGGAAAGCGTCAATCATGCTTCCCTAAAAGAGTCCCTATGAAAAAAACACATGCGTGTCACGCATATGCCGGGAAGCCGGTATTCTCAAATAACATATGGGATCATTTTTGTATGATTTTACGAAATATTACTCACCTTGTTGAGAAACTGCCATTTTTTGTCTCAAACCTGCGACAGGTACCAAAGATGTTTGCTTGTTTCTTATTAAGAATAATTCTCATCTAATCAAGAAGACTATTTCTCAAACATACCGCTCACGGAAACGTCAGAAGCCCAGTTTTCTACAAACAATAAAATAAGGAGTAGTAAGTTCTCGTGATGCTGGTTTTCCAGACAACTTGAGAAACTGATGGCACCTTTATCGCGTGAGAGGAGCCTATCAGGACTTAAGGGGTCCGAAATACCAGTAACAGGAACAGTCTTTGCAAAGAGGACAGTCGGATCATGGTTTCTGGTCTACTGACGCCGATCAACGTTACGAAGAAGCGCCTTCTGGGTTGCGCTGCCGCTTTGGCATTCTGCGCCGCCTCTCCTGTCGCCCTAGCTGAGGACACAGGGACAGCCATTACAAACGCCGACCAGCATCCGGGAGACTGGATGAGCTATGGCCGGACCTATTCCGAGCAGCGATACAGCCCGCTGGATCAGATCACCAAGGACAATGCGAGCAACCTGAAGCTCGCATGGCACTACGATCTGGATACCAATCGTGGTCAGGAAGGTACGCCGCTGATCGTTGATGGCGTCATGTACGCCACTACCAACTGGAGCAAAATGAAGGCTCTGGATGCAGCGACCGGCAAGCTGCTGTGGTCCTACGATCCTAAAGTTCCAGGCAACATCGCTGACCGCGGCTGCTGCGATACGGTCAACCGTGGTGCAGCCTACTGGAACGGCAAGGTCTATTTCGGCACGTTTGACGGCCGTCTGATCGCACTGGATGCCAAGACCGGCAAGCTGGTCTGGAGCGTCTATACGGTTCCCAAGGAAGCCCAGCTGGGTCATCAGCGCTCTTACACGCTTGATGGCGCTCCGCGTATTGCCAAGGGCAAGGTCATCGTCGGTAACGGTGGTGCAGAATTCGGTGCCCGTGGTTTCGTCACGGCCTATGACGCCGAAACCGGCAAAATGGACTGGCGTTTCTTCACGGTTCCGAACCCTGACAACAAGCCGGATGGCGCAGCGTCTGACGATGTTCTGATGTCCAAGGCTTACCCGACATGGGGTAAGGGCGGCGCATGGAAGCAGCAGGGCGGCGGCGGTACCGTCTGGGACTCCCTGATCTATGATCCGGTGACGGATCTCGTTTATCTGGGCGTAGGTAACGGTTCGCCATGGAACTACAAGTTCCGTTCTGAAGGAAAGGGTAACAACCTCTTCCTTGGCAGTATCGTGGCCATCAATCCTGACACCGGTAAATACGTCTGGCATTTCCAGGAAACGCCGATGGACCAGTGGGATTACACCTCGGTTCAGCAGATCATGGCGCTCGACATGCCGATCAATGGCGAGATGCGCCATGTCCTCGTGCATGCTCCGAAGAACGGCTTCTTCTACATCATCGACGCCAAGACCGGTAAGTTCATCTCCGGCAAGCCTTACACCTATGAGAACTGGGCCAATGGTCTGGATCCTGTAACAGGCCGCCCGAACTATAATCCAGAAGCTCTTTGGACGCTGAACGGCAAGCCCTGGTACGGCATCCCAGGCGATCTGGGTGGCCATAACTTCGCTGCCATGGCTTACAGCCCACAGACGAAGCTGGTTTATATCCCGGCCCAGCAGGTTCCGTTCGTTTACGATCCGCAGAAGGGTGGCTTCAAGGCTCACCACGACAGCTGGAACCTTGGCCTCGACATGAACAAGATCGGTCTGCTGGATGACAACGATCCACAGCACAAGGCTGACAAGGCCCAGTTCCTGAAGGATCTGAAGGGCTGGATCGTTGCGTGGGATCCCGCAAAGCAGCAGGCTGTCTTTACTGTTGACCACAAGGGTCCATGGAATGGTGGCCTTCTGGCTACGGCTGGCGGCGTTCTGTTCCAGGGTCTCGCCAATGGCGAGTTCCATGCCTACGACGCGACAACGGGCAAGGACCTCTTCACCTTCCCAGCCCAGAGCGCCATCATCGCTCCGCCTGTGACCTACACGGCACACGGCAAGCAGTATGTCGCTGTGGAAGTGGGCTGGGGCGGCATCTATCCGTTCTTCCTTGGCGGCGTGGCCCGTACGTCCGGTTGGACGGTCAACCATTCCAGAATCATTGCATTCGCTCTCGACGGCAGCGACAAGCTTCCGGTCAAGAACGAACTGGGCTTTGTACCTGTGAAGCCGCCTGAGAAGTGGGATGAAGCCAAACTCAAGGATGGCTACTTCCAGTTCCAGACCTATTGCGCAGCCTGCCATGGCGATAACGGCATTTCCGGTGGCGTTCTGCCAGATCTGCGCTGGTCCGGTGCAATCCGCGGGCAGGAAAAGTTCTACAAGCTCGTCGGCAAGGGTGCTCTGACGGCCTACGGTATGGATCGTTTCGATACGTCCATGTCTCCGGCTGAAATCGAAGACATCCGCAACTTCCTCGTGAAGCGTGCCAACGAGTCCTACGCAGACGAAGTCAAGGCCCGAGAGAATGAGGCAGGCGTCCCCAACGCTGAATTCCTCAACGTCCCTCAGGGTTCGGTTGCGCCTGCAACGCCGGACCATCCGTGACGGGAAACCGTCACGCTGAAAGGAATGACGTGACATGCTCAAGGCATTAACTCGGGACAGACTGGTATCTGAGATGAAACAGGGATGGAAATACGCGGCCGCAGTCGGCCTTATGGCAGTGTCTTTCGGCGCTGCCCAAGCCCAGGACGCTGATGACGCCCTGATTCAGCGCGGCGCCTATGTGGCTCGCCTGTCTGACTGCGTCGCCTGTCACACGGCACTGCACGGCCAGCCTTATGCTGGTGGTCTGGAGATCAAGAGCCCAATCGGCACGATCTACTCCACCAACATTACGCCGGACCCGAAATACGGTATCGGCAGCTACACGCTGGAAGACTTCACGAAGGCCATCCGCAAGGGTATCCGCAAGGATGGTGCAACGGTCTATCCGGCCATGCCATATCCTGAGTTCGCCCGCCTGTCTGATGACGACATCAAGGCCATGTATGCCTTCTTCATGCATGGCGTGAAGCCGGTGGCCCGTCAGAACAAGGAACCGGACATTTCCTGGCCGATGAACATGCGCTGGCCGCTGGCCATCTGGCGCGCCATGTTCGTTCCGACAGTCACACCCGGCCTCGACAAGAGCATTTCCGATCCGGAAATTGCCCGTGGCGAATATCTTGTGAATGGCCCGGGCCATTGCGGCGAGTGCCATACACCTCGTGGCATGGCCATGCAGGTCAAGGGTTATACGACGAAGGACGGCAACGCTTACCTCTCCGGTGGCGCACCGATCGACAACTGGATCGCTCCAAGCCTACGCAGCAACAGCGATACGGGTCTGGGTCGCTGGTCTGAAGAAGACATTGCCGAGTTCCTGAAGAGCGGCCGTATCGACCATTCTGCCGTCTTCGGTGGCATGGCCGACGTGGTGGCTTACAGCACCCAGCACTGGACAGATGACGATCTGCACGCAACCGCCAAGTACCTGAAGAGCATGCCGGCCGTGCCAGAAGGCAAGAACCTCGGTCAGGATGACGGCAAGGCTACGGCCCTGCTTGAAGCCGGTGGCAAGGGGGACGCAGGCGCAGAGGTTTATCTGCATAACTGCTCCATCTGCCATATGAACGACGGTACGGGTGTCAACCGCATGTTCCCGCCTCTGGCTGGCAACCCGGTTGTCATTACGGATGATGCGACATCCATGGCGAACATCGTGACTTTTGGTGGCATCCTGCCTCCGACGAACACGGCGCCGTCCGCTGTTGCCATGCCAGGCTTCCGCGATCATCTGTCTGACCAGCAGATCGCCGATGCCGTCAACTTCATGCGTAAGAGCTGGGGCAACCAGGCTCCTGGCACGCTGTCCGCTTCGGATATCCGCAAGCTCCGCACAACGGGTGCTCCGGTTTCCACGGCTGGATGGAATGTTTCTTCCAAGGGCTGGATGGCCTATATGCCGCAGCCTTATGGCGAAGGCTGGACCTTCTCCCCTCAGACGCACACAGGTGTGGATCAGGCTCAGTAAGCCTCTCCCAACTTTGTTAGCCTGACATGAAAGGGTGGTTCGGAAACGAACCACCCTTTTTCTTTTGCCATCAATCCGTTTTCACAGAACCACATCCTGCATTACATAAGGGGCATGATCCCCATCTCCTTTTCGACCCCGCAGGTTATTTTTGCTCTGGCAACAGGTGCAGGTCGTGCGGCCATTGCCATCATGCGCGCCAGCGGACCAAGAAGTGCGGAACTTCTCAAGAGCCTCTGCGGTTCTCTCCCAGAACCTCGGCGCGCCAGCCTGCGCAGCCTTCGTCATCAGGGAGAGGTTCTGGATCATGCCGTGGTTCTCTGGCTTCCGGGACCGAAATCCTACACCGGCGAAGACGGATTCGAACTCCATCTTCATGCCGGACCAGCCGTTATTGCCCGCGTTGCGGATGCTCTGACTGATCTGGGGGCGAGGCCTGCTGAACCAGGAGAATTCACCAAACGTGCGGTACAAAAAGGTCGGCTGGATCTTCTTCAAGCCGAAGCTATCGCCGATCTGGTCGATTCCGAGACGGAAAGCCAGCGTAAACAGGCACTTCAACAAGCGGATGGGGCTCTCAGTCGGTTATACGATGGCTGGGCGCAGCGACTGCGGCTTGTTTTGGCGCATCAGGAAGCTCTGATTGACTTCCCGGACGAAGACCTGCCTCCAGAAGTCGAGGAGACTCTTCTGACTGAGATGTCAGCGCTCCATCATGAAATGTCCGCTCACTTGCAGGACAATCGCGGCGAACTGATGCGACAGGGTCTGACAGTCGTAATCGCGGGCTCTCCGAATGTTGGAAAATCCAGCCTTCTCAATGCTTTATCTGGTTATGATGCAGCAATCGTCACGCATCGCGCAGGAACAACACGAGACGCCATTGCCGTTGACTGGATTTTAAATGGTGTCCGCCTCCGGCTGATCGACACAGCGGGACTTCGTGAGACGGAAGATGAGATCGAAGCAGAAGGTATCCGGCGCGCTTTGTTTCACGTGAAACAGGCAGACGTTATTCTGCATCTGATTGGGCCAGACGAAACAGCAGACGCACTGTCCGACAGTGAAATTGCGGTTCGTACAAAAATCGACATCGCCTCTGCACCGCCGAACATGCTAGGCATCAGCACCCAGACAGGTGATGGATTGTCGGCACTTCGGTCCGTATTGACGGAACGTGTCTCGGCACTGACTGCTAGCGCCGGTGCACCGCCCCTGACCCGGGCACGCCATCGTGCAGGTATTCAGGAATCCGTCACTCATCTGGAGCGCGCCCGGAGTGCCACCTGGCCTGAGTTGCGGGGCGAAGAGCTTCGCCTTTCCATGCAGGCTCTGGGGCGTCTGACAGGACGTGTTGATGTTGAATCCCTGCTCGATGCAATTTTCGGGCAGTTCTGTATCGGGAAGTAGGTTTTGAGCGATTTCGATGTCATCGTGATCGGCGGCGGTCATGCCGGGTGCGAAGCAGCCGCAGCGTCTGCGCGCTTTGGAGCCAGAACGCTCCTGCTGACACACAAGCTCGAAACCATCGGGGCCATGTCCTGCAATCCTGCTATTGGTGGAATCGGCAAAGGGCATCTTGTGCGCGAGATCGACGCATTGGATGGCCTGATGGGCAAGGCTGCGGATCGCGCGGGTATCCATTTCAAACTGCTCAATCGCTCCAAGGGGCCAGCCGTTCACGGCCCCCGAGCACAGGCTGACCGTTCCCTTTACCGGACGGCCATTCAAACCCTTCTAGCAGAAACGCCCAACCTGACGATCATGGCTGGAGCGGTTGGGGATCTGATTGAAGAAAACGGACAGATCTGCGGTGTTATCTGCGAAGATGGCCGGTCCTTCAGTTGCGGTGCCGTAGTCCTCACGACAGGTACCTTCCTGCGCGGCGTGATCCATGTCGGGCATGAGCAGCAACTCGCCGGGCGCATTGGGGAAGCCCCGGCAACGAAATTGGGTGAGCGTCTGGAGGCTCTCAATCTCCGCATGGGGCGTCTCAAGACCGGCACACCACCCCGCATTGCCAAAGATAGTATCGACTGGGACAACCTTCCCGAAGACCGCGGTGATGATATTCCGGAGCCTTTCAGCCCTCTGACAGACCGCATCACGAACGACCAGGTCTCGTGCCGCATCAGCCAGACGACGCCAGAAACACACCGGATCATCAACGAGAACCTACATCGTTCTGCTATGTATGGGGGGGCGATTGCCGGGCGTGGTCCACGCTATTGCCCGTCAATTGAGGACAAGGTGGTCCGCTTCGCAGAGAGATCTTCCCATCAGGTTTTTCTGGAGCCCGAAGCACTTCCTGGCAATCCGGGCGGTGACCTCGTCTATCCGAACGGAATCAGCACCAGCCTTCCGGCTGATGTTCAGGCACTCATGATCGCTTCCATGCCGGGTCTTGAAAAAGCCCGGATCGTGACTGCCGGATATGCCGTGGAGTACGACTATGTCGATCCCCGTGAACTTCTACCATCGCTTCAGTTGCGTAGTCTGCCGGGCCTGTATCTGGCGGGGCAGATCAACGGCACGACAGGCTATGAAGAAGCGGGCGCTCAGGGTCTTCTTGCTGGCCTGAATGCCGCCCGCGCGACAGCCGGAAACGATCCGCTCATTCTGGATCGGAGCGATGCCTATCTGGGTGTCATGATTGATGATCTGACGCTCCACGGCATCAGCGAGCCTTATCGCATGTTTACCTCCCGTGCCGAATACCGTCTGATCCTGCGCGCTGATAACGCCGACCTGCGCCTGACCCCAAAAGGTATGGATGCAGGCTGCGTCCTTGCAGAACGAGCCAACGCTTTTACAGATATGAAGACCCAGATTGATGCGGCTATGGCTCAGGCCGCTTCGACAACATTCCTGCCCCAGACACTCAGAGAAGTCGGGTTTGAAGTCTCACTGGATGGACGGCGCCGGAGCGTTCTCGATGTTCTGGCCAGCAATGGCGATCATTCCAGAGTTCTCGATCTGGCGCCTTGGTTCGCAGAATTTACGCTTCGCATCCGCCGTCATGTGGAAACAGAAGCCCGCTATGGTGGCTATCTGCACAGGCAGGACCGTGAGATCAAACAGCTTGCATCGGAAAGTGCCATCGCACTGCCAGACGATCTGGATTACACAGCCATTGGCGGTCTGAGTAACGAAATGCGCGAGCGTTTTACTCAGGCCCGACCGACCAGCTTTGCAGCCGCACAACGCGTTCGAGGCGTAACGCCTGCCGCTCTTGTTGCCCTGCTGGCTCATGTAAGGACCCTGTCATGACCACCGTTTCACGTGAAACGCAGGACAGACTGGAGCGCTTCGCTGATCTGCTCGTGCAGTGGAATGCGAAGATCAATCTGGTCAGTCCGAAAGATTTAGGCCAACTCTGGCCCCGCCATATTCAGGACAGCCTGCAACTCGCAGACCAGATCCCACAAGGCGCCACCATTACAGATCTCGGCTCTGGTGGCGGCTTTCCGGGTGTCATTCTGGCCATCGCGACGGGTAATCCGGTCACGCTCATTGAATCCGATCAGCGGAAATGCGCGTTCCTTCGAGAGGCTGGCCGTATCTGCGAAGCCAATGTCACTGTTCTTCCCAAAAGAATTGAAGCGGCCAATCCTCCAGAAGCAGATATCATCACAGCTCGCGCACTGGCTCCATTGGTCAAACTGCTCGGCTGGGCGCGGCCTCTGCTGAAAGAAAACGGATTTTGTCTGTTTCTCAAGGGTATAAAGGCACAGGATGAGTTGACCGAGGCAAGCCGTGACTGGCACATGACATCTACCATTCTTCCCAGCCGCACCGACCCCGGCGGAGCCATCATCAAGGTCAGTGATTTCAAGCGTGTCGTCTAATTCCGTATCCCCCACCACTCGTATCATTGCCGTCACCAACCAGAAGGGCGGTGTTGGCAAGACCACGACCACAATCAATCTGGCCGCCGCGCTGGCACGGAAACAGCGCGTCCTGCTCGTTGATCTGGACCCACAGGGTAATGCCTCGACTGGGTTGGGCATCGAGTATGATCAGCGGAATGTCGGCACCTATGCTGCCCTGATGCAGGAAGCAGAGCCACATGCCCTTGCTCAGCCGACAGAGTTCGAGAATCTTTCGATCATCACAGCCAATAACGAACTGGCTGGCGCCGAGTTGGAGATGATCGGGGATGAACGTCGGGAATATCGTCTGCGTGACGCTCTTCTTGCCCTCGAAGGCGATTACGACACCATCCTAATCGACTGCCCTCCCAGCCTTGGCCTCCTAACGCTGAACGCTCTGGTTGCCGCCGACAGTGTTCTGGTTCCGCTTCAGTGTGAGTTCTTTGCGCTCGAAGGAATTAGTCAACTTGTCCGCACCATTGACCGTGTGCGGCGTGCTTTCAATGCAGATCTGCATCTCGAAGGCATTGTGCTGACAATGTATGATCGACGAAACAACCTTTCAGAGCTCGTCGCACAGGATGCACGGGGGTTCTTCGGAGACCAGGTTCTCGAAACGCTGATCCCGAGAAATATCCGTATTTCCGAAGCGCAGAGCCACGGCAGTCCGGTGCTGAACTATGATGCACGCTCCACAGGCGCTGTTGCCTATGTGGCACTTGCAGACGAACTTCTGAAGCGAACCGAGAACAGGACAAAGGCGTAAGCTGCGATGGCCAAAAAGGACACTTCCCCGCGCCTCGGTCGTGGACTTGCAGCCCTGCTGGGGGATCAAGCCCCTCAACTTGCCCGCACAACACGCGCCAATACTCCAGTGCAGCAGCATACCTCCCTACCCGTCGATGTGCTGGAACCAAGTCTCTTTCAGCCGCGTCAAGATATGAACCCCGAGCGCCTGGAGGAACTTGCCAATTCCATTCGCTCCAGAGGCATTCTTCAGCCTCTTCTGGTTCGACCAGACCCTGCCAATCCGGAGCGCTATCAAATCATCGCCGGTGAGCGTCGCTGGCGTGCGTCGCAGCTTGCCGGACTGCACAGTGTGCCGGTCCATGTGCGTCAGTTGGATGATACGGATGCCATGGCTGCGGCACTGGTCGAGAACCTTCAGCGCGCAGACCTGAACCCGATCGAAGAGGCTGAAGGGCTCCAGCGTCTCCTTAATGATTATACGCTAACCCAGGAAGAACTGGCCGGCGCTGTTGGCAAATCCCGCCCACACATCACCAACACGATGCGCCTGCTTAACCTTCCTTCCGAAGTGCGCGCCTATGTGCGCCAGGGCGAGTTAACTGCCGGTCACGCTCGTGCCCTGCTGGGCCACCCTGACCCAGTGGCCGCCGCTAAGATCGTTCTGGAAAAGGGCTTGAATGTCCGTCAGACTGAAGCACTTGCGGCCGAGAAATCGGAGAAGATGCTTGCTCCCAAAAGCCGACGGAATGCTGAAATTGTTCAGATCGAAGAAGACCTCGCTCTTCGTCTGGGTCTGAAAGTTCGGATTTCCTACGATGGTAAAAAAGGCGGCTCACTCAAGATCGATTATCGGTCTCTCGAACAATTCGAGAGTCTCATGCGGCTACTAAATCGATCTTAAGTTACTGTTTTTGAGGATATTTTCAGATTTATTTATTTTCCTCACGAATCCCTCTTGCATACCTCGCGTAATTAGCTCTATAACGCGCCTCACCGGGAACGGAGCGACGGGCACATAGCTCAGTTGGTAGAGCAGCTGACTCTTAATCAGCGGGTCCAAGGTTCGAGCCCTTGTGTGCCCACCAAGCTCCGTTTCCGGTCTTACCCTTGAAATTGTATTTTGTGTAAAGTCGGAACGTTAGTTCTGCTTGCTGCATTGGCAGTCGCGGACTCATTCCGGACCCTTCCGCAGGAAAAAGTCCGGTCTACGCTAGAAAACTTTTTCTTTCGGGGATTTTTCAGCCCCGAAAATCTGGAAGCTCGTTCACAGCCACAACACGCCATAAACCATTGATGCGTTCAATGATTGAGATGGACAGATTCTGAATCGTAAACCGGAGCGCAATATCCGGATGAATGGCAAGTGCATGGGACAGAGCAGCCCGGATGGCGCCTCCGTGACTGACTACCACCATGTCCTGACCAGGATGCGTATTGGCAAGATCCTCCAGGCCATGAGATACGCGCGCGCAGACGTCCAGCATGCTCTCTCCGCCCGGCGGAAGCTCGCTTGCTGACAAAGACCAGAACGGGTTTGGCGGTAGACGCAAAAGCGACAGGAACTGCTCATGAGGTGTTCCATGCCAGTCGCCGATAGACTGCTCGATAAACCGTGTGTCCAGCGTCACATCAGGACACTGAAAATCTCCAGCACAGCGAATCTGGATCGCCGTATCCCTCGCTCTTTGAAGAGGGGAACTATACCAGACAGCATCTGTAGGCAGACGACGTGCAAGTGCCGCATAACCACTCTGCTGACTGGCCATGGCGTCTTTGCAAAGAGGCACATCCATGGCGCCATACATTGTCTTGCGTGCGGCGGCCTCCACGACAGCATGTCGCACGAGCCAGAAACGCGTGATACCCCGAGGAAGCTCTGGGCTATCTAGAAAATGTCCGTGTGGAACGACGTGATCTGTCTGGGTCATGAAAAAGGCGCGTAACGGGGAACGGGGTTGGCGTCCAGCAGAACATTCCAATGTTTCAGGATCAATTCCAGCTTAGCGATCACTCTGCGGGCATCCGCACATTCCCGTTGCAATCTTTGCGTCTCATCCAGTCCTGCGTGAGAGGGCTCTCCTGACACTAGTCTCGCACCAGCACACAGGCGTAATGCACCCGCTGGACCATCCAGAAGTGGATGAGGAACTGGAACAGGCTGCCCCAGAACACAGAGCAAAGCTGGTTCCCCTTCCCTCACCCAGGGTGATAGATCCGCGTTCAGCCAACGATGCAACTTCCGCGCATCCTCCAGGGCGAGTGGCCGCTCAGGCACAAGAGGGTCGCTTACCAAAAAAGACAGAATCGTGGGAACCGCATCCCAGCGTCCGTCATCAACGGGCTGTCCCATGGGAAGCATTGTCAGTGACGGACACTGATCCACCATGTCGATAGCTTTTTCTATGAAAGAGGCTAACCGATAACGGATCGTGTCGTCAGGCAGAGCAAAGAGCGCATCCATCTCGGCGAGAGCAGAATGCCATCGTAGAGCGAGGCCAATATTATGGCCCGCGCTCAATGCGTTTTCGTCGGACTCTTCTGGCCATTCATCACGATGAGCATAGTCTTTAAGACCGACCGGGAGGGACAATAACGGAAGGCGGTCACGCAACGTTTCCGGTAGAAGAATAGCACCACAAAATGGCGGTCCGGTAAAAAACTTCGAGCCCGTAACCATGACCATCAAGCCGCTCTCTACCCACTCAAAAACACGCGAGGGGCTGAGACGCGCCTGACAGGCATCCACTACAACACTGAAATGCTCTCCAAGCTCACGCCTCAAGGTTTCGATGGTGTTCATATCAGGCGCGGCCAGACCTGTTTTAGACTGATCCAAGCGGTGCATTAGAACATGACACCCAGCCTTTACCTCTCGCCGCGCAAGTTCGAGGCACTCGGCATTAATCTCTTCTATGGCCCGTGAAGTTCCATCAGGATGCCTGATTGTGACACCTATGAGACGGGTATCGGCCGGAAATCCCTCAATCAACTCGCCTTTCCCAACCTGGGTGGCGCATGCACTGTCTGCCGCAAAATGACGTCCACACGCAGCCAGAGGCACACCGCTTCCAGTCTCGTCCGGAGCCAGCAGAATGGAACTGATAGGACGGTTGGTTCCTGCGGCTACTAAAGCCAGAACTGCCAGTTCACAATCTGTTCCGGAGGCAGACAACAATACGGCATCCTCTGGCAGGCCATAATGTCGTCCAATTCCAGCTCGCGCATTTTTGACCATTGTTTCCTGAACAAGGTCCGGGTCCTGCTTTGAAAGGAGTGCATTCATCATCGCACACCGGGCAGCTTCTGCTCCTCCAAACCCACGCTCTGACAAAGAAGATGCGGTTGATGACCCAAAACTGACCGCCCAAGGCCGTGGGCGATGCGAACAGGAATACCGGTTCAGCCCTGTTTCAGAGTCGACGGTCAGTCGAGAGTCTCCTCCGCTACTCATCAATGTTTCTGCTGGCGCCATGACGGGCCACAAGCGTACGAGAATTGGTTGCAACCTGTGGGCATCCTGCAAAGTAAACTCCGGAGCCTCTGGCAACAACAGCTTCAGACTGGTCCAGATATCGAGCAATACCTCGCTCTCCGGCACATTTTCTACGCAGAGAGCAAGTTCGGTCGGAAGCGGACAGGATGCATTCGTATCGAGATCATGAAACAGCGCGGCAACACGCGCGGCAGCAAAGCTGGCAAGACGGGCATCTGCCCCCGCGTGGAGTAACCTAAAAAGCTCAACTGCCTGTCGTAGAAATGTTGGTGCGAGCGCCGGATTGCGAAGACAGGGCTCTCCCAGCTTCAAACAGGCGCGTCCGGCAGGAGATTTATGGCCTGCCTTCAGATTTTTCCCCAGTTGGAAAGGCTGCTGCAGGGAAATATCAAGTTCTGGCATGAGACCCGCCGCAACAACCCGAAGGTCTGGGCGTTCCAGCACATCAACGAGCGAGCGGGTTAATATATCAGCCAGCATACCTATGTTCTCCTGCATGCCTCACAGGAGTGTCTGGGTAGCTCATTCAGCGTTGGGGGGCGAGACCTTATGAATGTAGAAATAGTTTCATTAGTATTACCGACAGCTCTGTTTGCGCCTCTTGTACAACACTGTAAGGTACTTTCCTGTGGCGGGGCTGATGCTCCTACCGTGATGTTAAGGAGTTGAAATGCGGATATTGTTGACAGGCGGTTGCGGCTTCATTGGTTCGGCCGTGGTACGTCATATCATCAAGAACACCGAACACAGCGTGCTGAACGTTGACTGCATGACTTATGCAGCCTCTGAAGATACAGTTGCCGAAGTCTCTTCCGATCCGCGTTACTCTCACGCTCGCGCCAACATCGTGAACGGCGTTGAAATGCAACGTCTGTTCGAAGAGTATCGCCCGGATGCCGTGATGCATCTGGCAGCTGAAAGCCATGTGGACCGTTCAATCGATGGCCCTGGCGTCTTCATTCAGACCAATGTCGTTGGCACCTACTCACTACTGGAAGCTGCCCGCAAATACTGGAACGGCCTCGGAAACGAAGAAAAGGCCGCGTTCCGCTTTCATCACATTTCTACAGATGAAGTCTTTGGCCATCTTGAGCCAAACGATCCACCATTCACTGAGACAACACCTTACGATCCGCGCAGCCCGTATTCAGCATCCAAGGCCTCGTCTGACCATCTGGTCCGTGCCTGGTATCACACTTACGGTTTGCCAACCTTCGTAACCAATACCACGAACAATTATGGCGTCTGGCACTTCCCGGAGAAGCTGATCCCGCTCGTGACCATCAATGCCATCGAAGGGCGTGAACTGCCAGTCTACGGCAAGGGCGAGAATATCCGTGACTGGCTCTTCGTCGAAGACCATGCTGAAGCTCTGGTCCGCGCTGTTGAAATTGGCAAACCAGGCGAAACCTACGCCATTGGTGCCCGCCAGCCACGCACCAATCTGGAAGTCGTCAAGAAGATCTGCACTGTTCTGGATGAACTCCTGCCAGATCCGGAAGGCCCGCGTGAGCGTCTGATCCGCTATGTGACGGACCGCCCCGGCCACGACTTCCGTTATGAGATCGACCCGTCCCATGCTGAAAAAGAGCTGGACTGGAAAGCCAAGCACGACTTCGAAACCGGTATCCGCAAGACGGTTCAGTGGTATCTCGACAACCGTGACTGGTGGGAAGGTATCCGCTCCAAGCGATATACGGGACAGCGACTGGGAACACGCGCATGAGCACGATCGACACGAAGCCCATGAAGGGCATTATTCTGGCTGGCGGTTCAGGCACGCGCCTGTATCCTATGACGCTTGCTTCGTCCAAGCAGCTTCTGCCGGTCTATGACAAGCCAATGATCTACTATCCCCTTTCCACGCTAATGCTGGCGGGAATCCGGGACATCATGATCATCACGACCCCGCATGACATGCCTCAGTTCCAGCGTCTTCTGGGCGATGGTTCCCAGTTCGGCGTGACGTTTGAATATCGAATCCAACCTTCCCCTGATGGCTTGGCCCAGGCGTTCCTGATTGCCGAAGACTGGCTTGAAGGCTGCCCATGCGCACTGGCACTCGGCGATAACCTGATCTTTGCCGATCATCTGGGTGTGCTGCTACGTGCAGCCGCAAACCGTCCTGAAGGTGCGACGGTCTTCGCGTATCAGGTTCGTGATCCCGAACGTTACGGCGTGGTTTCATTCGATGAGAGTGGCAAAGCACTCGAAGTCGTTGAGAAGCCGGAAAACCCTGAATCAAACTGGGCCATCACAGGTCTTTATTTCTATGATCACCGTGTCGTGGATTTTGCCAAAAAGGTGAAGCCGAGCCCACGTGGCGAACTGGAAATCACCGACCTCAACCGTATGTACCTTGAAGAAGGCACGTTGCAGGTTGATCGCCTCAGCCGTGGTTGCGCTTGGCTCGATGCCGGCATGCCCGATAGCCTGATGCAGGCTGGCAGCTTCGTACAAACCATTCAGTCTCGTCAGGGCATGCTGGTTGGTTCGCCTGCTGAGGTTGCTTTCCGCAACAAGTTCATTACCGCTGACCAGCTTCGCGATCATGCAAAGCGAATGGGTAAAACTGAACTAGGCCGCCTGTTGCTTGAACTGGCAGACCACGGCGTCTGAACTATCCGCGCTGCCTGACCCGGTCAGGCAGCGTTTTTTCTGTTAAGGCACAGTCTGTCTTTATTTCCAGAGTTTATTTTCTGAAGGAAACCGTCATGAAGGTTGAACGGCTCGCTATTCCAGACGTCATTCTCGTTACGCCTCCCCGCTTCAGCGATAATCGCGGCTTCTTTTCCGAAACCTATAATTTTGACCGTATGACAGAGGCCGGCATCAACCTGCCTTTCGTTCAGGACAATCAGAGCCTTTCCGTTGAAAAAGGCGTTGTCCGCGGTCTGCATTGCCAGTTAGCTCCCTACGAGCAAGGCAAACTCGTCCGCGTGACGCGCGGCGCCATCTGGGATGTGGCAGTCGATGCCCGTACGGGCTCCCCCACCTATGGCAAATGGGTTGCAGCTGAATTGTCTGCTGAAAACTGGTCCCAGCTCTGGGTTCCACCCGGCTTCCTACATGGCTTCGTGACGCTCGAAGAGAACACCGAAGTGCAGTACAAGTGCACGTCTCTTTATAGCAAGGTTTCCGAGCGCGCGGTGATCTGGAACTCTCCGGAACTGAACATTGACTGGCCTGTTTCCGAAGAAGAAGCGGTTCTGTCTGACAAGGACAAGATCGCACCGCACTTCTCCGAAGCGAAAGGCTGGTTCCAGTACGAAAAGTGAGTAACGTCATGTCCAGCACAGGTTTCATCCTCGTCACGGGCGGCAATGGCCAGCTTGCGACATCTCTCGCCACTTTGGGCGGTGACCGCATCATTCGTGTCGGCCGCCCTGAGTTCGATTTCGACAAGCCGGAAACAATCGCCGCTGCGATTGAGAAGTATCATCCGGCTGCTGTTGTAAATGCGGCAGCCTGGACGGCTGTCGATTTGGCCGAAACAGAAAAAGACGGTGCAGAACGCGCCAACTGTTCTGGCCCAAAGGCGCTTGCTGAAGCCTGTGCCAAGGCTGGCATCCCTTTTGTGCATGTCTCTACGGATTATGTGTTTTCCGGTGACAAGGGTGCGCCTTACACTGAAGAAGATCCGACCAATCCTGAGACGGTCTATGGCAGCACCAAGGCGGACGGAGAGCAAGCTGTTCTCGCAGCCAATCCAAAGAGCATCGTTCTTAGAACGTCTTGGGTCTATTCGGCCCATGGCAAAAACTTCATCAAGACCATGATCAATGCAGGAGCCAAGAATCCAGCACTGAAGGTCGTGGGAGATCAGAGCGGCAACCCAACCAGTTCCGACGATCTGGCTGAAGCCATTCTGGCCATTCTGGCTCTCGTGGAAAAAGACGGCTGGAAACCGGAATATGCTGGCATCTATCACGCCAGCGGAACCGGCGAAACGACCTGGCATGGTTTGGCAGTCGCAGCGCTGGAAGAAGCCGAAAAGCATGGTCAGGCCATGCCAACGGTTACAGCCATCCGGACAGAAGACTGGCCCACTCCGGCCAAGCGTCCGCAGGATTCCCGTCTGGATTGTTCAAAACTTCACCGCATTTTTGGCGTTAAAATGCCTGAATGGCGTGAGAGTGTAGCCCGTACGGTGCATCGTCTCTTTACGGCTTCGTAAGTTTTATGAGCCATTCCTGACGGAATGGCCTGCTCCACACAGTCTTTACCGTTCTGATAAGGATGTCATGTCTTCTCCTCAATCCGGCAACCGCCGCTGGAACCCGCAGATGATCCGGGGAGGAGCAAGTCAAAGTGCTGTCAGAACAACGCGCGTTGCCATTCTCCTATCGCTTTATAACGGCGAAACCTATCTCAACGCACAACTCGACAGTATTCTGGCCCAATCGCACACGGACTGGATTCTTTACTGGCGAGATGATGGATCGACAGATGCATCGCGCGTCATCATGCTTTCTTTTGCAGCACATCGTGGCCATGGACGGTGCGTCGAGATTACATCTCTTCCGGAAGCCAGCGGGGTCGGAGCCTCTTACCTTCATCTGCTGGAATCGATCCCGGAAACGCCATTTGTCGCTTTTGCTGACCAAGACGACGTCTGGCACCCCAAAAAACTGGAATGGGCTATAGACTGGCTTCGGTCTCAGCCCTCAGATATCCCGGCGATCTATTGTGCACGCCAATATCTGACAGATAGTAAGCTGAATGTTTTTCGCAAGTCCGAAAGACTACACCGGAGTCCCTGCTTCGCCTCAGCCCTAACCCAGAATATTGCAACTGGTCATACGGCCGTCATCAACTCTGCTGCCTGTCACCTCATGCATGGCACTACTCCGCCTGCTCATACCCTGCATGACTGGTGGGCCTATCTTCTGACAATGGCGGCGGGCGGTGAGATTTTTTTTGATAACCGCTGTGTGAGTTATTACCGACAGCATTCCCGCAATACGGTCGGTGCAAAACATTCCAAACTCAAGCGAGGCCTCTCTGCGATAAAACGTGGCCCAAGCACCTTCATGACGACGTTTGAGTCTAATGTGCAGCGTCTTCTCAGCTATCCGGACATGCTGACAGCGGAGTCCAAAGACCTCCTCGAAGACCTGTCTCGGGCCAGGACGCTCAAGGCGCGCTTCAAACTCATCTGGAAACGACCTGAGCTTCAACGACAGACTTTTTGTGAAACTACTGTTTTTCGTCTCTGGTATCTTCTGGCAACACGTTGCCACTAAGCCTCCACACTTAGCTCCCGTCTCATTGCATCCATGAAAGCTCTGTCCTGCTCCGGATCGAAAGATCTTGCTGCGGCATAATCATAGGAAATACTGGCAGCCTTGATGCGCTTGTCTTCCTCCTCGCTCGCATAGCGAGGCACGATATGGGTATGAAGCGACGGCGCTAAATTGCACCATGTTTCGTAATTGATGCGCGAAGCGCCTGTCACAGCGAGCAAGGCGTCTCCAGCAGCAGCCATATCCAGAAGATATTGGATCCTTGCCTCACCCTGTAAATCATTCAAGGATGAAACAATGGGATCTGCCAGAAGCTGGCAATATCCTGGAAGTGGTTGTGTTTCACCCAGCACCAACCAGCCGGATTTCATACGCCCAATAACAAACGGGTTATTGCCACTTCGCGCAGCAATAACCCGTTTTGCGATAACGTCCATATTGGTTCCTCCTGAAGAAAGGAGGAACCGTATCATGCTGCGGACCGAGCGTCCTCTGCATCTTCTTCAGGCACAATACGCTTGTTTTCCCGTGTTGGACGGAAACGGTTTTCCAGAAGGGCATCTTCGATGTCTTCAAGGGACGCACCAGAAGTTTCCGGCACGAAGAAGAACACAAAGATCACAGAGGCCAAGTTGACCAAGGCGTAGAACCACATCGTCCATGTCAGGCCAATTCCTTCGGCCATTGTCAGTGCTGTACTGGTCACAAGCAGATCTGCCCCCCACAGTGTCGCTGCGTGCAGGGATGTTGCCTGCCCACGCATAGAAAGCGGGAACATTTCCGCACCAAGAAGCCAACCGCAAACCTGAATGCCACCAGAGTTGAACATCATGAACAGCAGAAGGAAAGCAACGATCAGATACGATCCAACGCTCCCTGGAGCCGGATGGCTCATGAACATGATGCCCAGACCAACCAGCGACAGGGCTGCCCCTGGGCCCATGATCAGCATGAGACGACGGCGCCCGATCCTATCCACAAACAGACAGCCCAGGAAAGTCATGATGCAGTAGACAATTGCCACGCCAAGGGACGCCCATAGGGCGGAGGACGCACCAAACCCAGCATCGTTCAGGAAGGTTGGGGCATAGTAGATCATCATCTCAAGCCCGCCACACTGGGTAAAGAAAGCGACGCCAAGAGCAGCAACCAGCGCCGGGCGCACCCAAGGCTGGAAGAGGCCACGCCAGCCGCGGTTCTTAGGATCAATGTCCGTTGCGTTCTCGCGGATCGCTTCCACTTCTTTGCGGACTGCGCGCTTAGTCGTCCGAATACGACTGAGATGGAGAATGGCGTTCTTCATGCCCTCATTTTCAGCCGACCAGCGAGGGCTTTTGGGCATAAAGAACATGGACACGAAGACGATGGCGGCAGGAATGGCGGCAATACCCACCATTGGGCGCCATCCCCAATTTGTCCGCTGGGTCAGACCAATGATGTTAGCAAGCAGAATGCCCAAACCGATGGCAACATTGAACATTGTCACCAGACTACCGCGCCGTTCCTGAGGTGCGAGTTCCGAAATATACATCGGAACCACCTGTGTAGAGCCACCAACAGCAAGGCCAAGTACGAAACGGGCCGCAATCAGGCTCCAGACATCAGGAGAAAATGCGCAGGCTGTCGCACCAAGAACAAACACCCCGCTGACAATGCAGGTTGTTGTCCGACGGCCAAATTTCTCGGAAAGGGAACCAGCTCCGAAAGCACCAAAGACTGCCCCCAGAAGAATAGCGGAAGCCACGCTTTCCTTCATGGTGGAATTCAGATGGAAGTCTTCACCGATAAGAGGAAGAGTGCCAGAAATGATTCCCGTATCGTAGCCGTAAAGACCACCGCAAATTGCGGCGACCATAGCGGCCAGCATCAGGATCAGTTTCGCATTCGGTGAGACCTCGATTTTGGAGAGATCTATCTGTTCACGAACAGGTCGAGATGTTTTCGTATCATTTGACATAGCGATACTAACATAGAGCAATCTGTCAGGTTTTTCGCGCCTACGCTGTTTTTTCGTAAAAAACTATATTTTCCGTATAGTGTGGCCTTAAAGTGGCTATAAGCAGAAAACGTGTGGAGGTTTATAATGCCGTCTCAGACTCCGGATACAACGCGTGATGCGCCCGTCATTACGCTAAAGGCGCTCATTATTCTTCATATTTGCCTGATTGCCTTTATCGGGTTGATTCATTTTCGTCTTGTGACAATGACAGCCCATTAACGTCTGACCAGACAGGCCATTCCATAAAAGGCGGCGGCACCAAGACCGATCCAGAACGGAACGGGTATGTCTGTCATCCATGACAGAGCGAGTCCTCCCCAAGAGAGAAACAAAGCCAGAGCCACGGCGCTTACCAAGCCTGCAATAGGTCCAAGACCTAGCCTCAGCGCTGTTGCCGCCGGGCCAACCATCAGGCTGAAAGCCAAAAGTGCGCCAGAAACCTCCGCACAGGCAGAACACGCTAGAGCCGCGATTGCCATAAAACCGAGGGATGTAAGGCGAACAGGAACTCCACGGGCCTGAGCAACATCCGGCATCAGACTTGCAAACAGAAGCGGTCGGCCAAGAAAAACCAGTCCCGACAAACACAATACCGCAACGCCCGTTAGAGCCAGCAACGTGGGCATATCAATGCCAAGAACATCTCCAAACAGAAGCGTTGTTGCCATGCTGGAAGCGCCGTTCGCTTCGTGCAAAAACCATGTGCCCAGACCAAGACTGGCAGCAAGAACGAGGCCAATCATGCTGTCCCGGTGGGGCGATAGAACAACGCCTTTTGCTTCACTCCCCATCGCAAGACCGGCGAGCAGACTGAAAGCAATCATGCCATAAAGAGGTGAAACGCCCAGCCAGACCGCCCCAGCTGCTCCACTGAAGCCAATGTGAGACAGAGCGTGGGCTGCAAAAGCCTGACGCCTCAGAATCAGAAACCATCCCACCGTTCCGGCCAATACAGAAACAATCGTGCATCCCAGAAACGCATGTCGCATGAATTCAAACTCAAACATGCAGACTGCCATTTTCCAGCTTCAGAATACGCGACACTTTCCCATCCAGAGCCTCCGTTTCGTGAGACGTCATGAGAATGGAAAGTCCAAGCTCCCGTGTCAGGGTATTCAACAGAGATACAATCTGATGCTGCGCCTCGTGATCCAGCGCCGCCAAAGGTTCATCCAAAAGCAACGTCTTCGGACTGTCTGTCAGGGCTTGGGCAAGGCAGACCCTTTGGCGCTCGCCCCCCGACAGCAGACCAAGAGGCCGCCGAGCAAAAGACAGCGCACCCGTCAGAGCCAGCAAGCGTTCAGCATTCTCCCGCCGGCTGCGAGACGGAAGAGGAACGCCCCATTGCGCACCGTTCATCGCAGCCATGACATGACTGATCGCCGGGATCATCAAGGCAGCATTATTCAGACCCTGAGGCATGTAGCCAATCTGTTTACAGGCCGTTTCAGGCGGCTGCCCTTTGACAAGAAGGACCCCATTTTGCAGGCGAACAAGACCAAGACAGGCTTTTAGAAAAGTCGATTTTCCGGAACCGTTTCGACCTGCCAGAAGTGTCATTCCCGTTATGGGAACTGTCAGCGTGACATGGTCCAGAATGGTTTTGCGCCCTGCACAGAGCGTAACCCCGTCAAGGAAAAGGTTATCTGGATGCGCCATCAAGGGCCTTCTGAACGGACTCAATAATTGAAGACACCCAGTCCTGCCATGACAATCCCGGAGGTAATGTTTCCCCAATCACAGCGATGGGCATACCACGCTCTTTGGCCTTCTCCACCATTCGGTCAATTTGCGGCGACCTTACAGCAGGGTTTACAATCAGCAGCCTGACGGTCTTCTTATCCAGCGCAGTTTCAAGCGCTGCGACATCCTGGGGAGTAGGCTCTGCATGATGCATGGCGGCCAGAGCGAAACCTGTATCCACAATATGTAACCCCATATTCTGGATAAGATCAGCCCCGACTGGCTCCATCGCAGCGATGGCTGTTCCCTCGTAATTTTGACGCAGTTTTTCACTACGTGTTTCCAGATCATCAATCTGTTTCAGGAAAATATCCAAGCGCTGTTGAACCGCTTCTTGATTCAGCCCCTGCTTGATCAAAGCACGTGCTGTAGCCAGAGCAACCTTACGAACGGCCATTGGATTGAGAAACAGATGCGGATTGTCACCCACTTTCCACCCAGCTTCCTGCGCAGCAATAACGCGAGATGCAGAAGACGAAACGAATGGAAGCGCCCAGTCATCATAAGTTGCGCCGTTGAGCACAACGAGTGCCGCATGCGCCGTCTGACGTGCCATTGAAGGAGTCGGCGTCAGTTCATGAGGATCAATACCGGGCGTTGAGATCAAAGCCTGCGTCGTAATTTCAGATCCGCCAATCTGAGCAACAATATTACACCAGACAGATTCAACGCAGACCACAGGCATGGTTGCGGCAGAAGCAACAGGTGCAGTCAGCAGCGAACCGACCAGACACAGGGTTCGGAAACGATGCATGAGTTTCCCCGACGGAGCCAGAAGGACGGACGTTATAAGATAACATCTTCCGTCTGGCTATCCTCGGGAAGGCTGTCTGACGTAAAGTTCGGTGGCGGCAGCAATAACCTTGCGCTGATACGCCATGTTCAGAGGAAGGGTTCGGGAGTGATAATCCCCGATTGCGCGCAGCAGATTACCATGCTCGTTATCCAGAGCTGTTCTCAAAATCATTGCCGCCGCCGCGACATTGAAACACGGTTCCAGAGCCAGTCTGGCCGCAACCTGTGATGGTGTCTGATGCGTCATGGAAGCAATGGGCAGGATCCATCGTGAATTGATCTGCATGAGGCCAATATCGACAGATCCATCTGTATTCTGGCTGACTTTCCCCATCACACCGCCTTCAACCCGCTGGATAGCGGGCAGAACACGAGGTGGAAGCCGGTAATGCATGGCAGATGCCAGCATGCAGGCCAGAATAGCAGCAGCCATAACATCCTGTTCTTTCTTTTGAAGAGATCACGACCCTAGCATCCCCTCACCCGAGGTGTCATCCTTCAGGAAAATATCAAAGAACGAGACTTTACTGATGAGTGAACAGGACACTTCAGCCACATTAACCCTGGATGCTCTGGGGATTACCTATCAACGCCGCATCTACGATTACGACCCGTCTGCCGGAAAGCTGGGGGTGGCTGCTGCCACTGCGCTGGGCTTGGCACCTGATCATGTGCTGAAAACCCTGATGGTGCAGATCGACGGGCGCCCCGCCTGCGTTGTTCTTCCCGCAGATCGGGAACTGGATTTTGCGCGCGTAGCGACGGCTTTTGGTGGAAGAAAGGCCAAGATGCTTTCGCGTCCGGATGCCGAGCAGAGAACAGGTTACAGGATCGGAGGTGTCAGTCCGTTCGGTCAGCGCAGCGTCGTACCAACAGCTTTCGAGCAAAGCGCCATGGACGGACCGCCCGTTGTTATAAACGGTGGAGATCGTGGCCTCCTCCTGGAACTAGCTCCTCAGGATGCGTTACTGGCAACAGGGGGCATGATTGCTGATCTGGTCAAGCCGCCTGGCTGACCTACGCCAAACCATAATCATACTATGGTTGCATAACATAATTTTATGAAAATCTTAGGGAAACTGGTGGAGCCAATCGGGATCGAACCGACGACCTCTTGAATGCCATTCAAGCGCTCTCCCAACTGAGCTATGGCCCCACTGTTTCATATACGGCCTCGTTGGGGCGAAGCCGTGTGTGGGCGGTATATAAGGATGCTTTTCCGCTGACAAGCCAAAAAAGCACTTTTTAAGTCAGAAGTACATTCTGCCTTCTTAGAGCCTGCAAAAGAGGGAGACGCTGCAACCCGAGAACAGCATCATGGTCTCCTATAATGCGTGAAAACAACTGAACGCCCGGTCCTTCAAGCCTGTAAGCCCCGACACAGCCCAGAAGCGCCTCCCCTTCCCGTTTGAGATAGGTTTCCAGAAAAGCATCGGAAAACTCTCGCATGGTTAGTTCTGGAACAGCCAGATTCTCCCAAATTTTCTGATTACCTTGATAAAGCACCACAGCCGTCTGGAGGTGATGTGTCCGGCCTCTCAGTGTCCTTAAATGGTGTTTCGCCTCTTCCAGTGTCTTGGGCTTGGCAAATACTGTCCCATCCAGATCAAGGATCTGGTCTGCCGCAATGATCAGATCTGTCTCCGTCCCTGCTTCTGCAGCTTTCAATGCCTTTGCTTCTGCCAGAGTCATTGCGGTCTGACCAAGAGACTTGCCTTCTGCTTCACAGGTCGCTCGCAAATCTTCTTCATCCACGTCCACGGGCCGAAGATGAAGTGTCAGACCGCTTTCTTCCAGAAGTACTCGTCGAGCCAAAGATCCGCTCGCGAGAATCAATGAAGTACTTAGTGTGGTCATAAGATGCGACTCCAAACTATCGACGACATGTGTCTGTGCGAGTACTGCGTATGACCCGGTGAAAAGATTGTGTCAGTACTGGGGTACATGGGGACAGTACTCGGAGTCCCCGAATGAGGTACCGAGTACCGTGGATTGTTGGGTACACCTCTCGAAACTGGGGGTTGTACACAGGGGGTCTGTGAGTAAAACGGGATAGAATCCTGAGCCCCTTGCATCGCTGCGGTTTTCGGAGTTGTACACAGTGTGAGTAAGACGGGGTACATTTTCAGAAAGCCGGGTACCCCAGTTTCCACAGGGATCATCTTATCCTCCAGGATTTCTTTCTTTTTTCTTTCATGGTTAGTGAGCGGCATGAATTCGGAAAACGCACCCCTCTCCCCCTCATCCAAACCGCTTCTCAGAGCGCTCAAGGGTGAAGCTGTCTGGCCCCCGCCAATCTGGCTCATGCGTCAGGCTGGCCGTTACCTTCCCGAATTTCGGGCCATGCGGGACAAGGCTGATTTTCTAACCCGCTGCATGACACCAGACATGGCCGAAGAACTGACGCTTCAACCCATTCGCCGTTATGGCATGGACGGAGCCATCCTGTTTTCAGATATTCTGATCCTGCCTTGGGCTATGGGCCAGTCGCTCGAATTCATTGATGGTCGTGGCCCGGTTCTGGGTGCGGTCCGATCTGCTGCAGATCTGGAAAGGCTGGACCCGAAACGCGTACTGGAAGCCACAGCTCCTGTGCGGGAAACTCTTTCCCGTCTGAGCAAATCTCTTCCCGACGTTACGACTTTGCTAGGGTTTGCAGGCAGTCCTTTCACTGTGGCGTGCTACATGGTTGAGGGCGGTGGATCACGCGATTTTGCAGCAACCCGACAGATGATGCAGACCGAACCGGCACTTTTCGACCGCTTGATCGAAACTCTCACGGTCAGTACTGCAGAGATGCTGTGTGGTCAGATTGAAGCGGGTGCAGAAGCCGTCATGCTGTTTGATTCCTGGGCTGGCATTCTGCCGCCTGCAGCATTCCGGCGCTACGTTATCGAACCGACTCGCCAGATTGTGCGTCATATCCGGGAGATCCATCCCGGGACGCCGATTATCGGTTTCCCGCGTCTGGGGGGAATCATGGTGCGGGACTATGCAGCGCAGACCGGCGTGAACACACTGGCCCTGGATACAGTGGCAGACCCTGCCCAGATCGCAGAGCTGGTACCGGACATTACCCTACAGGGTAATCTGGATCCTATGGCGCTTTTTTCTGGCGGAGAAGCTATGATACGGGAAGCTAAGGCCATTCGGGATTCCCTGAAAGGTCGACCTCACGTGTTCAACCTCGGACACGGTGTCATGCAGCATACGCCACCTGAAAATGTTGGTGCTCTTGTTGACGCGGTGAGGGCGGTATGACGACGGCTCTTGACGGAGAAGGCCAGTTAAAACTGGTAATTTTTGACTGCGACGGCGTGCTCGTGGACAGCGAGCGGGCGTCTTGTCAAGCAACGGCAGAATTTGCTCGTTCCCTTGGTCTGGATATTTCGGATGAGGTCGCTCATGACCGTTTTGCGGGCAAAGCCCTGCCCCAGATTGTAGAAGAACTGGAAGGCGAATTAGGCCGTATTCTTCCAGAAAATACGGCATTCAAAATGCGGGATAATCTTGTACGCATTATGAAAAAAATGGCTGAACCTGTAGATGGGGCGCCTGAAATGATGCAGGGAATACGGTCTTTGGGAATGCCGTTTCGTGTGGGTTCAAATTCTTCTGTCGCAGAGATGGAAGTCAAGTTTGAGCGTGCTGGAATGGGACATTTTTTCCCGGAAAACCGCGTACATTCAGCGAATGACATGAATGCGCCGAAACCGTCTCCGGAAGTTTATCTGTACGCGGCAAGGAGCGAAGGTGTTCTGCCAGAAAACTGTGTTGTGATTGAAGACAGCGATACAGGCGCAGAAGCTGCTCGCCAGGCTGGAATGAGCTGTGTATTACTTCGTTCAGAAGATCTGCCGCTCCCTTCGTTCTGGCCTGCACCAGGTTTTGTGAAAATTACCCACCTGTCTCAGTTGGTACCACTGCTTCGTGATGTGCTTGAAAGCCAGAAACAGGCATGACAGATTTCCTTGCCACGCACCTGAACTGGTTTCTCTCCCTGCATATCATGGCGTTTACGGCGTGGATGGCAGGAACATTCTACCTGCCTCGGTTGTTTGTTTACCATACACAAACAGTTCCGGGTACCTCTGAAAGTGAGCGTTTCAAGATTATGGAACGCAAGTTACTTCGGCAGATCATGACACCGGCGATGATCGTCACAGTTGTTGTTGGTGGCCTTATGGCCTCAGTTCCGGGTTTGGTAGACTGGCACAGCGTTTGGTGGTGGACGAAACTGGTTTGCGTGGTTGCTTTAATGGGATTTCATGGCGCATGCAGTCGATGGAGAAAATTATTTCTCCAAGATCAGAATAACCATTCAGAAAAGTATTATAGAATAGCGAATGAGATCCCAACTATTCTTATGGTTATTATTGTTATCATGATTGTTGTCAGGCCATGATTGAATGGATGTTTTTCTTTCAGAAAAAAGATAGAGAAACTCTGCTTTTGAAGCCTCATTTTGGTTAATGCGACCGGAGTGATATGGTTTTTCTCACTTAGGTGTTAACGTAAACAGACTTACCGTGTTGGTCATTTTGAAGTGGATCTAGGCAGATGACGGCTTTTCCAACCGTAGCAATAGCGCTCTTTGTCAAAAATGAGTTTTCTGACATTGCGGGATGGATTGCCTGGCATAGAGCGCTTGGCGTCAAAACGTTTTTCATTTTTGATGATCATTCTTCCGATGGAACCTGGGATATCATCCAGTCTGCTGCGGCTGTCTGCGACGTAAGAGTCATGCGGACAGATCCTATTGAGGAGCCTGATTTTTATCAAAGGCAGCGCAGAAGTTTCATGGCTGCGGCCGAGATGGCTAAAGGTCATTACGACTGGATCGGGTTTCTCGATGGCGACGAATATGTCTACCTGAAGCATCAAGATAGCTTGCCTGAATTCTTTTCAAAATTTGATCATGCTGATGCGGTTGCTCTGTCATGGCGTATTCAAGGAAGTTCTGACCGCGTCGTAAGACCTAAAATTACAACAGTTGAAGCGTTTGTTCAGCACTCTACGTCAGAACTTGGCGATAATCGCTTGATCAAGAGCTTTGTACGTCCCGAAAAACTGGGTGATCATTACCATAACCCTCATTGGTATGACATTCCGGTAGATCGTTACGTCAGGCCTGACGGTCGTTTGGTAAATGGACAGGATGCAAATCAGGACATCGACTGGAATGATGCCTTTGTCATGCATTATATCTGCCGCAGCATGGAACACTACATCCAGCGGATCAAAAGACGTCTGAACGCGGATGTTGGTGATTCCACGGTGTACTGGGATCATTTTAATCGCAATGAACTGGCGGATCATGAGCCATTGCGTTTCATTCCTCAAACTCACCGTATTTTGCGAGATATCTATCGTGTCATGCTTGACCGTGCCATCTCAACACTACGAGATACCTGGTACAAGGTTGAGGGTGAAAACATGTTTGCACCTCATGGAGAGGGAAGGGCGACTGTCTTTCAGGTGAAGTCGGCTTTTGATACCAGCCTCTACCTGCTTCCGAATGAAAATCGAATCATGCATACGACTGCCGATATTGCTGAACAGAGCCATCTGGTTCCAATATATGCAGCGGTTCATAATGATACGCCAAATGTTTTGACGTTCTTCTATGAAGAAGATGGGCAACCAGGAACCCATCGTCTTATGCACATGCAGCGAGATGACCGTCTTGCAAGCGAACTGGTTTATAATCTCCGCTCTGTCGGAGAAAACAAATACGCTGCCTATAATCCCGTCACCGGCTTGCATCTGGTTTTTATACCTAATCCTAATGGAGATCTGCCGCAGGGTATCGAACAGGTCGCGGCAGAACGCCGTGAAGTCAGTGAATGGGAGAAATTTAGCCTTCTTCCTGCGGAGAAGATTTCCTACGCTGCCAATCGTGCTCCGCTTCCTTTTGTTCCTGGTAAAGAGACGACGTCTCACGATATTCTTGTATGGCTCGTAAGTGCGGCAGTTGCTCCAACCGCAGAAGAGTTTCTTCGGGTTCTCGCCTCTGTTCCCATTTCTGTCAGAGAAGAGATTTCATATCGTGTGCCAGGATTGCTTTGGACGTTCATTTGAATATCGGGATAGGACTAAATTAGTATAATCTAGTCCTATTATAATAAATATTATAGATAATTATACTGAATATACTATCATATAAAATACAGGATTATTTTTTGGGAATTTTTCTCATTTCTATTTAAAATCAAAAGGTTTGAGTGGAGAGAAAAATTAGGTCCGGGCTGGGAATTGGAGTGGACAAGAACGCTCGAGGGTGGCGAATATATTAACTGAATTCAGGGAACAGGAAGAGGTTAGCTTCACGTATGCGTTATCTTGTTACCGGTGGTGCGGGATTTGTTGGCAGTCATGTCGTTCTGGCACTTCTCGATGCCGGGCACGAGGTTGTTGTCCTTGATAATCTTAGCACTGGGCACCGGGAAGCCGTTCCAGAGAATGTCTTGTTTCATCAGATTGATTTAATAGATTATGAAGCTACCCATTCGGTAGTTGCGCAGGGCAAGTGGGACGGTGTTTTACATTTTGCAGCTCTTTCCCTAGTAGGAGAAAGCATAAGGACACCGTTTTATTATCTTCGTCAGAATTATTTAACAGCACTGAATCTGATTCAGGCATGTGTTGAGACGGGCGTCAAAAAACTCGTTTTCTCATCTACAGCAGCTTTATTTGGTGGGCCGGAACGCTCGGAGCCGATCTCGGAAGTTGCTCTGATCGCTCCTGGGTCTCCCTATGGAGAAAGCAAATTTCTGATTGAGCGTGTTCTGCACTGGGCTGATTCTATTTATGGTTTACGAAGTGCTAGCCTTCGTTACTTCAATGCAGCCGGAGCAGATGCAGAAGGTCGAGCAGGCGAAGATCATCGTCCTGAGACGCATCTTATTCCTCTGACAATCGATGCTTCTCTTGGACGTCGTCCTTCCCTTCAGCTGTTTGGAACAGACTACCCCACTCCAGACGGGTCCTGCGTGCGGGATTATGTTCATGTAACGGATCTGGCAGACGCTCATATCCGTGCCCTTGAGCAAATTGAAACCCGAAGCGTTGCTTACAATATCGGCAATGGCCGCGGGTATTCCAACCTTGAAATCATTCAGAGCGTTGAACGGGTCAGTGGTCGAAAAGTCCCTTGGGAAGCTGCTCCACGCAGACAGGGCGATCCTGCAATTTTAGTTGCTGATTCAACGACACTTCAGAAAGAGACCGGGTGGAAGCCGAAATTTGGAACGCTGGACCAGATCGTTGAGACTGCCTTCCGGTGGCGTGAAGCCCATCCGAATGGTTACGGAGACTGAACACCAGAATATGGTCTCACAGGAGACCATATTTGACACCTGTCATTTCTTCGGACACTGACCAGAGCCGTGCAGCCAGGTGATGATCCTTAGCCAGCTCTGGCCAGATTGCCTCTCCTGGCACACCTGTGCGTTCAGCTTTTCCCTGCGGACCATAATATTCCCCATCCCGCGCTTCTGGAGACGCCAGAGCATAAAGGAGCGGCCAGGCTCCCTCCTCTACCGTCTGTCCTAGAGCGTGAAATACTGGTCCCGCGAAACTGCGGGCAATGCGACGTCCCCAACGGCTGATTGGGTTGCCTGCTGTATCCAGTGCACCATTATTGGCAACGATATTGCTGGCGGCCCAGCCCGGATGGGCTGCCCGTGAGTGAATAGGCCATGGAGCCTTATGAGCCCGGCGGTTCAGTTCAGCAGCGAAGAGAAGGTTGGATAATTTGCTTTGTCTGTAGCGCGCCATGGGGCTGTATTGGTGGCGTGCGTTCAGATCCCCAAATGGTAGTTCTCCCTTGAGGGCGGCGAGGGAGGCTACGGTCATGACAGTAGCATTGCCAGCAGCCAACAGGGGCAATAACCGGCCTGTTAAAGCGAAATGACCAAGATGGTTTGTGCCAAATTGCAGTTCGAACCCGTCTTTTGTTGTCAGTCGGGATGCGGGGGCCATAATACCTGCATTGTTGGCCAGCAGGTGGATCGGTTGACCCCTGTCTCGTAAAGCTGTTGTGAATTTGGCGACCGAAGCAAGGGAAGCAAGGTCCAGAACTTCGAAGCGTCCCTGAACGCTGGGCACTCGCTCATACAAACGGTTCAGAGCAGCACGACCTTTCTCAAGGTTGCGTCCACTCAGAATAATGAAGGCTCCCCGTTGTGCCAGACCACAGGCCACTTCAAATCCAAGCCCCCCTGTTGAGCCGGTAATGAGAGCGGTCCGGCCATCCAGACGTTCCAGTGTGTCGAGGGACCAGGCCGCGTGAGGGGAGCGTATCATCCGTGGTTTCCTTTGTCTTTCGCATTCGAATGTGAATGCTTTTCCTCTTCTTCAGCCTGCTTCATGGCTTCATCCGTCAGGCGTTTTTCGTTCTTTTTGAGAAAGACAAACGCTCCAATCAGGCAGCAGACTCCGATGGCCGCGAGGCCGATGCCAACCGGTCCGGTAATCTTTTCAATCTGCTTTCCCAACTCGTAAGTGATGAAGGCATAGCCGCCAGCCCAGAACAGTCCACCTAAGGCATTGAAAAAGAGAAACGAATGCCAGGGCATTCGGTTTGCTCCGGCCAGAAGGGCAACGAAAACCCTCAGGATGGCAACGAAGCGTCCAAGGAAAACAACAATGCCGCCATGTTTGCGGAAAAGATATCGTCCCAGCATGAGACGCTCTTCCGTCAACCCGACTTTTTTGCCGTGCTTTTTCAGAATGCTGTAGCCAAAATGATGGCCCAGCAGATATCCGAAATTATCCCCCATAATGGCACCGGTGACCGCAGCCAATGCGATCCACTCGATATGAAGGTGGTGCGTGCTGCCTGCATATAGGGAGGCTGCGATGATGATGCTCTCTGCGGGAAGCGGCAAACCCATGCTTTCCAGCATGACTGTCACGCCAATGACGCCATAACCATATTGCTGGAGCAGATGATCGAGAAATTGCGTGAGGTGAAACAGTGTCGTGATCCCGTAGAGAAGATGGCAGAAGACAAAGCCGCCGGTTACGATACTAGGACATCAGACACAGGATGAAAAATGACTGAGCTTTGCCACTCCCCCGTTGCTGGAAACTGGCCTTCCTGGGTCGGTCCGGATCTTGTTGCCGGACGGACGCTCTCTTTCACTGAACTGAAAACTGCGGGGGACTGGATTTTCTGGCTGGAGACGCGGCCTGAAGAACAGGGACGATCGGTCATTGTGGGTCGCAGACCTGATGGCACTCTGGTGGACCTGACGCCTTCTGAGCGGAGTGTTGGCACCCGTGTTCATGAATATGGCGGTGGTGCGTGGGATGTTCGGCTGAACGACGGCAAACCAGAAGTGGTCTTTAGTGATCGGAAAACTGGTGGCCTTTGGGTCAGTAATGGAGCGGGCTGTTTGCGGGTGCTTGATGGGCAATGCGTGCCAGAACGACGCTATGCCGATCTGACATGGGATCCGGGGGAAAACGGCGTTTTCTGTGTTCGGGAGACGCATGGCACCGGAATACCTGTCGCCGCGCTTGTCTATATTGATCTGACAGGAACGGAGAGAGTGCTTGCAGAAGGAGCAGACTTCTATGCTGCACCGCGTCCCTCTCCTAACGGTGCTTTTCTGGCATGGTTTTCATGGCAGAATCCGGAAATGCCCTGGACGGCGACAACGCTGCATGTGGCCTCTCTGGATCGAAGCAGTTTGACGTTAGGCCCGGCGACGGATCTGAGTGGAGACGAGAAATGCAGCATTATCGAACCAAGATGGGCGGAGGAGGGAACACTGTATGCAACATCCGATGCCTGTGGACGCTGGTCGCCTCTCCGGTTCATTCGTGAGGGGGACAGTTGGACGGTCTGTTTTTTGCCTCCGACAGATGCAGAAATCGGTCTTCCACATTGGGTCTTTGGCCAGAGAACGCTTTTGCCGCTCGCACATGGAGAACTCCTGACGCTGGGAATTCGTCAGGGCCGGAATTGTGTTCTGCATTTCTCAGAAGGTCAGTGGCGCGATGTTTTGATGGGGGCTCCGGTTAATGTCCCGGAGCCACTGACGAATGGTGATTTCGCCTGGATCAATGCTGCGGAAGATGCCGCTCCCGCTCTTGCCGTTGGCGATATGAGCGGTGCTTGTGAATATTTTCGTTCAAGCATTTCTTTTCCCGACGGCGTTACGCAGGACGATCTCTCCAAACCTGAGCCACTTTCCTTCCCGACGGCAGACGGTAAGGAAGCTCACGCTCTTTTCTATCCACCGGCGAGTAGTTCGTTCAGTCTTGCGGAAGGCGAAAAACCTCCGTTGATCGTAATGGTCCATGGTGGTCCGACGGGACGAGCCAATCCGTCTTTTGCCTTCAAGATTCAATGGTGGACATCGCGCGGTTTTGCCGTTCTTGATGTGAATTACCGAGGCTCAACAGGGTTCGGGCGTCAATACCGGCAGGCTCTGGATTTGCAATGGGGCATTGCGGACGTGGAAGACTGTCTGGCTGGTGTGCGGGCGGTGATTGAGCGTGGGCTGGTGGATCCCGACAGATGTGTCATCCGGGGCAGTAGTGCTGGTGGCCTGACTGTTCTGGCTGCGCTGGCTCATTCAGACCTGTTCGCTGCCGGGGCGTCGCTTTACGGCGTGACGGATCTTCGGGCGCTGGCTGAAGAAACACATAAGTTTGAAGCTCGGTATCTGGATGGTCTGATTGGGCGCTATCCAGAAGACGAGGCTGTGTACCTCGAACGTTCTCCCATAACGCATGCTGCCAAAATCAATGTTCCAGTCCTGTTCCTGCATGGAGGGGCAGATAAGGTCGTGCCTCTGTCACAGGCTGAGGCAATGAGTACAAAACTCGAACAGTCAGAATTGCATGTTTATCCAGAGGAAGGGCATGGGTTTCGAGACCGAAATGCTGTTGAAGACGCTTTGGTAAGAGAGCTGAATTTTTACCAAAAGGTTTTCGAACAGAAATAGCACGATCAGATGAAGAGCTCTTGTTACGGTAATCAAGAATTTCTCAAGAGTGAGTCACTGGTCTGGCTGTGCTAAACATCGCACTTCATCCTTCTGTATATTTTTATCAGGCTCCTACATGAAACAGCGTGAACTTGGACGTACTGGCATTAAAGTCAGTGAAATCTGCCTTGGAACGATGACCTTTGGGCAGCAGAACACTGAAGCTGAAGGTCATGCCCAACTTGATATGGCGCTTGAGAGCGGTATTAATTTTATCGATACCGCCGAACTGTATTCTATTCCGCCGCGCGCCGAGACCTATGGTGCGACGGAAACCATTGTCGGAAGCTGGCTGAAAGGGCGTGGAGGGCGAGACAAGATCGTTCTTGCCAGTAAGATTGTCGGCCGCAGCTCTTCACCCTGGTTTCGGCCTGGTGGGGAAGAAGCGCGGCTGACGCCTGCACAGATCCGTTATGCCATTGAAGGCTCTTTGCGTCGGCTGGGAACAGACTATCTGGATCTTTACCAGCTTCACTGGCCTGACCGGAAAGTGGGCCTGTTCGGGGAAGGCGGGACGACATTCCGTGACCTGCCAGATGCTGATGAAGTGCCTGTTGAGGAGACCCTTGGTGCTCTGGCAGATCTGGTTGCAGAGGGTAAAATCCGGCACGTTGGACTGTCCAATGAGACGGCTTGGGGGGTGTCGCAGTTTTTGGCTGCCTCAAAAACCGGGCTCCCGCGCGTTGCTTCCATTCAGAACGCCTACAATCTGATTAATCGGACCTTCGAGATCGGTCTTGCAGAAATGTGTCTGCGGGAAAATGTGGGACTTCTGGCTTACTCTCCACTGGCTCAGGGGTATCTGACCGGGAAATACCTCAACGGGGCTCGGCCGGCTGGAGCGCGTACGACGCTGTTCAATCGTGGCCAGCGCTACGAGAAGCCTGGGGTAGATGTTGCAATTGAGGCCTACCATGCACTGGCGCAGGCAGAAGGACTGGATCCTGTCCAGCTAGCCGTTGCTTTTGTAACATCACGCCCGTTTGTGACGTCCAATATTATTGGTGCGACCAGTACAGAGCAGTTGAAGACCATTCTTGGTTCTGTTGATCTTGAGATCACGCCGGAGCTTGAGGCGAAGATCAATGAGATCCATCAGGTGCACTCCAACCCGGCGCCCTGAAAAACGTATGGATGCGGAGGCTTGAGCGCTTCCGCATCTCAATGCGTCTGATGATGCCCCAGGCGTCCAATAACGTGGAAGGCGGTCAAAACAGCCAGCGTTCCAAAAATTACGACGCCGAGAGACTGTCCTACCAGAATGCCGATAGGGCCATAGCCCGACCCCAGCCACACGAAAGGGATGGTGCCAAGGGTTGCTCGTCCCCAGTTGAAGCCTGTCGAGTAAAAGGGATGGCCAAGGTTATTGAAGGCTGTATTCGCAACGAAGAGCAGCCCAACGAACATATAGCTGAGCACCAACCAACAACAGAACAACCGAACAATTTCCGCGCCAATTCCCTGCACGTTGAACATATGCAGGATGATATTGTGCCCGGCGGCAAGAACGAACCAAGTCGTTCCTACGCATAGGGCGGTGAGTTTAAGGGCTGCCATCAGGGCTTCGCGTACGCGGTCGAACTGTCTTGCACCCAGATTCTGCGCCATGATCGGCCCAACAGACCCTGTCAGGGCAAAGACGAGAGCAAAAGCGACAGGAACAATCCTGTCGATAGTCGCCTGGCCGGAGACAGCATTTAACCCAAACTGCGCCATCGCATGGGTAACGAACAGTGCTCCTGTAGGGGTGGCCAGATTTGTCGCAATGGCAGGAACGGCAATGCCGCCGATTTTCTGGAGAGCCGGAGCAAAAGCGTCACGCTTTGGCCACTCAAGCATGGCGTGCCCCCGAAGATTCAGGAAACCGCTGGCCGTAATGGCGCACCGGGACAGGATGGTGCTGATCGCTGCACCTTCCAGGCCAAGGTGCAGTACAAAGATCATCAGAGGGTCGAGAATGGCGGAAACCAGCGCGCCGGTGAGGGTAATGCGCATTGAACGCTTCGCATCGCCAACCGCGCGAAGAAGTGCGGAAAGTGCCATTCCCAGACAGACCAGAGGCAAAGCCGGGGAAACAACGTGAAGAAATGTGGCGGCGCTTTGAAGAGCAGTTCCCCGCGCGCCAAGAAGCTGAAGAAGCGGCGTTGCAAAAATCGCCGTCAGAAGACCGAGAACAGCTGCAATGGCGACCATGACGGCAATAAAGGCTGAAGCCAGTCGCCGGGCTTCAGCGTGCTGTCGGGCACCAATTAGACGCCCGATGCAGGCCCCTAGACCAATGGTCATGCCAATTGAGACCGAGATTTGCACGTAACTCAGGGACGTCGCAAAGGCGATGGCTGCCGTCAGGGCAGGGTCGTGCAGATGGGAAATGTAGAAATAATTGAGAAGATCGACCGCAAAAACAGCCATCAGACCGATAGCGCCTGTCCCAGCCATCGTGATGACGTGGCGCATGATGCTGCCCTGCACAAATCTTGCAGGTTTTACGGGAGAATCGTCAGGGATTCTGGGCTTCGAGGAGTCATCGGATGGCACTGGCATGTCTTCATATATTGCCTTGTTCCAGCCCAAAGAGCCAGTAGGTCATCATGCTTTGTTTGGTGGAGCTCTCGAAGAGTATCAGCAAGGGAAAGGGCCAAGCCTTCTGGGAAAAAGCCAGCATGTAAGGGTTTCATTAACGCTTCCTGTGGAACTGTCAGACCAGATACCAATCGGGCGCGTGGCCCGAAGCCTCAGTTCTGTCGGAGTCCGCCATGTCGATCATCAATTCTCTCAATACAGCTGTCAGTGGCCTCAACGCCCAGTCTCATGCGTTCAGCGATCTTTCCAATAACATCGCAAACAGCCAGACGACGGGTTACAAGGCCACCACGACAAGTTTTGCGGATTATGTGACGAGTAATGACCTGGCGAGTGACGGGCAGTCTCTAAGCGACAGTGTCGCCGCAACAACCCGGCAGCATACGGATACGCAGGGCATGGTTGTTTCCTCAACCAATACGCTTTCTCTTGCGATTTCCGGAAACGGATTTTTCAATGTTGTGCAGCCAACGGGGAGTACGGGCTCTAGTACGGCCCCTACATTTAACAACCAGCAATTTTATACCCGGAACGGTGATTTTTCCAAGAATAATCAAGGCTATCTGGTCAACACATCCGGCTATTATCTTGAGGGTTATCAGGTGGGGTCGACAGGTGCGTTGAGCAGCACGCTGGCTCCGATCCATATCCCGGACTCGGTTGCATTCCAACCGACGAAAAGTACGACGATGTCGCTTTCTGCGGCTATCGGCAGCACGACAGGAACAGGCCAAAGCAACACCTCAACGGCAACGGCCTATGACAGTCAGGGAAATGCCCAGACTGTTAGCCTGAACTGGGCACAATCCAGTTCAGACCCTCTGACATGGACTGTCAGTAATTCGGCGGATGCCAGTAACTCGGCGACCGTAACATTTAATAGTGACGGCACACTGGCCTCCGTAAACGGGGCCGCCCAGTCAACGGGATCTGCAGCGACATTTTCTTACACAGGGTCGCCTCAGGACATGACGGTCAGTCTTGGAACCATTGGAAGCAGTTCAGGAGTTAGCCTTTCGACGGATGGCGGAAGCTACAGCACAAATCCGACCATGACGACGAACAGTGTAACAAGCGGAACATTTACCGGTCTTTCGATGCAGACAGATGGCTCGGTCATGGCGACGTTCGATAATGGTCTGTCTCAATTACTGGCCAAGATTCCACTAACCACGTTCGCAGACCCGAATGGTCTCTCAGCTCAGAACGGACAGGCCTATACTGCTACAGCGTCTTCAGGGGCACCGGTTGTCAATGCCGTCAATACAAATGGCGCAGGCACGCTGAGCACCAGTTCTACCGAAAGCTCCACGACAGATCTCACCAGCGATCTGACCAAACTGATCGTAGCCCAGCAGGCCTATGGCGCGAATACAAAGATCGTCACCACAGCTAACCAGCTTCTTCAGACCACTCTGGCGATGATCCAGTAAGGCTGCATGGAAGGAAGATCTGAATCATGGGTTTGACGGATTCACTTTCGATTGCCGCATCCGGCCTGCAGGCTGTGCAGTATGGAATGTCCACGGCATCCCAGAATGTCGCCAATGCATCTACAGGTGGCTATATCAAGGAAGTCGCCAACGTTCAGTCTGTTGTCAATGATGGAACAGGTGGTGGTGTTCGTCGGGCAACGACGACTTTGGCGACGAATACGAATATTCAGGCCGCCCTGTATTCACAGAATGCTGACGTGGCAGAATACACAGCGACCAGCAATTCCCTTTCAGCCATCACCGCTCTTCAGGGGTCTACATCTGCGACGTCGGGCAGTAGTGGCACGCTTTCAGACCAACTGGGAAATCTTCAATCAGCACTGACATCCCTAACGGCAACGTCCTCCAGTTCGACAACCCAAAGTACGGTTCTTGCTGCTGCCAGTAGTTTTGCCCAATCGCTCAACTCCCTGGCAGAAGCGACGCAGACTCAGCGTCAAAATGCACAGGATGCTGTTGTTTCATCTGTGTCAGATATCAATACCAACCTGACAACGATTGGAAATCTTTCAACAAAAATCATGACGTTGAAAAGTCAGGGTCTTGATACGGCTGATCTGGAAAATCAACGGTTCACGGCATTATCTTCGCTTTCCAGTGATTTGAGCGTTTCATGGAAAGTGTCAGCCAACGGCGACATGTCTATTACGACATCAGGCGGGCTGACATTGCCAACGCATAATACGACGTCAGGGGCGACCAATGCGGTGTCCAGGACATGGCCTCTGACGACCTCAGAAGCTCAGATTTCGACCAGTATGAGCTATCCAGGAACTTCAGACGTTAATTCCATTCCGGCTATTACATTGAACGGAAAAGATATTACCGGACATCTGACAGGGGGAACCCTGGGGGGTAATATCACTCTGCGTGATACAACTCTTCCGACAATGCAGGCTCAACTTGATTCCCTGGCTTATACGGCGGCCAGTCGTTTCAGTGCACAGGGAATGACATTGTTTACTGCCTCGAATGGCACTGTTCCTGGAGCATCTCAAACAGAAATCACCCCGGCAGGAAGTGTAGGGTTTGCACAGGATATCCAGGTTTCTCAAGCCTATCAGGATGATCCGTCTCTGCTTGCTTCTGGTAGCACGAGTGTTGTTCAGAATGTTTTGTCGTATGCATTTGGTACAACCCAGTCAGATGGGAGTAGCCAGACGGAAGCACCGATTACCGGCCTTGGAGTGACGGGTCAGTTATCCACGGGGTACAGTGGTTCTCAAAGTCTCATCGGGCTTGCGACATCGTTGACTGCTAACCAAGCGGTAACGGCCAATACAGCCAGAAGTAACCTTTCTCTTGCTCAGACAACACAGAGCAGCTTGTCTTCAAGTCTTTCTGAAACGTCCAGCGTTTCTGTAGATACAGAAATGGCCAATATCGTGACGTTGCAGAATGCCTATTCCGCAAATGCGAAAGTTATTTCCTCTGTGCAGAGTATGTTTACGGCACTTCTGAATGCGGTTGGAAGCTGAAAATGACAGGGACAGTGACTTCTTTTGGGTATGGCGGCGTTTCTCTTCAGCAGACGTTGAATCTGACGTCACTGTCTCAGAAAAAGGATGGTTTGCAGGCACAGGCTTCCACCGGTGTAGTGTCAGACAGTTATGTAGGACTTGGAAATTCGCGGGCACAGGCTTTGGCACTTCAGCCTGCTATCACACAGGTCAGTGCATGGAGTGGTAATATTACGACTGCTCAGAACAGGTTAACCACAACGCAGTCTGTTCTGAGCCAGATTTCGACCATTGCCAGTGATCTGAATGAAACACTGTCCACCCTCGCCGGGAGTATGTCCTCAAGCACAATAGACACTGCTGCCCAGCAGGCTAAAACAGCTCTTACGTCGCTTGGTAATCTGCTTAATACCCAGCAGGGAGACAGCTATATATTCTCCGGCTTACAGTCTTCAGAAGCACCGGTGAGTGGTGATCCAGGAAACTCTGATCTGGCATCATCCATTTCTCAGGCAGTGAACCAACTGGGAACAGCAGATGCGTCCTCAGTTCTGTCGTCCACCCTGGCATTGGCGGGTAACACTGTTGACAATCAGCCATTTTCCTCATCGCTTTCGACAGATCCCACAACAGCGTCAGCACAGAATTTGCAGATTGTGACGGGAAAAAATGAGATAGCGACGGCAGGAATAGTTGCAACGCAGGGAAACGCGTCTTCTGGAAGTTCCACAGGTTCGCCTATTCGGGATTTGATGCGAAACCTGATGGTTGTCGCAGCGCTTGGGTCAGTGGATTCTGAGGGAGCCAATTATACACAGCTTATTCAAGGCCTTCAGGATACAAATACAGCAGCGATAGATGGGCTATCGGATATGAGTGGAGTGCTTGGTGTTCAGCAGAACAGTCTGACCACCCAGAGTGCTATGCTGGAGCAGATGAAATCCGCGCTGACGACGCAGTTGGGAACAACAAAAGATGCTGATCTCGCACAGGTTTCAGTTCAGATTAATGATACCAACAATCAGTTACAGGCGTCTTATTCCATCATTGCAGACATGAAGGGGATGACCCTTGCAAGTTATCTTTAAGGAGCGTTGAAAAACTCGACCTGACGTCGCATATCCAGATTACTTTCCTGAAAGGAGATTTGTAACCATGAATGCAACCCAAGGTCAGGCTGAAAAGCATGAATTTAGTGCCGAGGTCGGACGTCTGCTCGATCTCGTTGTTCATGCCCTTTACTCGGATCGTGAGATCTTTCTCCGTGAGCTCGTCGCCAATGCTGCGGATGCAACCGACAAGCGTCGTTTTGAAGCTCTGACAGACTCAGCTCTTGCTCTGCCGGAAAATGCGGGTATCCGCATTACGCCAGAAAAAGACAAGAAAGAGCTGGTCATTTCTGACGATGGCGTCGGCATGACCCATGATGAGCTTGCTCAAAATCTGGGGACGATTGCCCGGTCCGGGACCCGTGCTTTTGGCGAAAAGCTGAGTTCAGCAAAGGCAGAAGACCGCCCAAGCCTGATTGGGCAGTTCGGCGTAGGGTTCTATGCCGCATTCATGGTTGCAGACAGTGTCGATGTCACATCCCGCAAGGCCGGTTCTGATGAAGCATGGACGTGGTCTTCGGACGGGAAGGGCTCTTTTACCCTGACGCCTTCAACCCGTTCTGCGCCGGGCACAGATATCGTTCTTCATATGAAGGACGATGCTGATGAGTTTCTGGACAGTTGGCGTTTAAGGTCGATTATCCGCAAATGGGCTGACCATATCTCTTGGCCTATTACTCTGAGGGAGACCAAGGAAGACGGCACGACGGAAGATAAAGCTGCCAATGAGGGTACAGCCCTGTGGCGTAAACCAAAGTCCGAAATTACGCCTGAGCAGTATACGGAATTCTATCGTCATATTGCTCGTGCTTTTGACGAGCCGTATGCGACCATGCACTGGCACGCTGAAGGCACAACGGAGTTTACCGCTCTCCTGTTTTTGCCGAGTGCCCGACCATTTGATTTCATGGAGCAGTCGCGGGAAAGTCGGATTCACCTTCATGTCCGCCGTATGTTCATTACAGATGAAGCCGACCTTCTTCCAAGCTGGATGCGCTTCGTTCAGGGCGTCGTAGATACGGAAGATCTACCGCTGAATGTCTCTCGTGAGATGCTTCAGGCAACTCCTGTTCTTGCCCGCATTCGCAAGGCTGTTACCAAGCGCGTTCTTACTGAAATCAAGAACCGTGCGAAGGCAGGCGATGATGCTTTCACGGCGTTCTGGGAGAACTTCGGTGCAGTTATCAAGGAAGGTCTGTGGGAAGACAGCGAGCACCGTCAGGAAATCGCAGGTTTCGCTCGTTTTCACACGACTCAGAGTGATGATCTGACCACGCTTGATGACTATATCTCGCGTATGAAGGATGGCCAGGACGTCATTTACTTCCTGACGGGCGATAATCTTGATGCATTGAAGGCTTCTGCTCAACTTGAGGGATTCCGGGCCCGGGGTCTGGAGGTTCTTCTTTTGTCAGATCCTGTTGATGGGTTCTGGCCGGAACGGCTCCATTCTTATAACGACAAGATCCTGCGTTCTGTCGTGTATTCGCATGGCGATCTGGAAAAATTCCCGACAGATACTGACGAGACAGTCGAACCGGCAGATCTGGAAAAGCTCGTTCCCGCCCTCAAGGAAGCATTGGGTGATGCCGTCAAGGACGTGCGTGGAACTGTGCGCCTGACGGATAGTGCTGTCGTCATTACGTCGGAGGGAGGCCCGGATCTGGCTATGCAGCGTCTGATGCGTCGATCAGGTCAGGCTCTTCCAGAAGCACCGCCTATTCTGGAGATCAATCCGAGGCACCCTTTGATCAAAGCTCTTTCCGAGCGGGTATCGAAAGGCGAGAGTATCAAGGACCTGGCGCGTGTGCTGCTGGATCTGGCACGTGTTCAGGAAGGTGAGCCTCTTCCTGATCCGACCGGGTTTGCGCGCCTTCTGGCAGGCCTTCTTGCTGGTTCAGCGGCAGCCTGATCATCTGGCTTGATAACAGATGAGCAATAGAGCAGGGGCGGGGGGAAACATCCTCCGCTCTTTTCTTTTATAAGACCTTGTGAGACGACTGCTGGGCTTGAACCATTTCATGTTCTGGAGAGACTGGTCTTGATTGATGATTTCCGCTTCGGCCGCATTACGGTCATTGGAGACCTTCTTCTGGACCAATATGTCTCAGGAAGTGTCAGTCGAATTTCTCCGGAAGCACCTGTGCCGGTTCTTCTGAATGATGGAATCCGACGTGTCCCCGGTGGCGCTGCCAACGTGGCAGTCAATGCGGCTGCTCTGGGCGTAGAAGTCAGACTGGTCGGGCTTGTTGGTCATGATGAGGCTGCGGAACAGCTTAAAAATGCTCTGGATGAATGGCCGTCTGTTCGTCAGGAAGGAATTATTTCATCGGCGGATTGGACAACAATTACAAAAACGCGGGTTGTCAGTGGCTTACAACAGATTGTTCGCATCGACGTGGAAAAAGTCGTTCCTCTGAACGAAGATGTTCGCCAGCGTCTGATTCAGGCTGCTCAAAAAGCCATAGAAGATACGGACGTTGTGGTCTGTTCGGATTACGCAAAAGGCGTTCTTGATGACGCTGTTCTGAAAGCTGTTATTGCGGCCGGACGAGAAAAAGGGATTCCCGTTCTGGTTGATCCCAAGCGGCGCACGCTGGAAGCTTATGCTGGCGCAACTTTGGTTACGCCTAACAGACTTGAGGCCGAACAGGCGACGGGGCTGTCTGCGCGGACAGATGCAGAGGTTCTGACTGTTGCAAAGGCTTTGTCAGGTCAGTTTGGTGGGGATGTTCTGATTACCCGATCGGAAGATGGCATGACCCTGTGGCGGCGTGATGGGACGTATCAACATGTGGCCGCGCGGAAATCAGAAGTGTTCGATGTGTCTGGAGCCGGCGATACGGTCGTTGCGACTGTCGCATCTGCTCTTTCCGCTGGGCAGGACCTGGAAACGGCTGTGGTCATAGCGACGGCAGCAGCCTCTCTTTCGGTAGGAAAACTTGGAACAGCAACGGTTTCGAAAGAAGAGCTTTCGCGCGAACTGGGACAGGAAGTTCCAGAGAATGGGGCATTGGTTACCGTGCAGGAAGCAAGGCGTATCGCGGAAAATTGGCGGCGGCATGGTGCACGGGTTGTCTTGACGAATGGATGTTTTGATCTCGTTCATCCGGGCCATATTTCCCTGTTGCAAGCAGCTGCGCGGCAGGGAGACAAACTGATCGTTGCTCTGAATACGGATCGGTCGGTCGCCGCTTTGAAGGGGCCAAGTCGACCAATTCAGAGGGAAGAGGCAAGAGCTACGGTTATTGGTGCGTTACGGGCGGTAGACCTTGTTATTCTGTTTGATGAAGAGACGCCGCTGAACGTTATTCAGGCAATCAAGCCAGACGTTTTGGTTAAGGGATCAGATTATACCGAAGATCAGGTCGTTGGCGGTGATTTCGTAAAATCCTGCGGGGGACGGGTCGCTCTGGTTGACCTTGTGAATGGCCAATCAACCACCCGTCTTGTCAGAAATATGAATAATGCAGGTTCTATCTGACTTACCCGGTAAGTCGTTTTGGCCGGGCCTCTCTGGGAGACAGGCCAAATTTTTGACGGAAACGCCTCGAAAAATGCGCGGCATTTCTGAAGCCATGTTTAAGAGCAATTTCGGCAATAGTCTCTGAGGCAAAATCCAAGGATTGAAGATCCTTGTGAATACGTTCAAGGCGTCTGCTTAAAATCCACCCAGAGACAGCTCCCGGTTCTCCGTCGAATAGAAGATAAAGTGCTCTGGTTGAGATGCCACAAGCTTTTGCGATGACCTGCGGGGTCAGGTCAGGCTCGTGCAGCTGAGATTCGATATAGGCGCGGATGTGCTTTTGTCGATGTCGCCGGCGCCCTTCAGTTGAGAGATCCAGATCAAGCGCGTCCAGAACGGTTGTGAGAAGCAGATTCGTCAAATGTTGGAGAATGCGCGATTGAGTCTGCAACGGAGATGAGAGCAACATATCCTGAGTAATGAGGTTGCAGGTCACAAACAGGAAATGACCCGGACCGGATCTGGTCTGGATTGTGACAGGAGGCAACCCGGACAAGACTGGCAACTGAGCGAGAAGCGCTTCTTTTCGCACGGAAAGAGCCAGAATGTCGTTTCCCCGAAAGGAAAGAAAGGCAGCTTGAACAGCCTCATCTTCAGGAGCCACAGAAAGGTGGCTAGCACTCAGATAGAGAATCCCGCCTTCATTGGGACTGAGAAGAACGAGTGCTTTTTCCTGTGCGAAGCATTTTGTAAGTGTCTCTCGCTTGTGAAGCCAGGAAGCTGGTATGCGCTGCACAACAGGTTCAAAACCGCGTGAAGGGGCGGGAAGTGTAGCAAGCGGAATAATGCGAGCGGGCAGCTCTGATGAACGCCCATCTTTGGACATGGCAAAAAAACTCTAAGAAAACTTCTAATGTAGCGGCCGAGATTTCTCTTTCAGAGACACATGCGCCACATAAATGTTCGAAGAAGGCAGGGAGTGGCTTTCGATGAGACATTTTGGGTCTTTTTTTTGAAAAAGAAACAGAAATCTTTAGATTAAATTATTTTTGAAGAATCCATCCCTTCTGGATGATGGTTAGTTAATTTCCAATTTCGGAATGACTTCATAATTTATAAATATTATTATCTACTGCTAATTATATTAAATGGTCGACAAATATTCTGTAAGTATATCGGGAAAATTTTTACGAAGGAGGTCAAGGGATATATTTTCTTCTGTATGCAGACGCTTGAGAATCGCGATGTCACTTACGAAGCCCAGACGTCCCGCCAGAAGTAACAGGATATCCAAAGATGCGACCTGATAGGATCGATAACTGATATTTGTGAGGACGCCCTTAAGAAGGTCACTGTCTTCCCCGTTATGAAAGAGGCTGGAGACGGTGTTTAGAATTGAAGAGACTGTTTCATGAGTTGCCGGGATAGGCTGTCCATGTCGATCCAATAGGGTTTTGATGTCTTCGGCATGAGCGCGCCGCATGTCGAGATCCTGTCTCATCTGGTGGTTCAGGGTTTCATAACATGCGCAAACGGGTAGCTCGGAAAGAACAGTTTCAATCGTTTTGGTTTCAATGGACAGATGGTCCTGCAGTCGCTCCAGATAAATATCCACTACGGATTTTTCTGCGGATTTGGTTCTGCTGGCCATAATAAAGTCTCTCTAACGTCGTGACGACGGGGTTTTATCCTATATCTGTGTAGGACAACGGGTCTGTCAACGGCGGGCAATATGTTGTTTGCCGTCCATAAAAAAATCCCCATGCCAGAGAACTGGCATGGGGATTGGAACTCGCTGCTTTCTGAAAGATCAGAAGCCAGCGCTGACGCTTGCAATCGCTGCGAATGGAGCGGCAATGGCATAAGTCGGCGTTGAACCACTGATCGTCTTGCCAAAAATGCCCGGCTGGCTTTTGGCGTTGGTCTGAATACCCTTGACGAAGCCGAGATAGGCCTTGTCGGACAGGTTGGAGAAGTTGATCCGAACGTTCGGAGCCTGAAGGAATCCGAGGTTGCTGAAGCGATAACCAATGTTTGCGTTCATCAGAACATAGCCCGGAATGGACTGGTCGTTCATGAACGTGGAGTACTGGCGGGACACATACTTCAGGTTGTAGCCACCGAATAGATGACCGTCGTCGTAGTCAAGGTTGAAGCCGACCTGGAACTTTGGCGTTTCCGGTGCGAACTTGCCCTTGGTGCGCAGATAGTCGATGCCGGAGCCGCTACCAGCCTGAAGATTGCTGCCAAGGCGGGCATCAACATATTCGAAGGACACATATGGGCGGAAGTAACGGAAGATCGGGCGGGTGCCGATTTCAGCATCAACACCGTTGGTCGTCTGGCCGCCAGCGTTGACGTTGGTGCTGAAATAGCTGTCACAACTTTCGTTTGCGCACTGGCTGGAAGACATCAGGCGGTTTGTGAAGTCGTAGTGGAAGTAGGTGATCGACCCCATGATCGTCTTACCAGTGTACCGGTAGCCTACTTCTTCCGAAATCGAGATTTCAGGATTCTGGTTCAGGTTGGCGTGCGTTGCATATCCGGAGCCAGCATAATAAGCGCCAGCATCGTAAAGCGAGTAATTGGTCGGCATACGGAAGTTGGTCGCGCCGGAAACGAAGATCTGGTTTTCCGGATTGATCTGATAACGGATCGCAACGGTTGGCAGGGGTTCATAATAGGTTTTGCTGGTGTTCCGCCCGGTTGACGTATCCGGCAGCATGTTAGTGCCGCTGCGCATCACGATGGAGTATTTCAAACCGGCATCGATCGTCAGTTTGTTGTTCAGCAGAGACAGCGTGTCACCGATGAACATGGTGTGAACGCGCGTCTGGGTAATGGTGTTACGGTACATATAGGTCTGACCGTTCGAGAGTACGACGTTTGCCGCAGCCCCCCAAACATCCCATGGATTTCCGTCTTGCCCGACACCCGAATATGGGCCTGACTGAAGCTGTTTGGCATACTCAAACCAGTAACCAACCATCAGACGGTTGTTTCCCGTCGTCAGTGTCAACTTCGTGACAGCGCCAGGACGATAGGTCTGAGTGTTGGAGGGATTGTAAAGAAGACGGTAGCCACCGCCTTTTCCTTCAAGGGTCCCTTTAAGTGATGTGCTTCCGTAATTGATTTTGTCCATATTCGTCCAGTACGCACTGCCGCCGTTACCGTCGCCGTACCAGAAATATGGTGTTTCTGTCAGGACAAGGTGATCTGCTAGCTTGAAGGTAGAAGGTGCGCTGGCATAAATATTGGTGAACGGGTTCTGGTGCAGTTTGTAATACGATGCACCGTGGTCAGAAGCATTTGGATTATAGGTCGAATTCCAGACCGTGTTGGAAATGTTCTGGCCAGCAGCATTCTTGCCCGGAGCAACATAGCGATCCTTGATCCCGCGACCATAGGCATCCCAAGAGGCCATGTTCACGTTGGGAGTCAGGTAGTTGTAAAGGCGGTTACCAACGATGGCGAGAGAGACGCGGTTGCCGTCGCCCCAGTCGTTCACGATCTTGGTTTCGGCGTGCAGCTTGCGGTTTGTCGCGTCGCTGTTGTTGACGCCTTCCGTTGCATAAGAACCGGAGAAGTAGGCGCGCAGATTGGTGTTACCAATCTTGCCTGTGTCGAGACGCAGGAAGCCGCGCGTGTAATCGTAGGAACCATAGCTGACGCCCAGACGGCCGCCGGCTTTCATCTGTGGGTCGATCATGTACATGTCGACCACACCGCCCGTTGAGCTGATGTGCGGGCTGTCGAGGTCAGCCGAACCCTGGGCAACGCGAACTGTCCGCAGGTTTTCGGAGTCTACGATTTCCTGAGAGTAGACCGCGAAGTTTCCGATGTCGTTGATCGGGAAACCTTCAAGCGTAAAGCCGATCTGGGACTGGTCGAGACCGCGCATACTCATGGAGCTGCCCGTCATACCTGCCGGATCCCCAGACGATACGTTTGCGCCCGGAAGCAGGGAGATCAACTGCATTGGGTCTGCGCCCGGTACCTGCTTCTCGATAAAGTCACGAGATACGGCCGAAACAGACTTGGCGCTATCCTGCTTCTCCATCAGACCGCCACCGACCGCACGACGGGTTACACCGTCAAATGCATGGTGACCGCTGACAGAGACATGCTCTTCATGCACGTCGGTTGGAGCCGTGTTGCCCATCATGGATGGAGCAGAAATTTCCGTTTTTGGCTTAGCTTTGTGGTGTTTCACATCAGAAACATCCGAAGCGGGAGCCGCAAGCGCCGGCATTGTACCGAATGCAATCAGCGCAGAGGTCGAGAGGAGGCGTGTAAGGCGCATCGTCTGTTGGGTCTTTCTCGGCCAGACATGGTGGTTCGGCAGAGGAAAACCACGGTTTACAAATGGTATCAATTAGATGATGCGAGTCATACTATGACACATAGGGTATATGGTAATTTCGCCACAAGCTTGGCTGCAAATGGCCATTTATAGGGCAATACACGTATGTTTTGTGACAGTTCAGAGAAATACCAGAATATTTCGCTTTCTTGCTCATCAGGGACGTAAAGCTTCATCCTGTGCATAAACTTTACGGATTCTACGGATCTGCTCGGCGGTAACGTTCTGAGAGTGTGGATTCTGGTTCAGATGCAGGATGGTTTGCCCGTTCATGACAGGAAGCAGATCAGGGAGCTGTGAGATTTTCTCCATTGGAAAAAGAGTGTCAACAGCGAGGGTTCCATCCTTTTCGCATACATACCAGGATTGTGGACGGAAGACGTGGTCTACAGCATATGGAGAGGACTGGTTTTCCACATATGAAATGGCGTCATCGAGTGTGTGAAACGATCTGTAAAGGTTGTTAACGGACGGATGAATTTTAACAGTTGCTGTGCCGCCTTTTCTGGCGAAGGCCCAGGCAGAAACGAAGCGTTCTACCGGATCACGCCAGATAGCAAAGCTTGGCAGATTCCGACACAAATCCGGTGTGACCCTCCGGTAATATCTGATTGTCTGGTGCATCATGGAGCAGCCATAAAGCTGGGTACAAAGAGAAGTTCCGCCATTTTTGGGAACATGAATAAAAAGGGTTCCGGCTTTTCGGATCCGTTCAATTCGGTTCAGGCGTTTTTTTCCAAGGGGGAGAGGGAGTCGGAGTTCTGCAGCGCGCTCATGAATGCCATTGAACTGGCTGATACGAAAGAGTTGGCAAAGAAGAGACTGAGGGAAGCCGTCCGGTATAGAGGAGGGGTCTTTCTGGTCTTCAACTGGCACCTTGATCACCGAAGAATGTAGCAGCATCGTGTGAAAGCCCCATTTTTGAAGATGGGATGACAGTGAAAGATAGGTACAAGGCAGTCAAAGAGCGTCTCGTGACGAAAAGAAACGACTTTAACAATCTTATTATAAAATTATTTTTCTCAAAAAAATAGAATTTTTATTCTGTTTATGGTCGTCTACTATAATTCCTTGCAAGAAGTGTGCAGGTAAAAAGTTGGATTTGATGATAGATCATTAGAGGAAGTACTATAATTCCTACCGAAGATGCCGGAAAAATAACGCTGGCCATTGGTACTCCTGAGGCCAAAGATTTTTTTGAACCGCAGAACTGCAAGGTAATACTGCTCTCAATAGACTGTTTCATGCCCTTGCCCATGGCATGTGAGAGAAACAGAACAAGTGCGAGCAGTGCGCTGTCCAGAAGGGCAACTTCAAAAAGGTGGGTCATCGAAACGCGATGCCAGATTCCTTCAACCACGGCAGAGCTGAAGGCTGTGTAAACGACAACAACAATAGAGCCGCGATCGGTGAAGGAGATGAGAAATTTGTGCCGCCGAACAATGGGCCCCACCCATGTCTGTAGGATCTGACCCAGAAGAAAGGGGAGCAAAAGTTCTTTTGCGACGTCCAGCACGCTGTCCAGCGGAGAATGTCCAGCATTCCCATGGCCAAGAACGAGGCCTGTCAGGAGGGGCGTCAGGGCAATACCGGCAATATTTGAAACTGTAGCGGCACAAATTGCTGCTGGGACATTACCGCGGGCGATAGAGGTCAGCGCAATGGAGGACTGAACTGTTGAAGGCAAGCAGCAGAGGAACAGAATACCGGACCATAGGTCTTCACCAAAGAGGGCATCCGGGAAAATATTTTTGAACAGCAGGTGCAGTCCTACGCCCAGAACGGGGAAAAGAGCAAAAGTGCACAGAAGCACCGTTCCCTGAAGCCGCCAGTCCCGCACGCTCTCGACAATCGCATGACGTTGAAGTTTGGCCCCCTGAAAGAAGAACATCAGGGTGATTAGGACGGTCACTGCCTGCTGGAGGATATGCTGCATCTGTCCTCGGCAGGGCAGAACAGAGGCCAGAATAATCGCGAAGATCAGGGCCATGAGGAAAGGGTCAAAACGCTTCATGGAAAACATATGTCTGCATTCGCAATGAACATGCAATTGGTCTCTCTATCATTCATGATGGACATTCTCGTGAAAGAGTGTCGGATGCCGTGAGGTCCTGTATGCTGTCAGGTATGACGGATCAGAATGACAGGCTTTCATTGGGCCACCACGACGCCCTGGCTTCAATTCTGACCGTGGGGCTTTCGTGAGTGCTTCCCGTGTTGTCGAAGAGACTCCTATCTCGGCACTGACACCCCATCGTGATGAATCAAGCAATTCTCATCAGGAACCGGGGAACCATTCTGCGGTAGTGAATCAGCCTGTCATCAGAACGCAGATCGATGATCTTTACCGACCGACTGTCGGGACGGCGCTGGTGTTCCCTTCAAGCCCGCTGGACACACTCAGCCTTCAGGCGATTAATGCCGGTGCAGCCGTTGAGAACCTGAGTCTATATCCGCTTCATAAGACCATGGATCGGTCTACGGCGATGTAGCTGAAGGTTCTGGCATTTTGAAAAGGAGAGGGACGTGCATTTTACCCAGACATTTGACGCTCATTCTTTCCTGGATACTTTTGGAAGCTATCTGGCGGCTTTTGTGTTCGGAACGATGATCGGTGCAGAGCGACAGTTCCGGCAGCGTACGGCGGGTCTGCGGACGAATGCTCTCGTTGCGATTGGGGCGGCTGCATTCGTGGATCTGGCCGAGCGAATTGGCGGAGATGTCTCTGCCATTCGCGTGATTGCTTATGTCGTATCGGGGGTAGGGTTTCTGGGGGCGGGCGTCATTATGAAGGATGGCCCGAATGTCCGTGGCCTTAACACGGCAGCCACGCTTTGGTGCTCTGCGGCGATTGGAGCCTGTACAGGCTGCGACATGATTGCAGAAGCGGCATTGCTGACCGCATTCATCCTTGGCGCGAATACTGTTCTGCGTGTGCTGGTCAAGTGGATTGATCGACGTCTGCCAACGCAGATTGAACCTGTGGACCGGGAGTAGTCTGGTAAAGGGCGTATTGAATTGGTTGGATGGGCAGCTGTGTGACGGAGGCTGAATCCGGTGTCCGCCATCAGCAAACGCTTTATTTCAGCACCAAAGCATTTCCCGTAATATATCTCGCGGAGCCATGGCCTGTCTTGATGCACAGGAAAGGTCTGACGCAGAGCAGACGGTAGCAGGCCCCAAAAAGCATTTTACCAAATTTTAGGGGATAAATGGTGCCCAAGACCGGGATCGAACCAGTGACACTGCGATTTTCAGTCGCATGCTCTACCAACTGAGCTACTTGGGCACCGGGCTTAAGGTGAAACACCCGCTGCGGAAACGGGGTGTAGCTCATGATTCGTTTGGGATCAACCCTTCGATTCAGGATTATCGTCCAGCTCTTCTTCATTGTCCTGTCTGAAAGAGGGAACGCGGTAATTTCCACTGAACCAGCGGCCCAGATCCACATCCGCGCAGTGGCGCGAACAGAATGGCCGGAAGGCGGCTTCCGTGGGGCGGTGACAGATGGGGCAGGTTGCACTCATGACAGGCTCCAGCTTTCAGGCGCCGCGTTCGGGTTCAGAACCAGCTCTATTGGAGCGGCGCGGCGGGATATGAAATCGTTCAGGGCATCCGGGTCACTTTCCAGTGCCCGGATGAGGGGGATAGATGCCGTCAGAACGCGGCCTTTCCGCTCTTCCCGCAGAATGGTGCGTAACGCTGCCAGCGCCCTGCCATGTGGGGAGGACAGCAGTTCATGCAAGGGGGGACGTTTGCGTGGGCGGGTGACTTCCAGCAGGCCCGACGGTGTTGCGCCCAGAACCTGAGGCTTGAGCGGGTCCAGCGCCATGACGTCGCGAAGGAAGCTGACCAGCGCAGGTCTTTTGCGCGTCTTGACGCCTGCGGGGTCGATGAGCAGCGTGCCGGAGAGATTTCTGAGACGGATCTGCTGGCTTAATGCAGGAAAGCTGGCGACATTTCCTTTGAAGTCGGGGTTGGCGTTACTATCGAGATCAATCGCAATAAGCGCGGGAGTGGGAAAGAAGCTAGCGGTTAGCAGGCCCAGATCAGCCGTTTCAGACCGCAGTTCCTCGAATTCGCTCTCTAAGGTGCTGTCAAAGGCTCGCTGGCATCGCTGGAGTCTTGGGCGCAGTCGCACAGGCAGTCGTGCTGCGATGCCGGGGTCATCAATATGGAGCCGCGCATCAGGATACCGGTCTGCCAGCTCTTCCAGAGGCGTCGGACCTCGGGCGATGAGGCGTGGTGTATTGTCGCTGTCTTGAAGAGGCTCTTCTGCCTTGCGAAAGCGCAGGCCTTTCCCGTTCTGTGCAGAGCGACTGACACGGACCGAGACAAGTTGTCCCTGTATCAGCGTATCGCGGCAGGAAAGAAAGCCGCTTTCCCCGTCATGGAGCGTGATGAAGGCCCCACCCAGAGCCGATGCTACAGTCTGAACGCGTGCGATATGCCAGTCGTCGAGACCATCGGGGCGCCCTGGGCGCCAGAGCCCGATATCGAGAAGCGTATCCTGGTCCGTGACAGCAATCCGTACCTCGCCCGGGGAACAGGCGGCGCGGATTTCAATCACGCGATCCACCCACCCTGACGACGGGGCTGCCCGCGGAGAAGCTGTGCCGTTTCAAACAGCGGAAGCCCGACCACGGCGGAGTAGCTGCCTCCGATCTGGCGGATATGTGCTGCTGCGGCGCCCTGAATGGCATACCCGCCAGCTTTACCTTGCCAGTCACCGTGAGCGATCAGGGCATCAATCTGAGTGTCTGTTAGGCGATGGAACGTAACGGACGTTTCCACCAGACGCTCGTTGGCCACGCCGTCCACCCAACCCACGGTCGGGCGAAGGGCAACAGCCGTCAGAACCTTGTGGTTCCGGCCAGACAGGAGGCGGAGACAGGCGCGAGCTGTCTTTTCGTCTTCCGCCTTGGGAAGAATCCGTCGTCCTACAGCCACAACGGTATCAGCCCCGATGATGAGAGCGGCATCCTGACGCTGCGATGCTGCATGATCTGCCTTCGCGCGGGCCAGACGCTGCGCCAGCGCACGGGGCAGTTCACCTGGGCGGGGTTCTTCATCCACGTCCGTGCTGACGACGTCATCTGGCACGATGCCGATCTGACCCAGAAGGGCGAGACGGCGGGGAGAGGCCGAAGCCAGAACAAGCGCCGGGCGCTTCAGACTGTCAGAGTCCGACAGTGAAGGCTGGGAGGGGGCCATGCGCCGCAGTCTCTTACTTGAAGCGGAAGGTGATCCGGCCCTTGGAGAGATCGTATGGCGTCATTTCAACATTCACGCGGTCACCAGCCAGAACGCGGATACGGTTCTTGCGCATCTTGCCGCTCGTATGAGCGAGAATGGTGTGCTCGTTGTCGAGCGTGACGCGGAACATGGCGTTTGGCAGCAGTTCCATGACGGTGCCGGTGAACTCGATGAGGTCTTCTTTTGACATGAGAATCCTTGGTACAGAGACAGGGTAGAGGTCTGCGCGAGGCAGTGGCGCCGATGGGAGCCTGAAAATCCAGTTCCGCTATGTGCGGACTGTCGGGCCAAACGTCAAGCTTGACGCAGCTTTTGGGGCATTTTTGCAGGAAAAGATCGGTTCTCTTCGTTCAAGGATGCGTTTTGTTAACGTACTTCCCCAGGATTGGCTGCTGACTGGGAGTCTCTTGTCGTGAAGGCTGGGGCAGCGCAATCATCTACGGATTAGTCCCGCCTGACGAAGGAAAGCATGAAACCGTTTCGTAACAGAGTGCCTTCACTGGTTTGGACCATTATTGTCGCCCTTTTCCTGGGGGGAGCGGAAGGCATTCATTTGGTTTCGCTGGAGAGTCTGAGCCGCTTTCCGGTATTTCAGGATGGAATCCAGGCTGTGGCTGGGCAACGTTATTTTCTGAATGATGTTTGGCACTGGCCCTTGCTGGACACGAAATTTCTTTTTGCTCCGAAGGGAGCAAGCGTGGCGATGACAGACAGCACGCCTTTGCTGCTTCTGTTGTTCAAACCTTTCATTGTACTGCTTCCTGTAGGTTTTGTACCTTACAGGTTCTGGTTGATATTCTGTTTTGTTATGCAGGCTGTATCAGCTGTTTTAGCTCTTGCGGCTGCCGGAGAACGTCGAGTCCTCGCCTTGATTGCCGGTGCTGCCATGGCGCTCTGTATACCATTTTTTCTAGGCCGTATCATTCACCTTAGCCTGATGGGCCAGTTCCTGCTTCTTCTGGCTTTCGCGCTCTATTTTTCGCTTGTGCAAGGCAGAACATGGGCTCTGGTTTTAACACCGTTTTTTCTTGGGATTTGTCTGCTCATTCATCCCATTTTGATGTTGCTGGCCTTTGGAACTATTGCATCCTCGTTTTTAACGCTGCTGTGGATGCGGCGGAAGGAATGGCGTGCTGTTGCACGCACCTGCGCGGGAAGCGCAGCCCTTATTTTAGTCATGAGTAAAATGTTGGGATATTTTCGCTATGCCCATGGCGCTGGGGGGTATGGATTGTTTTCCATGAACCTCCTGTCACCGGTCTGGCCGATGCAATCGGACTTGCTAAAGCATTTTCCTAGGCTGCATTACGGTCTGTAGACCCAGTCCTTTGAAGGATATGTTTATCTTGGAGGGGGGCTGCTTGCTCTTCTGATCTGCGATTTTGTGTTTTGCAGGCGGATATTACTGAACGCTGCAAAGCGACATGCTGGATTATCGTTCTTTCTGAGTCTTATGATGCTCTATGCAATTTCCAACACCGGATATGCAGGACCTTACAAGCTTTGGCATATTTCCCTGTTGCCGCCGCTTGCAGATGTTTTTCGATCGAGTGGGCGGTGTTTCTGGCCAGTAGGTTACGGGCTCTTGATTGCGGCTATCCGTTCATCCCGTGCTTTCTCAAGGCCTGTCGGGAGCGCGGTGTTGGTTCTCTGCGCACTGTTACAGTTTTTGGATACGCGTTCCTTAAGGGCGCAGGCGCATGATCTTTGGAATGCAGATTTTCCCATTACGCCTGATACACTGGTTCTGACTGGGCTGATCACATCCTCGCGTCAGGTGGCTGTTTATCCCGTATCAGGTTGTGGACTGGACCTTTATGGGCCCGATGCGGATAGGATCATGACCGTTTTTCGCCTGTCTGCTGAACAAGGTAGGCCGATCAACACATTTTACTTGTCTCGCACGCCTAAAGAATTGTTATGCAATCATGAAATGCCGACTACCGAGCAACAGCCTGGGACACTTGAGGCCTATGTAGGGGGATTTCAGCCTGCACAGGGGCGTCGTTGTCAGGAAGTGAGTGGGATGAAGATCTGCCCGTCGCGGTAGAACGACGGGCAGACGTGTCAGATCCCAAGCTGATCCAGACGCAGACTGAGGCTCAGGGCGTGTGCGTCCAGACCCTCGGCCTGTGCCAGTGCCACGCCGGCTGGGCCGATCTTTTTCAGGCCAGATTCATCGGCTTCGATGGTTGTCGTACGCTTGATGAAGTCAAAGACGGACAGGCCGGATGCAAAGCGGGCTGTACGGCTTGTGGGCAGAACGTGATTGGGACCACCGACATAGTCGCCTACGGCTTCCGGGCAATACCGTCCCATGAAGATGGCGCCTGCGTGGCGTACGAGCGCACTGAAGGCGCGGGGTTCGTCCAGCAGGACTTCCAGATGTTCAGGGGCCAACTGGTTTACGATGCGTGCGGCTTCGTTCAGATCTTTCACGACAATGATTGCGCCGTGGTCAGCCCAGCTTTTTGCTGCGATGGCTGTGCGGGGGAGTGTCTGAAGTTCCGTCAAAACGGCCTGACTCACGGCGTCCCCGAAAGCGGCATCGGTCGTAATGAGGATAGCCTGGGCCTGCTCGTCATGTTCGGCCTGTGCCAGCAGGTCGATTGCGGCCAGACGCGGATCGTTGTTGCCGTCCGCCACGACGACGACTTCCGACGGCCCGGCGATGCTGTCGATGCCAACGTGGCCGAAGACCTGGCGCTTGGCTTCGGCCACGAAGGCGTTGCCTGGTCCGACGATACGATCAACCGGCGCAATACGCTCCGTGCCATAGGCCATGGCACCCACAGCCTGCGCGCCGCCAATGCGATAGATTTCTTCAACACCACACAGACGGGCGGCGGCCAGAACCAGTGGATTCAGCACACCATCGGGCGAGGGAACGCACATGGCCACGCGCTGCACACCTGCCACACGAGCGGGTAGCGCATTCATCAGAACGGAGGACGGATAGGCTGCTTTGCCACCAGGAACATAGAGGCCGACAGCATCCAGGGCGGTCCAGCGCATGCCAAGACGAATGCCCTCTTCATCCGTGAAATCCAGATCTTTTGGCATCTGTGCTGCATGGAAGGCTTCGATGCGGCGGGCGGCTGTCTTGAGAGCTTCCATCAGATCCGCAGGCACACGGTCTGCCTCGCGGGCAATCTCTTCCGCGCTGATCCGTAGTTTGTCAGCCGGAAGCGTCAGACGATCAAAACGGGCTGTATAGTCACACAGCGCTTCGTCCCCACGGGCACGGACATCCGCCAGAATGGCGCGGACCGGTTCGGCGACGCTCCGTTCCTCACTGCTGCGATCAGCCATTAGACTGGCAAAATCGTTTTCGAAACCGGCGTTGAGAGTATTGAGGCGCTTCATTTCGCTGCTGCTTCTTCGCTCAGGGCGGCGCGGAACCGTTCGATCAGAAGGCCAATTTCCTCGGGCCGTGTCTTAAGGGCTACCCGGTTGACGATCAGACGACTTGTGACGTGTGCGATGGTCTCTGTCTCCATCAGACCATTGGCGCGGAGGGTGGAACCGGTATCCACGAGATCCACGATGACGCTGGCCAGATCGAGTGTCGGCGCAAGCTCCATGGCACCGTTCAGATGTACAATTTCTGCATTGATGGCGCGGGAGGCGAAGTGACGGCGGGCAATGGTCGGATATTTTGTTGCGACACGCAGGCGGGACTGATAGGCGGCCGGATCTTCGATCACAGTTTTGGGGCGTGCGACGGAGATACGGCAGCCGCCGATCCCGAGATCCAGGGGCGCATAGATGTCTGGATAATCGAATTCCATGAGAACATCAGCCCCACAGACGCCAATGTGCGCGCCGCCATAAGCCACGAAGGTCGCCACGTCGAAAGAGCGGACGCGGACGACATCCAGATTGGGGTAGGATGTTCCGAACCGCAGGCGGCGGCTGCTTTCTTCAAGGCAATCCGCATCCGGCTCGATACCGGTTCGTTTCAGAACAGGGGCCAACGCCTTGAGAATCCGCCCTTTCGGGAGGGCGAGGATCAGCGGAGAGCCGCTCCGGTCTGAAGTGTCCGTTTCGGTCTGAGGCGCTGTCATGAGGCGTCTGTCCTTGCTGTCCGCAGCCAATGAAAAGAGAACAGCAGCGCATATCACGAAGCGCCGGTCTTCCAAAATTTCTTGACGGAAAGATTGCGATGATGACTATCTTGTATGTATGTCTGCAAACATAGAGACACTACTGTTTCCCACGCCGCTTCTGATGACCGGAGGTTTGCCGCTTCGTGTTCAGATGCGGGAGCGTATTCTGACGGCTATAGGGTCCGGGCTGCTCAAACCCGGAGACCGGTTGCCGACAATGCGGGCGCTCTCTGTCCATCTTCAGGTCGATCTCAATACGGTTCAGCGTGCTTACGCGGAACTAGAGCGACTTGGAGCCATCGAGACGTTCCGGGCGCGTGGCAGTTTTGTTAGCATCCATCCGCCCCAGCCAGATCCAGGTCTGAGGGAGCGCGAGGTCATGGATCTCGCAGCTTCGACGATTGCCCGAAGCCATGCTCTGGGGCTTGAGCCAGACCATGTTCTTCAGGCGATGAAGACACTTCTGGAGTCTTCATCTTCTATTGCGCCAGTGTCGGGCGCCGGAAAGGGACAGTCATGATTCAGTATCCAACATTTCCGTCGTCCTCATCCCGAAGAGGTCGTGGGTTGCCCTTCAACGGGCTGGCAGCGGCACTGGCGATCCTGTGCTTTCTAATCGGGGTGGGTCTTCAGCTTGCGACCCGCCAGATCGGATTTGTCATCGCTGGCGCAATTGTAGGGGTGTTTATTCTTCTGTCTCTGAAGATGTGCAATGCCTGGCAACGGGCGCTGGTTCTTCGTGCAGGCAAGATCCAGGGACTGCGTGGGCCGGGTTTGTTTCTGATTATTCCGTTTGTTGATCAGATTAGTGAAGTGGTCGACCAGCGTATCCGAACAGTGCCTGTCCACACACGTCAGACTTTGACGCGCGATACAACACCCGTGGATGTGGATGCGGTCGTATTCTGGATGGTGCATGATCCGTTGCGGGCTATTACAGAACTGGATGACTATGAAGGCTCGGTCTCCATGGTGGCGCTGACGACCCTGCGCGAAGTGGTCAGCAGTTCGGATCTGGCCGTTTTGCTGGAAGATCGCAGACGCATTGATGATGAATTGCGAGACCTGATCGAGGTTAAGACCCGGGAATGGGGTGTTACGGTTCAGGCCGTGGAAATCCGCGATGTTCAGTTGCCTGACAATCTGCAGGACGCCATGAGTCGACAGGCGCAGGCTGAACGTGAGCGTGCAGCCCGGGTAACGCTTGCAAGTGCGGAACGACAGGTGGCTGTGGAACTGGCCGCTGCGGCTAAGACGTATGAAGCTTCGCCCATCGCGCTCCAGATTCTTCAGATCAATCGCGTTTTTGAAATGAACAAGAACCGCGGGACGACCATCCTGATGCCGACGACAATGGCGGATGCGATGGGGAATGCCACGGCTTTCGCGGCGGCTGTTCAGGCCGCTGCGCAAACGGATCCTGACACGACAGCGGAATAAATTCAGTCCGGAAGCACGTGACATTTGAGGAGACGCTCCAGCCACTCCACGAATGTGGTGACCCTGTCCGCTGTATGATGTCTGTGGGGATAGAGAATAGACATCGGCAAGGGCTCTGCGCACCATTCTGGCATGACGCTTACAAGCTCTCCGTTTCGAAGATGCTCTTGCACGTCATAGGCAGGAACCTGGATTAATCCCATTCCTGCAAGGCAACCTGCAATCAGGGCTTCCGCATTATCAACCGTGATGTGGGCTGGAGGAAGGGTAGATTTATTTGCGCCATTTTCCATCCATTCCCAAGGTTCTACACGACCCGTCACAGGAGATGCGTAGCGGATAACATGATGACGGGTCAGGTCATCCGGGTGCGCCGGGATGCCAGACTGCTCCAGATAAGCGGGGCTTGCGACATTCAGAAGGCTGAGTTCGCCTATCCTGCGGCTGATAAGTTCTGAGTCCTGAAGTGGCCCGACCCTCAGAACACAGTCTGTCTGTTCCTTTACGAGATTGACGGCACGGTCCGTCATGCCAAGTTCGATGCAGAGGTCGGGGTGACAGGACAGAAAATCTGGCAGTGCCGGCGTAACGATCAACCGTCCGATCCGGCCTGGAAGATTGACGCGTAAAACACCTGAAAGCCCATCGGTTTTTTTTCGAAACAAAGTATCGATGTCTTCCACATCTGCGACAAGTCGCAGACAGTGCTCATAGAGTTTTTTGCCATCCTGCGTGAGAGAGACGGCGCGGGTGGTTCTGGCAAGCAGCCGGGTTCCTGTCCGGATTTCCAGATCCCGGATGGCTGTGGACACAGTGGATCGAGGCATGTTCAATATGTCAGCGGCACGAGTGAAACTGGACGTTTCAACCACTCTGATGAAAATGCGGAAAAGGTCGATCCGATCCAAAAGAACCTCGTCATATTGGGGAAGGTTTGTTCGAAATTCCTGACAGGTATGATCAGGAATAGAGTCTTGGTCCTGTTTCGCAGGACGGTAGCCTGTGGGCCTTAATTGCGAAAGATGGAGACCCCAATCATGGCAGATCATACGTTGAAGGGAAAAACGGCTCTTATCGCCGGTGGTGCCAAAAATCTTGGCGGCCTTATTGCCCGGGACCTTGCGGCTCAAGGTGTGCGTGCCATTGCCATTCACTATAATAGCGCAGAAACAAAAGGCGCCGCGGATGAAACTCTTGCCGCACTTAGGCAGGCTGGCGCCGAGGCCGTAGCCTTCCAGAAAGATCTGAGAACCGCCGCCGGAAACGCAGACCTGTTCAGAGAGACTGTGGCGGCGATTGGCCAGCCGGATATTGCCATCAATACCGTCGGAAAGGTTCTGAAGAAACCGATCGCCGAGACGTCTGAAGATGAATTTGACGAGATGTTCGATGTGAATACGAAGTCGGCATTCTTTTTTATCAAGGAAGCCGGTTTGCATCTCAAAGACAATGGTAAGCTTCTAACGCTCGTCACATCCCTTCTGGGAGCCTACACGCCATTCTATTCCACTTATGCTGGCAGCAAGGCAGCGGTGGAGCATTTTACGCGTGCGGCGTCCAAGGAATATGGAGCGCGTGGTATTTCCGTAAATGCCATTGGCCCTGGACCAATGGATACGCCCTTCTTTTATGGACAGGAAGGCGCGGATGCCGTGGCATACCACAAGACAGCGGCGGCTTTATCCGCACTGAGTAAAACGGGTCTGACGGATATTGAGGATGTTGTACCGTTTGTACGGATGCTTGTGTCTGATGGATGGTGGATGACGGGTCAGACCATTCTCGTCAACGGTGGCTATACGACCAAATAAGAAAAAACCGGTGAGGATATTTTCCTCACCGGTCCTGTTGGGCATTAGAATGTCGCGTTGATACGACCGTAGTAGTAACCGCCGTTTATCGGCACCTGTGCTGAGTTGGAGTCATAGACAGCAGCACCGTAGGAGCTTAGCTCTTCAGGCAGCTTGCGCGGACGAATGTTGAAGACGTTGTTGCCACCAACAGCGACATGCCAATGTTCGTTAAAGCGATAACCAACTTCAAGATCTGTCAGCCAGCGTGGCGTGTTTTTGAATTGGCCAAAGCAGACGTTGGAGTAGCGGAGCGCTCCGCCGGATGCGGGGCAGGTTGCGGAAGCTGGCGTCCAGTCCTGATACGTCATCATGGATGTTGTTTCACCGTAACGGGTCTGGCGAATGTTCAGATCCCATTTTCCAATTGTGTAATAAGCGTTGAGGATAATTTTGCTGCGGGGATAGCCTGTTGTAAGGTAGCCGATCGTCTGTGCATTAAGCAGTGGGCTGCCATTCGTATCACTTGCGACATGATGCATGCGGGTACGGTTCAGGTCTAGCGCCATGCTTAGTGCAAGATTGCCATAACGGTGCAGATGGAACGTATAATCTGCTTTGATATCGAGACCTTGCGTTCGTGTACTTGCTACGTTTGCGAAATAATAAGCAGAAACATTGCTTATATCAAACGAATTGACGGGTAGAGCATAACCCATAGCCTGAATGGCATCGACGGCCGCTTGACCCTTGGTCGTACCACCCTGTGAAATACGATTACGCAGATTGATCTGGTAGACGTCCGCTTCCACATGGAAGCCTTTCACAGGTTCCACCACAACACCACCGCTGGAACTGACAGAATATTCCGGCTTGAGTGGGCTGGCACCAAGAATGCGGGCAGCAGCAGAACTGACGGGAAGCAGACCACTGGCGCTGGTCGGGCTAACGCTCATGGTGCTGTAGTGCTGTTCCGCAAGTGTTGGAGCACGGAAACCGGTGCTGATCGTACCACGGAATGCCAGCCACGGTGTCGCATCATAACGTGTTGAGACCTTGCCGTTCTGGGCATTGCCAACATCCGTGTAGTGTTCAAAGCGTCCTGCGAAATCGAGATCCCAGTGCTTCAACGGATGGAAGTCACCATCGATATAGGCGGCCCAGATGTTACGGCTCCAGGAGCCTGCGTTCTGGGGGCGTAGACCGGCATAACCCTGCGTTCCGCCAACTTCATAGGATGCGGGTTCGCCCGCAACGATGTCATACATTTCCAAACGATGTTCGCCACCAAAAGCCAGAACCATCGGCACCGTATTGAAAATGTTGATCTTGCGTCGGAAGTCCAGATTGTTGGTCCACTGCGCGTTACGATAGTTCAGTGCACGAACAGTCGTTGGAGACCAACCGCAACCGCTTGAGGAATAATTGGCCACGTTACCGTTATTGCAGGTCGATCCCAGCATACCGGTATTGGCTGTGTTCTTGTTGCTGATTTTGTCCTGGTCGGCGCCATAAACGGTGCTCAGATCCCAATCGAAGCCATAAAAATCGTGCCCTTTGAGACCAAGTTCTCCTGCATAATCATCTTCGTCAATGACTTCGAGCGGCGAGAAACCGGATGGGTAAAGTGTTGGTGCAATGCTGGGAACGCGATAATTCTGAATGGCTTCGGCATGACGGTGGGCATATGTAACCTGCCCATAGAAATCGATTTTCTCTGTAATGGGCTTTCCGAAATCAATACCCAGATTTTCACGGGTTTCTTCCGGGGTGCTCATGATTTTGTTGGAGTCTGTGGGCACGCCTCGCGCGTTAGCCACAACGCCGGTGTAATAACCGTTCGTGTTGGCTCCTGCAGGCCAGTACCCCAGAAGACGATGATCTTTTGCTCCTGCAACGAAATGGTCTGTATGATAGACCTGCCCGCTGATGTGCATGAAGCCATCGTGGCCAAGTTTGAAGCCACCATCTGCATTAAGCTGGTACTGCCACCCATCACCGTTATAGGCATTGGCACCAGTCTGTGCAGACATGTTCAGACCATGGTCCTGCTTTTTGGTAATAATATTCACCACGCCAGCAATCGCGTCCGAACCATACATTGCGGCGGCGCCGTCTTCGAGAACCTCAATGTGGTCGATCATGTTGGCCGGGATCATATTGAGATCAACCGGTGTGGAACCAAACTGTGGTCCGGCATTCTGCACGATATTGGCCGTGACGTGACGACGCTTTCCATCAATCAGGATCAAAACCTGGTTCGGATTCAGTCCGCGCATTCGTATAGAGGACGTCAGAGCAGCCGTATCGCTTCCCTTGGCAGAGACGTTGATCGAGGCGTAGGTTCGCGTCAGTGCGTCAGCCAGATTCATTTGACCTGAGCGACGAAGTGTAGCGGCTGTTACGACAGTCACCGGACTTGTGCTTTCACGCGCATGCTTATTGCTTGCATGCGTTCCCGTAACGATCATGGTTTCGTTGTTGCCAGCCTGCGTTGCCTGGGGATGAACAATCTGTTGCTTTGTCCTGGACAGCGTCCTGTTGGTATGGCTGGCTGCTCGATAAGGAGGCGCCTGAACAACGGTAGGATCTGTTGCTGCGAGAGCTTGTGATTCTACGGAAGATGCCAGTAGGGATGTTGTTGCAAGAAAAAAGAGACGTCTTGATGACATACTGGCGACTCCCGGAACGGAATTTGATGCAGCTGATGCTGTCCCGGTAATTCATAATGAAATCGTTACGATATACTATGATAATTATTATTTCGTAATGTTTTGTCGTTTTGTGGGTAGGTCATAAAAAGGCTGCCGTTATCTGAGGGCAGCCTTGCAGGCACTCTATGTGAAGATAGGACCAATCAGCGCGAAGGATTAAATCCCGCTACAACATTCACAAGGTTCCGTTGACGTCGCGTGGTGAGCCGTGCCGCTGTTAGAACGGACCGCGCCTGAGAGATGGCGGTATCGAGATCGGAGTTGACAATCGTATGATCGAACTCTGCCCAATGCGAGATTTCATTGAGTGCAGCGTTCATGCGCTTTTCGATTTCAGAAGGGTCGTCAGAGGCGCGCTTGTGAAGGCGACGTTCGAGTTCTTCCAGAGAGGGAGGCAAAACGAACAAGCTTACAACATCTTCCGGAAGCGCAGCACGCAATTGCCTATGCCCTTGCCAGTCGATGTCGAACACCATGTCATAACCAGCATCCAGGGCTTCCTCTACGGGGGATCGAGGAGTGCCGTACCCACGGCCGAAGACTTCTGCCCATTCGAGAAGGTCGCCGCCCTCAGCCATCGCACGAAAGGCTTCGATATCCCGGAAGTGATAGTGAATGCCCTCTACTTCACCGGGGCGAGGGCTCCGCGTCGTCACAGAGACAGAATGCTTGAGGCTGGGTTCTGACGCACGCAGGGCATTGGCGATCGTGGATTTACCCGCACCGGAGGGGGCTGAGATCACCAGACAGACGCCGCGTCGGGACTGTTTGGTCATGGAGGTCTCCTTGAGATGGTTCCTGTGCCGGACAATGCCGCAGCCTCTACCCCGAAAACCCCCTGTCTGACCAGATGTTCCTCAAATCAACCTTCTTAGGGTTCGGACTGAAGTTGTGCCGTGATGGCGCTGCTGAGTGACCGTCTGCGGGAGCCGCCCAGAATATGTCCAAGCGGGGCGAGGACTTCGATATGATCACAGACAATCTTGAAGACCGCGAGCATTGGAACGGACAGGAACGCGCCAGAAATTCCCCACATCCAGTCCCAGAAGAGCAGTGATCCCATAACAAAAACGGGGTTGAGCGTAAAACGCCGAGCCAGCAGCATCGGCGTAATCGTTTCGCCTTCCAGCACATGGATCAGCAGGTAGATGGATGGGGGAACTAGTGCGTAAAGCAGGGATGGAAAGGTAAAGAGCCCTACGAAAAAATATACCACAACACCCGTAAGCGGGCCGATGATGGGGATATAATTCAATAGAAAAGCCAAAACACCCCAGAGCAGAGGGTTGGGCATTCCCGTCGCCCAGCACTGGATCATGTTCGCCAGACCCACCAGGAAATTCATCATGGTGATGGTCGCCAAATAAAGAGATACGTTCCGCTCAATCTGGGTTGTGATCTGAACCAACCGGCGCTTCTTCCGAAAGGTCGGCATGATTTCCACAATACGCCGAAGCAGTGTGTCTCCCTCTGTCATGAGAAAGAACAGCATCAGCAGCATGGAGAAAAATCCTCCAGCGACTTCCCGTGTGCCGGCAAGAACAGAGGTGCCCAACTTGCTTAACGCTGTCTCCCCGCCAATAGGGCCAGCGACGGCATGAGAGCCTGATGGCCGATACCCGCCAAACACTCCGGACAGCCGTTGATAGTCCCGCTGTATCATTTCAATAGGGCCACGCAGAACGGCCAGTTTGCTCTGAAGTGCCGGAAGAGTCTGTGGAGCACGGGAGATCCAGCCAGCTGCAGGAACGGAGATCGTCGTGGCAATACCACCCACCACACCAAACATGGCGACGATCAGAAGCAACGCAGCCAGATGCTTGGGGAGGTGGAGCTTCTGTCGAAGGAAACGCATTGGGGCAATCATCATGAGATTGACCACCAGTGCGAAGACGAAAGGCAGAAGAATGGGCGCTGTGAAATACAAAGAATAAAAAACGGCCAGAATCGTCAGGATTAGAACACAGATATCCCGGACGTTCAGATGTTGACGCAATATGTCACGATCCAGCGTGGGGTCCGGCAGATCCTCGTCTTCTTTAACAAAGTCCGAAAGAGGACAAGGGGCGTCATCTTCCGGCGGAAGAGAGCCTTTCTGGCTGGGAAGTGCGGAAGGCTCAGTCGAACGGCCGGACATGTTTGGTGCCTGAATCGGAGGAGATGATGTTCAGGTGAGAAGACCTGACAGAGGACACAGTTGCGTGTTCTGCCCAAAAACCCTCTTGAACTCCAGTGGGAAGAGGTCACTAAATAATGATCAGAGCTGACGGGGGCCTGCTCCGTTGGCGAACCTGGAGCTAGGAGAACAGCCATGGCTTGGAACACGCCGAAAGTTACCGAAATTCCGCTGGGCGCAGAAATCAACTCGTACGTCTGCGGCGAGAAGAAGTAATCATCTTTCCCTTTCTGGGGAAAATGGCGGCCGCCTCCCACAGGGGCGGCCGTTTTTCTGTTGACGCCTACCAGACGGTTTTCTGAAAAATGATTGATGTCATCGTGCTCGGCTCCGCGGCCGGCGGTGGATTCCCGCAATGGAACTCCGCAGCTCCCGGATGTGTCGCTGCCCGCACGCGACAGGGCGCACGCCCTCGCACTCAGGCCTCTATCGCCGTGAGTGCTGATGGAGAACATTGGTTTGTTCTCAATGCCTCCCCGGACCTGCGACAGCAGATCATCGAGATGCCAGCCCTTCACCATCAGGGCAGTCTTCGTGGCACGCCGATCCAGAGTGTCATCCTGACCTGCGGTGAAATCGACGCCATCACGGGCCTGCTGACTCTACGTGAGCGTGAGCCTTTCACGCTGATGGGCAGCGAGTCCACACTAGACCAACTGGCCGCCAATCCCATTTTCGGCGCGCTTGACCCTGCGATTGTCCCGCGTGTGACTCTGAAGCTGGACACGCCGACAGCACTGAACCTGAAAGATGGTACTCCGTCTGGCCTGACGCTGACGGCTTTTGCGGTTCCGGGGAAGGCACCGCTTTACGCTGAGGCTGAAGGTTCGCGGCCTGATGAAACTTTGGGGGTTTCGATCACTGATGGGACACAGACGGTTCTGTTCATTCCCGGCTGTGCCCACATCACACCAGACATTATCGAACGTGCCTCTCAGGCGGATCTCCTGTTTTTCGATGGAACACTCTGGCGCGACGATGAAATGATCCGTGCGGGCCTGAGCCCGAAAACGGGTCAGCGTATGGGGCATGTTTCGGTGCGGGACAGTGGTGGACCAGTCGAGTGTTTCGCGTCCTGTTCAAAACCGCGTAAAGTCTTGATTCACATCAACAACTCGAACCCGGTTCTGATGGAAGACAGTCCGGAACGCAAAGACGTCGAGAACGCGGGGTGGACCGTGTCCGAAGACGGCATGACTTTCAGACTGGAAACACCATGACACTCCTGACACCTGACCAGCTCGAAGCCCGCCTCCGCCAGATCGGGGCTGAGCGTTACCACAACCGTCATCCATTCCATCGCAAGCTGCATGACGGTCTGCTGACAAAGCAGCAGGTTCAGGCCTGGGCCCTGAATCGCTACTATTATCAGGCCAAGATCCCAGCCAAGGACGCAACGCTCCTTGCTCGCCTTCCCACCGCCGAGCTGCGCCGCGAATGGCGTCGCCGTATCGAAGATCATGACGGCACGGAGCCAGGAACAGGTGGTGTCGCCCGATGGCTCGTGTTGACGGATGGTTTGGGTCTTGATCGGGACTACGTGGAGAGCACGGACGGCCTGTTGCCCGCTACGCGCTTTGCCGTGGATGCGTATGTAAATTTCGTACGAGACCGGTCCATACTGGCTGCCATTGCTTCGTCTCTGACCGAGTTGTTTTCCCCAACGATCATCAGCGAACGTGTCTCTGGTATGTTGCGGCACTACGACTTCATTTCTGAGGAAACGCTGGCTTATTTTACGCCGCGCCTCACTCAGGCTCCTCGGGATTCCGATTTTGCGCTGGCGTATGTGAGGGAAAATGCCCGTACACCGGAACAACAGCGTGAAGTTCTGGGCGCCCTGAAGTTCAAGTGTTCCGTTCTGTGGTCCATGCTGGATGCGCTGGATTATGCGTATGTGGAAGACCATATCCCGCCGGGCGCTTTTGTCCCATGAGTGTGACGGAAGACACCGTGCTGTCTTTTGCGCGCGGTCATCGCCTTCAACAAGACCGCGTTCGGGATCTCTGGCTCGTCCAGGCTCCCGAAAAGGCTTTTATTATAGAAGGCGCTGCCCCACATATCTTGGGTCTTGTGGACGGAGAGAGGACTGTCGGCATCATCATTGAGGTGTTGACAGAACAGTTCTCTGCTCCCCGCGAGGTCATCTCAACGGACGTTCTCGCGCTTCTTTCTGATCTGACGGAAAAGGGCGTTCTTCGCGCATGACCTTGCCCCAGCCCCCGATGAGCCTTCTGGCTGAACTAACCCATCGTTGCCCGCTTGCCTGCCCGTATTGTTCTAATCCATTGGATCTGGAGCGGAAGGCGGCAGAGCTGGATACGGCTGGGTGGCGTCGGGTGTTGGAGCAGGCAGCGGAGATGGGTGTTTTACAGGTCCATTTCTCTGGCGGTGAACCTATGGCGCGGCCGGATCTGGTCGAGTTGGTCACGCTCGCGCGAAAGCTGAACCTTTACACCAATCTCATTACATCCGGCGTTCTGCTGGATGCTAACAAACTGGAAGCTCTGGATAAGGCCGGGCTGGATCACATCCAGCTCTCATTTCAGGATGTCACGGAAGAAGGTGCCGAGCGCATTGGTGGCCTGAAAGGTGCGCAGGAGCGCAAGCTGAAGGCTGCTCGGCTGATCGAGGAGTCCGGTATCCCCATGACGCTGAATTTCGTCGTCCATAGGGAAAATGTCGCGCGGATTCCGCAAATGTTTGAGTTAGCGCGTGAACTGAAAGCGGGACGGGTGGAGATCGCCCATACACAATATTATGGCTGGGGCCTGAAAAATCGGGATGCTCTCTTGCCGACCCGAGAACAGCTTGAAGACTCCACGCGGGCCGTTGAAGCTGAACGTGCTAAAGGTGGCTTGGCAATTGATTATGTAACGCCAGACTATCATGCGGACCGACCCAAACCTTGCATGGGTGGTTGGGGGCAGAGATTCGTAAATATCTCCCCCTCCGGCCGTGTTTTGCCCTGTCACGCGGCAGAAATCATTCCCAATGTAACTTTTCCGAATGTTCGGGATGAATCTTTGGCAGAGATCTGGAATAATTCCCGTCTATTCAACATGTTTCGTGGAACGGAATGGATGCCGGAAGCCTGCCGTGTCTGTGATCGCCGGGAGATCGACTGGGGCGGATGTCGTTGTCAGGCATTGGCCCTGACAGGAAATGCGGCGAATATGGATCCGGTCTGTAGCCGCTCCCCATTTCATGACAGAATTGAAGAAGCGGTTACACATGCAGGCGCAACTACTGAATTTGTCTATCGTCGATTGTAACCACACTGGTTGTACGATAGGTCTGAGCCTGGATCCTGTTAGTTGTGAGACAGATGACCTTTCGAGAAATACTTTACAGAGCCGGGCGACCGGAAAGTTCTATCTGTTGCAGGTTCAGAATTCCGTTTTCGAGTAACCGAATACGGAAATAGCGTGTGGCAGCGGGATTGGACGGAGACCAGATAACCTCATTCTGAGGAGCTTCGGAAGGACTTTTCCCGTCCATAACCAGGCGTATGACAGTCCAGATTTTGCCATCGGTAGACGTCTCGAATGCAAAGCGAATAAAGCGCCTGTTCCACCCGGAACGAATGGATATTCTAACGCGCTCAATGACAACCAATCGGTCGAATTCGGCTTTCCACCATGGGTATGGTTCATTTTTGGAGTGGATGCTGTAATCGTCTGCCCCTACAAAAAGAGACGAAGCTTCTACCTGTGTGTCATCTGATTGTGAGTAGGAGGAAACTGTACTCATGTCAGCTATGGCATAAGGAGACAGATCCTGAGTTGACCCTAGCGGCAGCGACTGTGCTTTTAAGGAGCGTAGATGCAGGCAATCATTGGACAGACTGGTAATACGAAGAAAACGTGCTGAAGGCGGTGCTCTGAAGGTAACAAAAATCGTCTTGTCTGTAGGGTGATTGGAAAGTTCAAAAGATTCGGTACGCCATATTTCGCTATCAAGGCTGGTTTCAATAGTGAAGTCATCAAAACGCTCAGAATGGAGATGGAGGGTTCGAAAAACCTTCTGGATTTGAGGGTTCCTCTGTGATTCCATCTCTCCTGCGTTGATTGGGGATGATGGCAGATGAAGCAGCCTGGTTTCTTTGATGTTGAAGAGCGGCTGGCC